>JACKDM010000020.1 GCA_020633515.1 Myxococcales bacterium
GTCTTCGTCGAAGCCGAGCACCCCAGCCTCTACCGCGTACACGACGACCCGCCCACCGAGGCGCTCGTGCGCTTCCGCCGCCTCGCCGAGCTGCTCGGCGCCCCGATCTCCTCCCACGCCGACGACGTGCGCGCGCTCGACGCCTGGGTCGCCAGCATCACCGAGCACCCCCTCCGCGACCTCCTCAACTTCGCGCTCCTGCGCGCCATGGCCAAGGCCGAGTACCGCGCCGAGCTCTCGCCCCACTTCGGCCTCGGCGCGCCCCGCTACCTGCACTTCACCAGCCCCATCCGCCGCTACCCCGACCTCGTCGTGCACCGGCTCATCAAGGCCGCGCTCGCCGGCGAAGAGACCGCCGACTTCGACGAGCTCGCCGAGATCGCCCGCGAGACCAGCCGCAGCGAGCGCATCGTCGTCGACGCCGAGCGCACCGTCATGGCGCTCTACAAGGCGCTCGCCATGCTCGGCCACGTCGGACAGGTCACCGAAGGCGTCGTGATGGGCGTCACCCGCGCCGGCCTCTTCGTGCAGCTCGGGCAGTACAACGTCGAGGGCTACCTGCCCCTCGACCGCACCGGCGAGCACTACCGCCTCACCCCCGACGGCACCGCGCTCGTCGAGATGCGCAGCGGCGCCCGCCACCGCCTCGGCGACGCCGTCCGGGTCAAGATCCACGACGTCAGCGTGCGCGAGCGCCGCATCGAGCTCGCGCTCGTGCGCGCCCTCGACCACAAGGTCCACCGCCCCCACCGCCCCGCGCGCCCCGCCCGCCCGACGAAGCGCTTCACCGGCCGCTCCCGCGGCGGACGCCGCTGACCGCGACGCGCCCCGCGCCCCGGCATCTATTGCCACCACCCACCCGGAGTCCCCCTATGCTCATCGCGTGGTCGTCGATCATCGGCGGTCTCGTGCTCCTCGTCGTCGGCGGCGAGGCCCTCGTCCGCGGCGCCGCCGGCCTCGCCCGCCGGGCCCGCGTCACCCCCACCGTCATCGGCCTCACCATCGTCGCCGCCGGCACCTCGATGCCCGAGCTCGTCGTCTCGGTGCTCGCCGCGCTCGAAGGCGCGCCCGACCTCTCGGTCGGCAATGTCGTCGGCAGCAACATCTTCAACATCGCCGCCATCCTCGGCATCGCCGCCGCGCTCGCGCCGCTCACCGTCGAGCGATCCACGCTGCGCCGCGAGTACCCGGTCATGCTCATCGCCGCGATCGGCCTGCACCTGCTCGCGCTCGACGGCGACATCGGCCGCCTCGAAGGCGCCGCCCTGCTCACCGGCATGATCGTCTTCATCGCCCTCACCGTGCGCGCCGGCCGCCGCGACCACGCCAGCATCACCAGCGAAGACGACGTCCCCACCGGCACCGGCAGCCTCGGCGGCGACCTCGCCGCGACCCTCCTCGGCGCCGCCGTCCTCGCCGGCGGCTCCAAGCTCCTCGTCGACGGCGCCGTCGACGTCGCGACCACCTGGGGCGTCTCGAAGGCCGTCATCGGCCTCACCATCGTCGCCGCCGGCACCAGCCTCCCCGAGCTCGCCGCCTCGGTCATCGCCGCCCGCAAGGGCCACGCCGACATGGCGATCGCCAATGTCGTCGGCTCCAACATCTTCAACGTGCTCGGCATCCTCGGCACCACCGCGCTCATCCACCCGCTCGCCGTGCCCGAAGAGATCATCGCCCGCGACGACTGGTGGATGATCGGGCTCTCGGCGCTGCTGCTGCCCTTGATGGCGACCGGGCTGCGCATCAACCGCGGCGAGGGCGCGCTGTTGCTCGTCGCGTTCGGTGGCTACCTCACGATGCTCTTCATGTCGATGTAGCCATCGGCGACAGCCATCGCGCCCGATCGAGAGACCGGGCGCGATGGCATCATGCCTACCAGCTCCCCTTGCCGCCGAAGACACCGATCACCGTCGAGACCGAGCCCGACTCGAAGTGCCCGAGCAGGTTCGAGCTGCCGTCGAAGAAGAGCACGCTGGTGTACGCCGCCGCGGCGTTGAGCTCGAACGACTTGGTGTTGGCATACAGCGCGTTGATGTCATCGGTGTAGACATCGCCGAAGAGCGCGCCGCCGCCGGGCGTCGCGACGCCGCCCGCGTTGCCGTTGAAGGTCTCGCCGCCGCTGATCTTCACCTGGACCTTCAGGTAGAAGATGGCGCTCGCGATGCTGCCGTTGGCCGAGTAGGAGGTCGTCGCCGCCTCGAGCTTCGCGCTCGCGGCGTCGATCTTGTCCTGCGGCAAACGACCGGTGAGGCGCTCGCGGAAGCCGCTGATCAGCGCGGCCCGGTCGACGGCGGGCGACTTGCCACCATGGGTGTCGGACATGAGACATCTCCTCGATGTGGTGATGGCATCGCCGCATGGGTTCATGGCATCAGCGGCGCTGCCGTTGTGGGTCGAGCGACCCTGCGTCGCTCGCGTCCGAGGATGAGCAACGGCCATGCCATGCCATCGGCGGCGTGTCTCTCCCCAATGACCGCGGTCCCACCGCCGTCGCCCCCCGTCGACGCGCCCGCCTATGGGACGCCCCGTACCGTCCGTTACCGTCCGCGCGAGTGTCCGGGCGGTGTCGCCCGGCTCACCCCCCCGCCCGCGCCCCTTCGCTGCCCCCCGCTCCGCGCGCGCGCCAGTGGAAGCGCGCCTCGACCGACTCGCGCCGGCCCTCGACCGCCGCCGCGATGCGATCGCCGAGCACCGGCGCGAACTTGAACGCGTGCCCGCTGCCGCCGCAGGCGACCACCAGCCCCGCGCGCGTCGGGTCGCGGTCGATCCAGAAGTGGCCGTCGAAGGTGTCGCAGTAGGCGCACAGCCGCGTCGATTCGAGCGGCGCGTCGGCGAGCGCGGGGAAGGTGACGCGGAGGAAGGCGCGGGCGTCGTCGACGACGCCGGGCGGCACGATCCGCGGCCCGCGCGGGTCGAGGGGGACGCCCGCGGCGTGGCGGGCGACCTTGACGAGGCCGTCGGGGGTGGCGGCGAAGCCATACCAGCCGGTCGCGGCGATGTCGGCGGCCCAGGGCACGAAACGCGGCGGGCGCCAGTCGATGGCATCGGGCGCCCGGAACATCAGGATGGGATGGCCGGTCGCGCGCATGACTTCGGCGAGCGCGGGCACGAGCGTGGGGGTCCAGGCGCCGGCGGCGACGACGGTGACGTCGGCCTCGATGACATCACCGCCAGCGCGGACGCCGACGACCCTGCCCGCGCGCTCGACGAGCGCGTCGACGGCGAGACCCTCGCAGAGCTCGACCCCGGCGGCGCGCGCGTCGGCGTAGAGCCGGTTCATCACCGCGCTCGCCGCCGCCCAGCCGGCGCGGCGGTCGAGGAAGCCGTCGGGGTACGCCTCGGCGCGCCAGCCGGGGAAGCGTTCGGCGAGCGCGGCGGCGTCGAGGCGCTCGACCGGCCAGCCGCGGGCGGCGAGGGTGGCGTACGAGCGCGCTTCGAAGCCATCGGGTGGCATCGGGCCGCGGGTGCGGAGCAGGAAGCCGTCTTCGTGGTACAGGACCTCGCCCCAGCGCGCGTTCCAGTCATGCCAGCGGGTGATGGCATCGGCTGCCATCTGGACGTAGACGATGTCATCACCGTAGGCGGCGCGCACGACCTTGCTGTGATCGGTCGACGCCGCCTCGGGGCGCGGCAGCGGGCCGGGGTCGACGAGGCGCACGGCGTGGCCGCGGGCGGCGAGCGCGATCGCGCCGGTGGCGCCGAAGACGCCGGCGCCGACGACGGTGACCTTCACGCCTCGGCCTCGCTCGGCGGGGGCGCGCGGCGGCCGGCGAGCACGAGCCGCGCCCGCCGCGGCAGGTGGCGGGCGTCGTCGAGGAGCGCGTAGAGCAGCGGCACGGCGAAGAGCGTCAGCACCGTGCCGGTCAACAGCCCGCCGATCACGACCCGGCCGAGCGGCGCGTACTCGATCCCGAGCAGCGAGGCGTTGCCGACCGCCATCGGCACGAGCCCGCCGATCGTCGTCAGCGCGGTCATCAGGATCGGCCGCACCCGGTCGCGCCCGGCGCCGACGAGCGCCTCGGTGCGGGTCTCGCCGCTCGCGCGGCGGTGCTGCACCTGGTCGATCAGCACGATGCCGTTGTTGACCACCACCCCCACCAGGATGATGCAGCCGACGATCGCCATGATGTCGAGCGGGGTCCCGCTGAGGTAGAGCGTCCAGAAGACGCCGCAGAACGCGAGCGGGATGGTCAGCAGGATCGAGAAGGGCAGGATGAAGCTCTCGAAGAGCACGCCCATGATGAAGAAGACCATCGCGACGGCCATGAGCAGCGCGAACGCGCCGCCCTCTTCGTTCTCGTCGCGGCTGCGGAAGCGGGCGCCGAGGTCGACGCGGTAGCCGGTGGGCATCGTGAGGCCGGCGACGACGCGCTGGAGCTCGCCGAAGAGGGCCTGCTCGTCGCCGATGATGCGGATGGTGACCGCCGAGCGGCGGTCTTCGCGGCGGATCTGGCCGTAGCCGGGCGCGAGCACCGGGCGGGCGACGAGGCCGATCGGGGTGCCGATCTCGGCGGTGGGCACGGCGAGCCCCGAGGGCATCACCGCGGTCGCGGCGTCGTCGACGGCGGCGTCGGGGCGCGCGGTGAAGCCGCCCATCTGCGGCGCGCCGACCGGCATCTGCGCGACCTGGGCGACGTCGGTGCGGTCGGCGGGCGCCATCTCGATCTTGAGCTGTACCGGGCGCTCGTCGGTGTGGAACTCGCCGAGCCTCCGGCCGCGGAGGGTGTAGTCGAGGGTGCTGCCGATCGCCCACGCCGAGAGCCCGGCGCGCTCGGCCTGCCCGAGATCGACCTGGAACTGCAGCTCGATGGTCTCTTCGTCTTCTTCGATCTCGGCCTGTCGCACCGCGGGGATCCGCTCGAGGTGGGTGATGACCTCGCGGGCGAGCGCGGTGGCGACCTGGGTGTCGGGGCCGGTGAGCATGAGCGCGATGCCGCCGCCCTCGCCGCCGCCGCCGCGCGACCAGCCGATCTTGAACTCGTAGCCGGGGCGCTGGGGGAAGAGCTCTTCGAGGCGCTTGGTGATCACCTCGCGCTCGACGGTGCGCTGGTCGGGGTCCTTGAGGAAGAGCTCGACGGTGTACTGCCCCGGCCGCCAGCCCTTCGAGGTGAGGATGGCGCGCAGGTCGAGCGCGTCCTTCTCGGCGAGGAGGCGCTCTTCGAGGATGCGCAGCACCCGGTCGACGCGCTCGATGTCGGCCTGGAGCGGGGCCTGCACCCGGACGTCGATGCTGTCGAGGTCGCCTTCGAGCTGGTCGACGCGCTCGACCTTGCCGAAGGGGATGCTCGTCGAGGCGATCGCGGCGACGGTGAGCAGCACGGCCGCGGTGCGGTGGGCGAGCGTCCAGTCGAGCAGGCGGGCATAGAGCGCCTGGAAGCGGCGGAAGATCGGGCCGAGCGGCTTCTGGGCGGTGCGCACGCGGCGGGCGAGCGCGTGGGCGCCGGCGGGGATGTAGACGAGCGCGACGAAGAGGCTCGCGATGAGCGCGTAGCAGACGGGGAAGCCGATCTTGCCGAGGTAGAACTGGATCATCGGGTGGTCGCCGAGCAGCACCATCGGCAGGAAGACGACCATCGAGGTGAGCGTCGCGAGGGTGATGGCGAGCGAGACCTCGCGGGCGCCGGCGACGGCGGGCGCGGGGTCGCCGAGGCGGCGGTGGCGGTCGATGTTCTCGAGCACGACGATCGCGTTGTCGATCACCATGCCGACCGAGAGCATGAGCCCCATCATCGACATCACGTTGAGCGAGTCGCCGAGGAAGAAGAGCACGACGACGGTCGCGAGCAGGCAGAGCGGGATCGCGAGCGCGACGAGCAGGGTGAGACCGACGCTGCGGAGGAAGGCGAAGAGCAGCACGACCGCGATGAGGCCGCCATAGAGCGCCGAGCGCTGGAGCTGCTCGATGCTGACCTCGATCATCGCGCCCTGGTCGAAGAAGCGCTCGGCGCGCCAGCCTTCGAGGTCGGGCTCGGCGGCGAGGAGGCGGCGCAGCTCGTCGCCGACGGCGGCCGAGGTCGCGACGGTGTTGGCGCTCGCCTCTTTGTAGAGCGCGATCGAGGCGGCGGCGCGGCCGTCGAGGCGGTGGATGATGGGCTCGGGGTCGGGGCCGAAGAAGACGCGGGCGATGTCGCCGAGCACGACGCCGTCGGCGACGGGGAGGCGGCGGATGGTCTCGAGGTCGTCGAAGCGCTGCACCGCGCGCACGAGCATGCGGCGGCCGCCGGGCTCGACGGCGCCGAGCGCGAGGGTGAAGTTGTCGGTCTCGAGCTTCTGCACGAGCACCGCGGTGTCGACGCGGTGGCTGCGGGCCGCCGCGTCGTCGATCTCGATGCGCACGTAGCGGTCGGCGACGCCCCAGACCTCGATCTGGCTGACGCCGGGGATGCGTTCGAGCGCGCGGCCGATGCGATCCTGCAAGACGTAGTGCGGGTCTTCGGTGCCTTCGGGGTAGGTGAGCCCATAGACCGCGATCGGGCGCGCGTTGGGGTCGTGGCGCCAGATGTAGGCGAAGCGGGCGCCGGAGGGCAGCGTGGGGAGCGCGCGGTCGAGGCGGTCGCGGACCTGCTCGTAGGCGTCGTCGAGGTCGACGTCGTTGCTGAGCTGGAGCATGAACCCGACCGAGTCGGCGCGCACGAAGGTGCGCTGCTGGGTGAGCCCGGGCAGGGTGCCGAGCCCGTCTTCGATGGGGAGCGCGACGGCGCGCTCGTTGTCGGCGGGCGCGGTGGGCAGCGTGGGGATCTGGACCCACATGAAGGGCGGGTCGAAGCCGGATGGCAGGAGCTGGACGGGGAGGAGCCGGAAGGCGATGAAGCCGACGACGAGCAGCGCGGCGAGGGTCATCGCGACGGTGACCGGGCGCGCGATGGCGAGCCCCGGGAGTCCACCACCCCTCATGGCACGCTCATCGGAGTCTCATCGGGGCGGTCAGGCGCCGGCCTGCTCGGCGCGGCGCATCTGGTAGAGGCGGTCGGCGGCGTCGTCGGAGCCGAGGTAGTGCACGAGCGCGCGCCGCAGCACCATGGCGACGGGGCGCTCTTCGAAGTCGGCGATCTGCTGGTAGGTGGCGAGCACCTCGGGGGTGAGCTTGATCTCGATCGAAGAGATGTCACTCAGTGTCTCTTCGAGCTGTTCGAGGGCCATCGAGAGGCGCGCGACGCGGTAGTCACCGGCCTTGACCTTCTCGGTGATGCGATTGGTGAGGTCATCGGTCGACAGCCATTCACCGTCGACGAGGATGCGTTCGCGGTCGATGTCGAGGTCGAAGGTCTCGCTCATGGGTGGTCACCTCCCAGCGTTGGCGGGAGTCTACCGCAGGTCGGGGCGAAGCGAGCAAGTTTCGCGTCAGCGGTGCATATGCGAATCGTCAAGGCTCGGCGAGCTGCAAGCCATAGGCATCGAGGAGGCCGCCGGTGAGCTGCTGCACGCGGACGCGGGCGATGAGGCGGTCGGCCTCGGCGCGGGCGACGGTGAGGCGGGCTTCGGCGAGGTCCTGCTGGACCTGGAGCACGTCGAGGTTGGTCGCGCGCCCCGATTCGAACTTGAGGCGCTCGGCCTCGACGGCGTCGGCGGCGAGCGCGGCGACCTCGGTGTCGAGCTCGACGGTGGTGTCGGCGGCGAGCGCGGCGCGGACCGCTTCGCCGACCTCGATGCGCACGCTCTCGCGGAGCGATTGCAGCTCGGCTTCGAGCGCACGCATCGCGAGGCGGACGCGGGCGGTCTCACCCTCGGCGACGTTGTTGGCGGGGGCCCAGGCGAACTCGAGGCTCGCGCCATAGAAGTGGGTGTCGTTGTCGGGCAGGCTCGCGAGCGCGTCGCCGTAGCGGTCGGAGATGCCGGCCTGCGCGACGACGAGGCTGAGGTCGAGGCGGGGGCGGCCCTGGTCTTCCTGCACCCGCAGCGAGCTCTGGAGCTGGCGGCGCTCGATGGCGCGGAGCGCGATGGTGGGGTTCTCCGCCTCGGCGGCGCTCGCGGCGGCGTCGAGGGTGAGCGCGAAGGCTTCGGCCTCGCCGAAGGGCGCGGCGCTGACGTCCTCGCGGTCGAGCCAGACGGCGAGCGTGGCCCGGCGGTCGGCGAGCGCGAGCCGGGCGACGGCGAGCTCGCGGGTGCGGCGGGCGACGGCTTGGGCGACAACAGGGCGATCGGCGGGGGCGAGGCGGCCGACCTCGATCTGCGCCTCGGTGGCGGCGAGCTGTTCGCGGGCGAGCGCGAGCGCCTGCGCGCGGATCTCGACGGCCTGCGCGGCATAGGCGAGCTCGGCCCAGGCGGAGACGACGGTCGCGATGAGCGCCTCGGCGGTCTCGCGCTGCTGGAGGCGGGCGGCGTCGACCTGCGCCTCGGCCTGCTCGATCGCGGCGGTGTTGACGTCCTGGCCGAAGCCGCGCAGCAGCGGCTGGGTGAGGGTGAGCCGGAGCTGGGTCTCGTAGCACTCCGACGAGGTGAGGCCGGGGATGCAGTTCTGGAAGGGGTTGTCGGTGGCGGTGAAGTCGTTGGCGAAGTCGAGGCCGACGCGGGTGCCCCAGACGAGCGGCTGGAGGAGGCCGACGTCGAGCGCGCCCTGGCGGGTGTCGAAGCGGCGGCGGAGGGTGACGACGTCGCCGTCGACGGTGGGCTCTTCGACGGTGAGCGTGCGGCGCGAGGTGTTGTAGTCGAGGCGGCCGGTGATCTGGAGGTCGAAGGCGCCCTCGGCGGCGGTGACGGCGGCGCGCTGTTCGCGGATGCGGAGCCCGGCGGCGCGGAGGCCGGGGTCGCGCTCGACGGCGATGCGCACGGCGTCGGCGGGCGTGAGCGGCGCGGCGAGCGCGGGCGCTGCGAGCAGAGGGGTGGCGAGGAGCGCGAGGAGGAGCGGGGCGAGGGGGGGGCGGTGCATGGTCGGGGGAGGATAGCGGGTGAGGGGGGCGAGGGCCAAGCCCACAAGCGCGGGGGCGGTGCGCGCGGCGGCGCGGTCGGCGGGCTGGTCAGCGGGCGAGCGTTGGGATAGCGTGCTCTCGCGGCCGTCCGGTGGCGGCGTGTGGGAGGTGTGTCGATGGTCGCGGTGTTGCTGGCAGATGCGGGTGGTGGCATGGGGCGATGGCATCGGGCGATGGCATGGCCCGAAGGGATGGAGTGAGGCATGGATCGCATCTGCGCGGAGTGTCGGTTCTTTCGCGTGACCGAGGCGCGGCCCGAGGGTGACATCGGCAAGTGCCGGCTCGACAAGGTGATCGGGGTGTTTCGCGACTCGATGCGGGCGTGCGGCTCGTTCTCGCGGCAGGGGGAGACCGCGCTGCCGCCGCCGTCGCCGGAGCGGCGGCGGGTCGCGGTGACGACGCGCGCGGGCGGCGCGCCGGCGCGGGCGCGGGTGGGGGCGGAGCGGGTCGCCGAGGTGCTGCAGACGCTCGATCCGCGGGCGCTCAAGGCGGCGCTCGCGGCGCTGCTCGCCGGCGTTCAGGCGTTGCCGGTCGAGGAGCTGGCGCGGCGGTGGTCGGGTGACATGCTGCTCGTGCCGGCCGATGACAGCCTCAAGAGCAAGGATCTGCCGCTCGAACAGCTCTTTCACAAGCTGGTGATGGTGCGGGACAACCTGCGGGTGCTGGAGCAGAAGATCAACAGTCACGCGACGTTGCACGACGCGGAGAAGATCGACTTGCAGGCGCGGCTGACGCGGTGCCAGGGCGCGGCGCTGTCGCTCGCGGCGCGATGGGTGCCGGCCGGGGCGGGGGTCGACGCCGACGCGATGGCGGTGCTGCTGGCGTTGGTCGAGGAGAGCGAGCACGAGGCGCTCGCGCTGCCGGCGCCGGCGCTGGGGGATCGGTGGCAGGGGGGGCGGGTGTGTTATGGCAGCGAGGGCACGGTCGAGGAGCCGATCGAGCGGTTCTTCCATCGGCTGGTGGTGCTGCGTGATCGCTTGATGGGGCTCGAGGCGGCGGTGTCGGCGCATCCGCACGTCGGGCGTGATGACTCGGCGCAGATCGCGGGCTACGTGCGGCGGTGCTTCGGGTCGCTGACGACGTTCAACGTGTTGTTCAAGGATCGGGCGGATTACTTCAGCAGCGGGCGCTGAAGCCATCGGGGAGGTGGGTTCGTCGGATGGGATGGGCGGGGATGGGATCGAGGACCCGGCGATGCCTCACGCCGGGTCCCGCGGCGACGCTCAGTACCGGTAGCGGATGCCGAGCTGCACCCGGAACGGGCTCTGGTAGCCGGTCGGCTCGCCGAAGTCGGGGCCGGGGCTCTCGCCGTCTTCGTGGACCCGGTTGTAGACGCCGGTCACCGCGCCGAGGTTGAGCGCGTTGAAGATGTCGGCCGAGACCGAGAGCTGCTGCCCGGTGAGCTGCTCGAAGTTCCACCCGATCCGCAGGTCGAGGCGGGTGAAGTCGGCGAGGCGCGGGAAGCGGTCGTCTTCGGGGTCGTTGAGGTCGTTGCCCGGGTGACGGCCGCGGGGCGCGCGGCGGAGCGCGAAGCTCTCGTTCTCGGTGTCGCGGTAGAACGCGCTGTAGGGGGCGCCGCTCTCGAAGCGGTAGACCGCGCCGACGGTGAGGCCGAAGTCCCAGGCATAGTAGGTCTGGAGCTTGATCATGTGCCGCAGATCGTCGGGGAGCGGGCCGTAGAGGTAGGGGTTCTGGCGGTAGTTGTCGAAGGCGGCGGTGAGGTAGTCCTCGGTGGTGCCTTCGCTCCACTGCAAGGTGTACGACCCGTTGAGACCCCAGCCGAGCGCCGAGCCGCGGGCGAAGTGCAGCTCGACGGAGTCATAGACGCGGTAGGCGTCCTTGAGGGTGGTGAGGTTGAAGACCTGCTGGCCGTCGCCGGCGCGCGAGCCGATGATGGCTTCGCCGGCCTGGTCCCAGATCAGGTTGATCTCGTCGTCCTCCCAGGCATTGTGGGTCTTGCGGTGCATGTACGAGATGCCACCGGAGAGGTACTCGTCGAAGGCGCGCTCGATGCCGATGCGGAACTCGTCGGTGTAGAGCGGCTCGATGTTGTCCTCGTCGATGGTGGTGCCCGCCTCGCCGCCCTGGATGCGGACGAAGCCGGGGTCTTCGACGTAGCGGCCGGCCTCGGGGTCCCAGAAGGTCAGCCGGGTCTGGAGGCTGGTGCCGACGAACTTGCTGAGGCCGAGGTAGCCGGTCTCGTAGAGGCGGGCGTAGCCGCCGTGGATCCGGGTGCGGCCGTCGCCGAAGGGATCGACCGCGAAGCCGATGCGGGGCGAGATGGTGAGGAAGTCGAGGACCGGCTCGCCGAGGTAGTTCTCGTGGGTGGCCTTTTCGAAGCGGAGGCCGGGCTCGAGGGTGATCTGGTCGATGATCGTCCAGCGGTCGGCGATGTAGGCGGCGTAGACCTGGCCCTTGGCGGTCTGGGTCAGCTCGTTGTCTTCGGTGCTGACGATGCGGGCGTAGTACGGGATGGGGCTGCCATCGTCGTTGCGGCCCTCGTCGACGAAGATGCTGGCCCCGCCGGGGTCGCGGCTGGTCGACTCGTCGCTCTTGAAGGTGAGCTGGAAGCCGACATCGATGCGGTGGTCGCCGAGCGCGTCGTCGAGGAGGTAGGTGACCTCGGCGGTGGCGTCGGTGCGCTCGCGGAGGATCTGCACGTCGCTGCCCGAGCCGCCGTAGTAGACGCCGGTGCTGAGGTCGTAGCGCAGGCCCTGGCCGAAGCTCGGCGAGGCCTGGATGTCGCGGGTGCAGCCTTCGCCGGTCTCGCCGTCGCCGCGGTCGCCGGGGGCGAGGCAGCCGGGGGCGAGCCCGAAGTCGCTCTTGGTGGCGAGGTCGCCGAAGCCGAAGACGCCGGGGAAGGTGAAGGGCGAGCTGCTGTCGACGCGCTCCTGGGGGAAGACGTCGAGCATGCTGCGCTTGTAGGCGGCGCGGACCTTGATGAGGATCGGGTCGTAGTCAGCGTCCCATTCGACCTTGCCGCTGAAGCCACCCTGCGCCTGGAAGGTCTCGGTGCTGGGATCGGAGGTGATGTCCTGGTCGCTGTTGTCGATCGTGGTGGGATCGGCGTGCGCCATCACCTGGAGGCGGTTGTGACGGTCGATCTGGCCGGTGAGCTTGAGGAGCCAGTAGAGGCTCTGGTAGATGCGCTCGGGCTTGACGAGGCCGTCGAGGTCTTCGATGGGCGACTGCGACGGGTTCTGGCTGACCGAGTAGTTGTATTCGGTCGAGAAGTAGTACCAGAGCCGGTCTTCGATGATGGGGCCGCCGACGTTGAGGTTGGCGGCGACGCTCCAGAAGTCGCGGCGCTTGTCTTCGGGGATGAGCTGCTCGTCGGGGGCGTCGACCTGGAGGAGCCGGCCCTCGTAGTAGACGCTGCTGTCGAGCTTGAACTCGTTCGAGCCGCTCTTGGTGACGATGTTGATGACACCGCCCGACACGTTGCCATAGCGCGGGTGGAACCCGCCGGTCAGGATCTCGAGCTCCTCGATGGCGTCGTAGTTGAAGTTCATCGAGAAGGTGTTGGTGGTCGGGTCGGTCGTGTTGACGCCGTCGACGAGGTACTGGTTCGAGTTGCTGCTGCCGCCGTGCATGTTCGGGTTGCCGGTGCCGCTGACGCCGGGCGCGAACTGGAGCACGGAGAGGTAGTCACGAGCGGTGGGCAGCGCCTGGAGGAAGGTGGCGTCGAGGGTGGTGCCGACGTCGACGCGCTGGGTGTCGACGGCGAGCTTCTCGGCGCTGACCTCGATGACCTCGGTGTCACCGTCGCCGGCGGTCTCGGCGCTCGGCTTCTGGAGCTTGACGGCGAGGCGGGTGGTGCCGCCGAGGCCGACGCGCAGGGTGCGGCTCGAGGCCTGGTAGCCCTCGCTCTTGATGGTGACCTCGTAGTCGCCGGGCAGGAGCTGGAGGAAGCGGAACTCGCCCTCGTCGTCGGTCGTCTCGACGCGGTCGCCGCCGATGTTGGCGGCGCCGCTGAGGGTGACCGTCGCGCCCTGGACGGGGGCGCCGTCGGGGGTGACGATGGTGCCGGCGAGGACGCCGGTCTGCTGCTGGGCCTCGGCGGGGGCGGCGCCGCAGATGATGGCGGCGACCGCGGCCGACGCGAGGCCGGCGTTCGTCAAGCGGCTCATGGGGCCTCCTCGGGCGCGACGAACTCGCGGATGAGCGGGACGGCGACGGAGTCGAGCGGCTGGGCCGTGCCGAGGTCGAGCGCCGCGGGGTCGGTGACCTGGGTGCCGTCGCTGGTGATGACCGCCTGCAGGAGCGCCGCGGGGCTGTAGCCGTCGGCGCCGGGCGCCGCGCCGAAGATCGGGAGGGTGTCGAAGGGCGAGGGGTCGACCATGTTCTCGGGGTCGCCGCCGTCGAACTGGAGGTACTGCGCCATCAGCGCCGCGTCGGTGAGGAGCATGTCGCCCTCGGCGTCGGCTTCGATGGGGAAGCGCTGCCCGCCGTGGTCGAGGCAGAAGCCCTTGAGGGTCTTGTGCCACACCGGCATGAGCATGATGTCGCGGTCGGTGGCGTCCGACTCGTCGAGGGTCGGCGGGTTGTCGGGGCCGGCCTCGGCGCTCGGGTCGAAGTAGAGGTTGGGCACGTCTTCGCCGGTGCCCCAGAAGACCTGGATCGGGAGCCCGTCGGCGCCGATGTAGGTCGCGTCGGGGTTGATGATCGGGCAGAAGATCGCCTCGTTGGTGGGCGTCTTCTTGTAGTCGGCGTCGTCGAGGGTCTTCTTCGACTTGATCGCGTTGGCCTTGTAGTCACCGGGCGCGGCGACCTCGACGACCTGCCAGAACGGGCTGTAGTCGGCGTTGCCGGGCAGGGTGTCGATGATCGGGTGCTGCCCGGCGACGGGCGCGCCGCCGTCCATCAGGATGTAGACCTTCGGCACGTAGGGGTTGAGGCTGCCCAGGTCGAGGTACTCCCACGGCTGGCCGCCCGCGAAGCCCACTGACATCGAGAACGAGAAGCGCTGCTTCGTCTCGTCGTCGGGCTCCCCGGCCGCGAAGGCGGGCAGGTCTCGGTAGATCAGTGGACCGTAGTAGTCGTCCTCGGGCGCCTCGTCGCAGCCGAAACCCATGAGGGCTCCTGCCGTGACGAGCGTCGCGCGGACGGCGATCCGGCTCGTTCGTCCCATCATCTCACCTCGGATGATCCGTCGATCCGCACCGCTCGATTCACTCCCCCGAGCGCGTCGGACCGGGTCAAGTATCTCCCCGTCGCGGACAGTACACCTGCCCGAAAGGGGAGCGCAACATGATTGAAACCACATGTAGGCAGTTGCACACACATCGGTGATGTTGACACTGCGCGCCGGCCGCGCTTCGTGGCAGGCTGCGTGGCGGGTCACCGAGTTTGTCAGGAGGCGATCGCGCATGAGCGAGCACGAAGAGATCACGTCGGCGGCGGAGGCGATCCGCGCGTTTGCGTTGGGGCTGCCAGAGACGAACGAGGAGTTCCCCTGGGGGGAGACGGTCTTCAAGGTGCGAAAGAAGGTCTTCGTCTTCATGGGGCTCCAAGACGAGCAGCTCGGGTTCAGCGTGAAGCTGCCGGCGTCGGGCGAGGACGTGCTGTGCATGCCGTTCGCGTCGCCGACGGGCTACGGGCTCGGCAAGGCGGGCTGGGTGAGCTTCCGCTTCGGGCGGGGGGAGCTGCCGCCGCACGAGGAGCTGATCGCGTGGGTGGAGGAGAGCTTTCGGGCGGTGGCGCCGAAGACGGTGGTGAAGAAGCTCGACGCGGCGAGGGGGAGCGTGGGTTAGCTGCTGCGCTGGACGCGGCGGAAGGGTTCGAGGAAGCCGGCGAGGCTCGGGGCGTTGCGGGTCTGGATGTAGACGGTGCCGTGGCCGCGGAAGTCGGCGACGAGGCCCTCGCCGGAGAAGAAGAGCCCCTTGAAGCCGCCGAACGAGCGGACGGTGTAGTCGAGGCCGGCGGTGAAGCCGACGATGTGGCCGGTGTCGACGGTGTAGCCGTCGGGGCCGACGTCGACGGCGTGCAAGGCGCCGTAGCTGTTGAAGAAGAGCTCGCCGGGGCCGCGGGTCTTGAGCATGAAGAAGCCGACGCCGCCGAAGAACGACTTGACCCCGCCCCACTTGGTGTCGAGCACGATGGGGCCGGTGTGGGCGAGGTAGTTGCCGCTCTGGAGGAAGAACTCCTCGCCGTCGCCGAGGGTGCGCTGGCAGAGGTCGCCTTCGGGGCCGGGGGCGAGGAGCAGCTCTTCGCCGGGGGCGGCGGCGGTGAAGGTGTTCTGGAAGATGCTCTCGCCGCCGAGGACCCGGCGCTTGAGCGCCTGGCCGAGCCCGCCTCTCATGCTGGTCTGCATGGTGACGCCGGCGGAGCGGGAGACCATGGCGCCGCTCTCGGCGACGACCTGTTCGCCGGGCGCGTCGAAGACGACCTTGAGGAGCCCGAAGTCGGGGGCGTCGATGATCTCGTAGCGCATGGCCCTACTCCTGGCGGGGGGGGAGGCGGCGGCCGACGTTGTGGCCGTACTCGCCGGGGTTGCGGGTCTGGAGGTAGAGCCGGCCGCGGCCGCGCATGCGGAGCACGAGGCCTTCGCCGCTGAGGTAGCTGGCGATGAGGCCGCGGTTGGCGGTGCCGATCTCGTAGGCGATGCCGGCGGTGAAGGCGACGAGGTGGCCGGTGTCGACGATGAGCTCGCCGTCGAGGTCGATGGCGTGGATCGCGCCGAAGGCGTTGAGGATGACGGGGCCCTGGCCGCTGGCCTTGAGGAAGAAGAGGCTCTCGCCGCTGAAGAAGCCCTTGAAGCCTTGCCAGCGGGTGTCGAGCGCGACGGTGTCGGGGGCGGCGACGTAGCTCTGGCCCTGGATGAAGAGGTCGTCGCCGTCGAGGACGTGGATGACCATGTCGCCGCAGAGGGTGGGCGCGAGGGTGACCTCGCCGCGGCCGCCGCGGGCGGTGAAGGTGTTGGTGAAGAAGGTCTCGCCGCCGAGCACGGCGCGCTTGAGGCCGGCGAGGAGGCCGCCGTTCTTCTTGGAGAGCGGGCCGTCGGTGGCGAGCGCGAGGTTGCTCGACATGCTCACCATGGCGCCCGACTCGGCGCGGATCGCTTCGCCTTCGGCGAGGCGCACGACGGCGAGCGCGTGCGCGGGGCGGTACTCGATGTCGATGTCCATCTGGCGATCCCTCAGCGCAGGTAGGGGCTGATCCAGCCGACGAGGCCGGAGACGTTGCGGGACTGGATGTAGAGGCGGCCGCGGCCGCGGAAGCGGCAGACGAGGCCTTCGCCGCTGAGGAAGAGGGCCTTGATGCCCTGGCCGGCGCTCTTGATCTCGAAGTCGAGGGTGTCGTCGAAGGCGACGATGTGGCCGGTGTCGACGATGTATTCGCCGTCGACGTCGATGGCGAGGACGCCGCCGTAGCTGTTGATGAAGAGGTCGCCCGCGCCGGTGCAGTGCAGGAAGAAGAGGCCTTCGCCGCCGAGCAGGCCGCGCAGCCCGCCCCAGCGGAGCTTCGTGGTGAGGCCGGGGCCGCTCGCGAGGTAGCTGCCGGCCTGTACGAGGAGCCCGCGGCCGTCGAGGCGGCGGTGCTCGATGTGGCCGGAGAGCTTGGGCGCGAGCACGACCTCGCCGCCCTGGCTGCCGTGGAAGTCGTTGACGAACATCGTCTCGCCGCCGAAGAGCTTGCGGGCGAGCGCGGCGAAGAGGGCGAGCACCTTGGCGAAGAAGCCGGCGCCCTTGCCGGCGTTGAGCCGGGTGGTCATCTCGAGCTCGGGGGTGCGGGTCACCATCGCGCCCGCTTCGGCTTCGATCGTCTCGCCCGGTTCGAGCGCGACGCGCAGCCACGCGAAGGCCGGGCCATACTCGACGCTGTGCTTCATCGGCTCCTCTGCGCTCCTGATTCGCACGGGATCAAAGGGGATCGTGCGCTCGTGAGCAACCGCTTCGTGGGCGGCGGCGTCGTCGGTGCACGACGCGGAGGAGATGATGGACGAGGCCGATAAGACGCAGGGTTTCGGGCATTCGAAGCGGCGGGTGGTCGCCGAGGTCGTGGGCGTGGTGGTGGTGCTCGGCCTGCTGGTGTGGGGCGGGCTGGCGGCGGTGGGCGCGGCGGCGGGGTGGCTGGTGGGGTTCGCGCCGGTGTCGCTCGATCGGGCGATCGGGGAGGCGGCGTGGTCGGGGCTGGCGCCGGAGGAGAAGCGGTGCAGTGATCCGGGGCCGAAGGCCTATGTCGAGGCGCTGGCGGCGCCGTTGATCGAGGCGTACGGCGGGCCGCAGACGTTCGAGTTCGCGGTGGTCGACGAGGCGTCGATCAATGCGTTCGCGCTGCCGGGTGGCTTCGTGACGGTGCACATGGGGTTGCTGGCGGCGGCGGAGAGCGGGGAGGAGGTCGCGGCGGTGCTGGCGCACGAGATGCGGCACGTCACCGAGCGGCACGGGCTGCGGCGGGTGGCGCGGCAGGTGGGCGGGGCGGTGGTGATCGGGATGGTCTTCGGGGCGGTGGATCTGGGCGTGCTCGGCGGGGTGGCGCTCGATCTGGCGGGGCGGGCCTACGACCGCGACGAGGAGCGGGAGGCCGACGAGATGGGGCACGCGCTGCTGGTCGAGGCGGGGATCGATCCGGGCGGGATGGCGCGGTTCTTCGAGCGGCTGGCGGCGGAGGGGGTGGCGGTGCCGGAGCTGTTGTCGACGCACCCGGGCTCGGCGGAGCGGCAGGCGGCGGCGGCGGCGCGGGGCGGGCTCGACGGGCCGGCGCGCAGCCTGCCGTCACCGGCGGGGCTGCGCTGCCGCTGACCGGTCACTCGACGGGGAGGCCGACCTGGTCGCGGAGCACGTCGACGAGCGTCTCGGGCTGACCCGAGCGGTCGCTGTAGGTGTAGACCATGTCCTCGCCGCCGGTGACGATCGCGTTCCACGGCAGCCCGAACTGGCCCTGCTCGTCGGTGTAGACGCCGAGCGCGCCGAAGAGGACGGAGAAGGCGCCGACGCCGTCGTGGTCGACGTAGAACCAGTGCGCGTCGTCGAGGCCGTAGTGGCTGGCGTAGCGGCGGCAGTAGGCGGGGTCGGAGGGGCCGAAGACGACGTCCTCGCCGAGCACGACGAGCAGCTCGGCCTGCTCGGGCGGGGTGGACGCCATCAGCTCGAAGACGGCGGGCAGGTACTGGCGGCAGGCGGTGCACCAGCCGGCGCTGCCGACGAACCAGAGCGCGCCGGTGCGGGCGCTCATCGCGCCGATGTCGACGAACTCCTCGGTCTCGCAGTTCTGGAGCTGGAAGGGGCGGACGGACTCACCGACGCCGGCGGGCGGGGCGGGCATGATCTGTTCGAAGCCGGCGCCATCGGCGCAGCGGGTCTTGCCGCCGTCGACGACGGTGACGTTGAGCCGACCGAGCGCGCCCTGGCTGACGGTGACCTCCTGGAAGATCGCGCCGCGCAGCTCGACGCGCACCGGCTCGCCGATCGCGCCGGCCTCGACGACCTCGAGGGTGCCGGCGACGGGCATCAGGGTGGCGGTGCGGGTGCCGCCGCTGAGGTTGAGGTCTTCGATCGCGAAGGGGCAGACGGTGCAGTCGTTGAGGTCGAACGCGGCGAGGTCGTGGGTGCCGACCGCGGGGGCGCCGCGGAACTCGACGACGAAGGCGAGCGTGGTGCGGGCCTCGATGTCGGCGAGGGCGAGGTAGGTGAGGTTGCCGCCTTCTTCGCGGAGGCGCGCGTAGGCGGGGGCGGCGAAGTCGTCCTGGCCGGCGGCGCAGGTGGGGCCGGGGTCGGGCTCGGGCTCGGCGATCGGCTCGGGCTCCGGCGCCTCGGGCTCGGGCTCGGCGGCGGGCTCGGGCTCGGCGGTGGGCTCGGGCTCGGCGGTGGGCTCATCGTCGACGATGAGGATGACGGGGCCCGCTTCGTCGCCGCCGCTCTCGGTGCAGGCGGATCCGACGAACGCGATGGCGAGCGCGGCCGTGAAGCCGGCGAGGGACGAGCGGCGGACGGGCGAGTGGGGCATGGGGACCTCGGGCGTGGGGGGCGCACGATTAGAGCACGGTGGCAGGGCGTACGTCGAGGCCGGGGGCGGCTGTAGCAAAAAATGGGGGGAGTGGAATTTTTGACTGAACGATCTCGATGCACTCGCGTCGCGCGGCTCGCTCCTGGCAAGATTCAGCACCGTTCGCCCCCGGTCGGGGGCGCGACCACCCCCGAAAGGAAGGCCAAGTCCGATGAAGACCCCCCTCGTGTTGAAGGCCGCTGGCCTCGGCGTTCTCCTCCTCCTCGGCTGCGGCGGCGATCAGGTTCAGAGCGACGGCGTGCCCGAGGACGTGCCGAAGTGGGCGATGACGCCCCCCGAGGCGTGCGGCGTCGGGATCGCCAAGCACCGCGGCAACCTGGGCATGGCCAAGACGACCGCCGAAGCCCGCGGCCGCGACGCGCTCGCCCGCGAGCTCTCGACCAAGGTCGAGGGCATGATCAAGGACTACCAGCAGTCCGGTGAGACCGATGGCAAGGACTTCACCGAGGAGCTGACCACCCAGGTCAGCCGCCAGATCGTCGACCAGACCCTCGTCGGCACCCGCACCCGGATCGCGCACGTCAGCAAGGAGAACCCGCAGCAGTACTACGCGCTCGTCTGCCTCGACCCCGAGTCGTTCGCCGGCGCCTTCGACCGGATGAACGAGCTCAGCCAGAAGCAGCGCCAGGCGCTCAAGGCGCGCGCGGACGCGGAGTTCAAGGACCTCGACCAGCAGCTCGACCGGCTGCAGAACCAGTAAGGGCCCTTCGCCCGCGGGAGCACCAGCCGATGCGCCGCCTCCTCCACGCGGCGTCGGGCGCCCTCCTCCTCCTCGGCTGCGGTGGCGCCCCGGCGCCGATCCGCTTCGCCCCCGACGACCTCGTCGCGCCCGCGGCGAGACCCGGTGACACCGTCGAGGCGCTGCCGCCGGTGGCGCTCGGGGTGCCGCTCCCCTCCCCTGCCCTGCGCGCGCTCGCGCCGACGGCGACCGGGCCGGCCGCGATCGCCGATGGTGATCCGCGGCTGTACGAGTTCCTCGTCGCGCTCGAGGGCCCGCGCGCCTTCCTGCTCGGCGCCGAGGCGCGCGCCGACTACGCGCCGGCGTGGGGCGACGAGGATCTGCCGCCGGCGGCGAGCTGCCCGACGACGAGCTGCGGCGCGGCGAGCCTGCCGGTGGGGGCGCCGCCCGAGGCGGCCTACTGGCTCGCGCTCGCCGATCTGTACTGGCGCGGCCCCGAGGACGGCGCTCACCGCGCGATGACCCGCACCGCCGAGACCCGCGGCGAGGGCGCGGGCGAGAGCGCGACGGCGAGCCGGCAGCTCATCCGCTTCAGCCCGGCGGTCGGCGTCGCGTGCGCGGCGCAGCAGAAGTGGTTCGCCGCGGCGGCCGAGCCGGTGTTGCAGGCCGCCGATCCGGTCGTCGCCGCCGCGCAGCGCCAGCGCGGGATCGTGCCGGCCCACCTCCCCGCGGCCCGGGCCGACGCCGGTCGGGGTCAGCTCCTGCTGCGCCAGCGCGGCCGCGAGGACGGGCGCTTCGTCGTCGAGCTGCACGTCGCGCTCGATCACGGCGCGGTGCGCGAGGCCGAGGTGATGGACGCGGTGGTCGTCTGCGAGAGCGACGCGCCGCTCGCGCCGGCGCGGCTCGGTGGCTTCGAGCATCGCCTCGCCCGCGGCGACGACGGGCAGTGGACGATGATGGTCTTCCCCCGGTGATGGGGCGAGCCCCGGTGGCCGCGCTCGCCGCCGCGCTGCTCGGCTGCGGCGCGTCGAACCCCCGCCCCGATCCGCTCGCCGCCTGGCCCGAGCGCGCGTGGCTGCGCGCCGAGGGTCACGGTCCGACCGCGGCGGCCGCCGCCGACGACGCCCGCGCCCGCCTCGCGGCGCAGATCCGGGCCCGGTTGAGCGCGCGGCTGACGATCGAGAGCACCGAGACGAGCACCGGCGGTGACGAGCGCATCGAGCGGCAGATCGTGACCGAGGCGAGCTTCGAGCGGGCCGAGCTGATCGCGGTGCCCAACGCGCTGCGAGGCTGTGCGCCGGGCGACTGCGTGGCGGTGGCGGTGCTGAATCGGGCGCGGGCGAGCGACGCGCTGCGCGACGCGGCGGCGGGGCCCTCGGCGCGACTGCGGGCGGCCGTCGAGCAGGCGGCGACGGCGGAGCTGGCCGCGTTCACCCGCGCAGTGCGTGACGCTGGCGACGCCTGGGCCGAGCTCGCGCCGATCGGCTGGCAGCGCGCCGCGATCGAGGACGGGCTCCCGGCCGACTTCGCCGCCGATCGCGCGGCGTGGCGCCGACTCGACGCCGAGCGCGCGCGGCGGCTCGCGGCGCTGCGGGTGGCGGTCGCGCCGGTCGCCGGCGTCGAGGCGCCGTGGCCCGATCGGATCACCGACGCGCTGGTCGCCGCCTTCGGACGGCACGGGATCAGCGCGGCGCGGGGCGAGGGCTGCGCCGATCTGGTCGCGCGCCCGGAGGCGTCGCTGAGCTGCGGGCGCGGTCCGCTCGGGCCGCGGTGCGCGCTCACGCTGCGGGTCGCGCTCGCGCCGTGCGAGGGTCCGTCGCTGGTCGTGGTCGACTTCGCCGACGCCGGCCTCGCCGCGGTCGCGCCCCGCGATCCGGCCCGCGCCGAGGCCGCGCTCGCCGCCCGGGTCGATGGGGCGCGGCTCGCCGATCCGCTCGGGCGGGCGCTCGCGCCGGTGCTGCCGATCGAGGCGCCGCGGTGATCGCCGGGCTGTTCGCGCTGCTGCTGGTGGCGCCGGGCGCGCCGCTGCCGTGGTTCGCGGGGTGGACGGCCGACGAGACGGTCTACAACCGCACGTCGCTGCTGGCGGCGCCGGCCGCGGGGCACGCGCTGGTGTTCTTCGCGACGTGGTGCGCGCCGTGCGGCGAGGGGCTCGCGGCGCTGGCGAAGCAGCGGGCCGCGCTCGACGCGGCGAAGATCCGGGTGGTGCTCGTGGCGTGCGGCGAGGCGCCGGCCGAGGTGAAGCCGTGGCTCGCGGCGCGCGGCTGGGGTGAGGCGACGGTGATCTACGACCGCTTCGGGCAGGTCGCGGCCGATCTGGGCGCCGCGGCGGGCGGGCGCACGCTCAAGCTGCCGTGGACGGTGGTCGTCGACCCGGCGGGCACGGTGCGGGCCGCGCTCGACGGCGACGCGAGCCACGACCTCGCCGCGTGGCAGGCGGCGCTCAGAGCAGCCGCAGCGCCGTGATCACCAGCCCGAGCGCGACGAGCCCCACCAACAGCGCCGCGAAGACCGGCCGCGCCGCCTGCCCCCGCCCGACCCACACCAGCAGCGGCCAGGCGAGCGCGACGCAGGCGATCTGACCGAGCTCGACGCCCACGTTGAACCCGAGCAGCGGCCACAGCCGCGCCCCCCCCGGCGGCAGCAGCTCGGCGAGCAGCCCCGCGAAGCCGAAGCCGTGGATCAGCCCGAAGCCGAAGCAGAGCGCGAGCAGCGCCGCGACGCCGCCCGGCTGCGGCTCGGCGCGCCCCGGATGATCCAGGCGCCCCCGTCGCAGCCGCCACAGCCCCACCCCCGCCGCCGCCGCGATCGAGAGCGCGATCACCGGCTCGACCAGCAGCGGTGGCAGCTCGACGAGCCCGGTCGCGCCGAGCCCGAGCGTGACGCTGTGCGCGACCGTGAACCCGGTCACCACCGCCAGCAGCCGCCGCAGCCGGCTGCAGCCGAGCATCAGCGCGAGCACGAAGGCGAGGTGATCCCAGCCGAGCAGGATGTGCTCGACGCCGAGCGCGCCGAAGCGCCACAGCGTCGCCGAGGCCGGCGGCGCCTGCCCGACCCGCAGCGTCACCGCCGGCTGGTCGCGGCCGAGCACCTCGGGGGCCTGCGCGCCCTCGGGGCCGGTCACCCCGACCAGCGCCGACCAGCGCAGCCGCGGATCACCGGCCGCCGGCCAGTCGATCGTGAGATCCACCGGCGGCGCCGGGCAGGTCGCGGTCAGCTCCAGCCGCAGCGCGAGCGCGTCGAGGCGGCGCCAGCGGTCGAGCACGAGCGCGCACGGCGCCCCGTCGGCGCGCAGGCCGATCCAGCCGTCGATCGCACCCGGCAGCGCCTGATCGAAGACCCGCGGCGGGATCGGGACCCCCTCGGGCAAGTCGAGGAGCTGCGCCACATCGGCGATCCGCCCGTCGAGCACCACCGCCAACGTCGGCGCCTCGCCCACCTCGACCGCGACCCGCGCGAGCCCCACGTCGTGCGCCGCCGCCGGCGCCGCGAGGCCGAGCAGCACCGCGAGCAGCGCGACCCACCGATGGACATCGCGCCGCGGGCGGGCTACACCGTTGCGGCCAGTCAGCGGAGGCGGACGATGAACACGATCGAGCGGATCCTGGTGCCGGTGGACTTCTCCGAGTGCTCCCGCGCCGCGGTCAAGGCGGCGGTGGGGCTCGCGGCGCGCTACGGCGCCGAGGTCGAGCTGCTGCATGTGCACGACGCGCCGTGGACCCCCGAGGCGGTGACGGTGCGCACCGAGGACGGGCGCGAGGTGGCGGCCGAAGAGTACCTGGAAGAAGAGTCGCAGCGGCAGCTCACCGAGCTCGTCGACAGCGTGCCCGACCTCGCCCGCATCGCGCATCGCAAGTCGATCCGCACCGGCATGTCGCACGACATCATCCTCAACCGCGCCCGCGCGGCCGGCACCGATCTGATCGTGATGGGCACCCACGGGCGCACCGGGCTCAGCCACCTCTTGATGGGCAGCGTCGCCGAGAAGGTCCTGCGCGGCGCGCCCTGCCCGGTGCTGGTGGTGCGCGACGAATACCCGAGCTGACACCGGCTTCACGGCCGGTTCCCCGGCAGCGGACGCCCCGGCGGCGGCAGGCGCGGCCCGGGCTTGCCGCGGGGCGGCTTCGGGGGCCGATCGACGCGCAGCTCCTCGCTCGCCATGAGCGTCACCACCACCGCCGCCGCCGCGCCGAGGAGCGCGATCGAGACCCGCGGGTCGCCCTCGCGCGCCACCCGCGCGGCGAAGCGGCTGCCTTGGAACTGGCTTCGGGCTGATCGACCGCCGCCGCGCTCCCCGTCGCGTCGCCGGCGTGGGCGAGATCGATCGCGCGCCGGTAGAGCCCGCGCGCCGCCGGATCAGGCTCGTCGGCGACCAGCCGCACCCAGCCCGCCGCCGGCTCCGGCGCCGCATCGGCCGGCGTCGCGACCGGGGCCGGCGGCTCACCCGGCGCGGGCGCGCAGCCCCGCCGGCCGCCATGGAGCACCACCCCGACGAGCCCGGCGATCAGCAATCCGCCGGCGATCCACCGCCCGGCGCTCATCGCACCCGCCTCACAGCGTCACCCCCTCGATCGCCACCTGCCACCGCGCCCCGTCGGCGCGCACCGCGACCCCCACCTCGCCGAGGTGCGCCGTCAGCCACGTCAGCGCCCCGAGCGCCTGCCGCAGCGCGTCCGGTTCGAGCCCGAGCCGCACCAGCGCCGGGCTCAGCGCGTCGGCCTGCGCCCGCCCATCGTGGGGCGCGCCGGTGGGGCGGTAGTAGACGAGCGCGGCGGCGCCGTCGAAGAAGCCCGGCGTCAGGCCGGTGTCGGGCCGCCCGTCGGCGACCGGCTCGGCGCGGGTCGTCGCGACGAAGCGATCGCCGCGGATCCCGATCCAGCCGCGGTCGAGTCCGGGTGCGGTCGGCTCGGCGACGGTGATCGGATGCAGCCCGTCGACCGCTGCGCCGACGCTCAGCCCCGGCGGCGGCGTCGCCAGCGCCGCCGCGAGCAGCGCCGCCGCCGGCGCCGGATCGGTGAGCCGCGCCTCGACGAGCAGGTCGCTCGACCGCGGCCCGGCCGCGAGCGTGACGCTGCGCAGCCCGCCGACGAGCCCGCGCGCGAGCGTCGCGGCCTCGGCGCGCGCCCGCTCCACCAGCCGGTGTTCGTCGATCCCGCCGCGCCATCACCCGCCGCGCCATCACCCGCCGCGCCCTCACCCGCGCCACACCGCCGCGCCATCACCCGCCCGAGCTGCCGCCCCGCCCCGCCGCCAGCGCCGGACCCGGCGCCACCGCCGCCACGAAGTCCGCCGCCCCCACCGCCGGCATCCCCATCCCGCCCCCAGCCACGCCGCCGCCGGCCACCCGCCACCGCGCCCCACCACTCCACCCGCACCGCCCGCGTCCACCCGCGCCGTCAGGCACCCCGCCGCATCCCCCGCGTCACCACGAACAGATCCGCCGCCCCCTTCCCCCGCGCGCACCCCGCCACCACCGCGCCCCCCTCGCCCCGCGCCGCCAGCACCCGCCCCAGCGCCGCCTCATCCCCCGCCGCGAACAACATCCCCCCCGCGTACACCGCCACCCCCTCCGCCCACCGCCACCCCGACCGCCCCGCCACCTCACCCGCCACCACCGAAGCCCCCGTCGCCCGCCCGATCAACCCCGGCACCACCCCGCGTCCCGCACCGCCACCACCACGAACCCCCCCCCCCGAGCGCC
Source organism: Myxococcales bacterium (assembly GCA_020633515.1). The sequence continues at coordinate 25,295 of JACKDM010000020.1, forward strand.
ACCACCAACGGCCCCTCCAGCCCGATCCCCGCCGCCGCCACCGCCGCCCCATCGAACGGATCGAACCCCACGCTCGCCGCCACATCCCCCACCGACCCCGCCGTCGCCTCCGCCACCACCGGATGCTGCCGCGCCCGCCGCACCGCCCGCCCCACCGGATCCAGCACCGACGCCAGGCGCGGCACGATCACCACGTCCTGCCCCGGCCCCACCGCCGCCAGCCAGTCATCGAGCGGCGCCGCCCCGCCACCCCCGCGACCAGCCACACCACCACCCCGATCAGCCCCGCCGCGCCCCCACTCAGCGCTCCTCACCCGCCCCATCATCACCCTCCGCGCCCCCTTCCCCTCCCGCTTGAAAAAGTCCCGCACCTGATCCCACACCGAGCTCCCCGCCTCCCCCAACATCTCCCCCAGCCCTTGCAGCGCCTTCGCCACCGGATCCTCCCCCTCCGCCCACCGCCGCCGATACGCCTCCGCCCCCCCCGCCACATCGTCGTACACCCCCGCCGACCCATCCTCGCTCCGCCGCGGATACTCCCCCCCCAGGATCCGCCCGTACTCCCCCCGATCCACCCACCGCTTCATCTCCGCCAGCCGCACCACCGGAAACGGATGCGTCGACCGCAGCGCCGACAACAGCTTGATCAACCCATCCCGCAGATCCCCCTCCGTCTCATAGGCCCGCGCCTGCTCCACGAAGGCATCGACATCCATCTCGCTCGCCTTCCCCCCGCCCGCCATCTTCATGTGGATCCCATACGCCCGCGCCGGATCCTGAAGACACAACAGCCCCGCCCGATCACACGACAGCTCCGACTTCCGGCTCCACTCCAACAGCCCCGCGATCACCCCCTGCACCGCCAGCCCCGCGAACGGCAGCCGCCACAAGATCGGCATCACGAAGTTGAGCAACACGAACAGCATATGCCGATACAGCGAATGCCCCGACAGCACATGCCCCAGCTCATGCCCCAGCACGAAGCGCTGCTCATCGGCGTCGAGCAACCCGAGCACCCCCGAGTTGAGCACGATGAACGGATCATCGATCCCCACCGCCCCCGCGTTGACGAACGGCGTCTGCGTCACGAACAGATCCGGCCGCTTCGGCAGATCCAGGATCGCGCAGCACTCCTCGTACACCGCGTTCAGCTTCGGAAACTGCCGCGCATCCACCCGCACCCCATTCGCCAGGAAGTGGAAGCGCAGCGACCGCTCCGACACCAACGAGAACAGCTTGCGCAGCACCTGATCGAAGCCCGCCACCTTCCGCAGCCCCGCCAGCGCCGCCCGATCCGCCGGGTGCTCATAGGCCCGCGGGCTGATATCGGGGAACCGCACCCGCCCCACCGCCCGCGCCCCGATCCCCGCCCCGTTCTCCGGCGTCTCCGGCGCCTTCGGCGCCGCCGCGAACACCTTCTTGATCTCGTCCCGCTCGTCGTCGTTCATCCCGCGCCTCCGCATCAGCCGAGGCTCCTCTATCCCACAACCGCCGCCCCGACGCGACCCGCTTCCGACCCCCCTCTCCGGCCGCCGCGCCACCCGCCCCTTGATTCGACTGGCAGGAGACGGTAGACGAAGACCCCGTGGCGACCGACCTCCAACCCTCCCCGAGCCCCGCCGACCTGGCAGCAGACCCCCTCCGCGCCGCCCTCGCCGCCCACTTCGGCTTCACCACCTTCAACATCGGCCAGCGCGCCGTCATCGAAGACGTGCTCGCCGGCCGCCCCACCATCGCCGTCATGCCCACCGGCGCCGGCAAGAGCCTCTGCTACCAGCTCCCCGCGCTCCTCCTCGAAGGCGTCACCGTCGTCGTCAGCCCCCTCATCGCGCTCATGAAGGACCAGGTCGACGCCCTCGCCGCCCGCGGCATCGCCGCCGCCTACGTCAACTCCAGCCAGGGCCAGGACGAACAGCACGACGTCCTCGACCGCCTCGCCCAAGGCGCGCTCCGCCTCGTCTACGTCGCCCCCGAGCGCTTCCGCCACCGCGCCTTCGTCGCCGCGCTCGCCCGCGCCCGCATCGCCCTCTTCGCCGTCGACGAAGCCCACTGCATCAGCCGCTGGGGCCACGACTTCCGCCCCGACTACCTCCGCCTCGGCGAAGCCGTCGCCCGCCTCGCCCCCCCTCGACTGCTCGCCTGCACCGCCACCGCCACCGCCGAGGTCCGCGAAGACATCGCCCGCGCGCTCGCCGTGCCCGACCCCGCCATCCACGTACACGGCTTCCTCCGCCACAACCTCTTCCTCGAAGCCCGCCTCTGCAGCGGCGACCGCGACCGCGAGAAGCGCCTCGCCCACTTCCTCACCCGCGGCGCCGGCCGCGAGGGCGCCGTCATCATCTACGCCAGCACCCGCAAGCGCGTCGAACGCTACGCCGAGACCGTCCGCGGCATCCTCGGCGCCCGCGACGTCGTCGCCTACCACGGCGGCATGGACGACGACACCCGCACCGCCGCCCAGGACCGCTTCATGAGCGCGCGCGCCCGCGTCGCCGTCGCCACCAACGCCTTCGGCATGGGCGTCGACCGCGCCGACGTCCGCGCCGTCGTCCACGTCGACCTGCCCCGCACCCTCGAAGCCTACTACCAGGAGGTCGGCCGCGCCGGCCGCGACGGCCTCCCCGCCCACTGCCTGCTCCTCTTCAACAACATCGACACCCGGATCCACGAGTTCCTCATCGAGCAGAGCCACCCCGACCCCCGCCGCCTCGCCCAGACCTGGCACGCCCTCCGCCGCGCCGGCCTCGACGGCGCCCGCCCCTGGGAGCTCGCCGCCCAGCTCCCCGAAGACGGCAAGAAGAGCCTCGACACCGCGATCCGCGCCCTCGTCCGCGCCGGCGCCGCCTGGATCGACCCCCTCACCGAAGCCATCCGCGCCGAACCCGACGCCCCCGACGACATCTTCGCGCTCGGCATCGACTTCGACGCCGCCGCCGCCTACCGCCAGGCCGAATACCACAAGCTCGACCAGATGCGCGGCTACGTCTTCGACGCCCGCTGCCGCCACCGCCAGGTCCTCGCCTACTTCGGCGAAGAGATCGAAGCCGCCTGCCCCGGCTGCGACCGCTGCACCCCCAGCGCCGAGGGCGCCACCCCCGGCGTGCGCTTCGAGACCCCCAGCGAAGACGAGCAGCTCCTCTTCCAGAAGGCCCTCTCCGGCGTCGCCCGCGCCGACGGCCGCTTCGGGCTGCGCAAGGTCGCCGGCATGCTCGCCGGCTCCACCGCCAAGGGCGTCGGCGACACCTCGCTCGTCGGCCTCAGCACCTTCGGCCTGCTGCGCGCCCTCGGCCCCGACCGCTGCGCCGACCTGCTCCAGCTCCTCGTCAACCAGGGCCTCTGCCGCATGAGCGGCGGCAAGTACCCGCTCCTCGAGATCAGCCCCGCCGGCTGGGAGGTCATGACCGGCCGCGCCACCCCCGCCTTCCGCCCCCCGCCCGAGCTCGTCCCCGGCGCCCGCCGCCCCGCCGCCGCCCCGACCAGCACCCGCGCCGCCACCCCCGGCGCCGCCACCGCCGCCCGCCTCGCGCCCGCCGCGCTCGAAGACGACGACCCCGTCGTCGACCGCCTCCGCCGCTTCCGCACCGAAGAGGCGACCGCCCGCCAGGTCCCCCCCTACGTCGTCTTCAACGACCGCACCCTCGCCGCCATCGCCGCCGCCAGACCCCGCAGCGAGCAGGAGTTCTGCGCCGTACACGGCCTCGGCCCCGGCCGCTGGGCCTCGTTCGGCGAGCGACTCATCGAGGCACTGGCCGAGGTGGCATGACACCCATGGCATCGATGTCATCGATACCATCGAGCCATCACGCCGCCTTCTTCCCCCCCGCGAAGAACACCCGCAGCCCGCCGAGCAGCACCGCCACCGACACCAGCCCGCACAGCGCGCCCCAGAACCAGTACGGCAGGAACAGCGCCTCGCTCATCTGCTGCACGTCCGATGGCATCCGCCCCCCGCCCGTCTCCGCCCACTGCGTGAAGAGATAGTCCCCCCGGCTGAACACCGACAGCGCGAGCTGCACCGCGAAGAACACCACCGCGATCTGACTCACCCACGCCGGCGCCCGCAGCGCGATCCCCAGGCAGATCACCACCGTCGCCGCGACGAACGCCACCCCGAAGACCGATCGCACCACCAGCACCAGCGCGACGAGCATCACCACCCCGAAGACCGCGAGCCCGATCCGCGCCCCCCGCGTGCTCCGCCCCACCACGAACCCCACCCCGCCGATCAACGCCGGCCCGACCAGCCCGCCCGCCGAGATGAACGCCCGCGCGAACCGCCCGAACGCCCCCCGGCTGTATGCCACCCCGCTGCCATCGGCGTACATCTCGAACCGATCGAACGATCCCCCCACCAGCACCGCCGCGATGCCATGTCCCATCTCGTGCACCAGCGTCGACAGCAGCATCAGCGGGTAGCCGATCGTGCGCCCGTACGGGATGACATGGTAGAGCAGCACCGTCACGATGATGCTCCCCACGAGGAACCCCGCCGCCTGGTTGCGATGCTCCTGCTGCGCCGTCTCCGGCCGCTTGGCGAGTGGCTTCTCCATCACAGCTTCCGACTCAAGACACGCACCTGCGCGAACTGCCGATGCCCCGCCGGCCCCTTGTGATAGCCATAGCCGCTCTGCCGCGCCCCCACCCACGGCGTGCCCATGGCACCGCCCACGCCGCGGTTGATCCCCACCATACCCGCCACCAACCGCCGCCCCACCGCCTCGGCGTGGCTCTCCTCGCCGAAGACGATCGCGCCGAGCCCGTACGGGCTGTCATTGGCGAGCCGGATCGCCTCGTCCTCGTCCCGGACCCGGATGACACACGCCACCGGCCCGAAGGTCTCCTCCTGCGCGATCTCCATCTCATGTGTGACATGATCGAAGACCGCCGGGCTCAGGTACGCGCCCGTCGCCGACGGCTCCCCGCCGCGCCGCCGCACCGCGCCCGCCGCCTCGGCCGCCGCCATCTGCGCGATGACATGCCGCCGCTGCCGCTCGTTGACCATCGGACCCACCTCGATGCCATCGGCCGCCTGCACCAGCGCGTCGACGAAGGCATCGGCCATGTCATCGCGCACGTAGATCCGCTCGGTGCTCACGCACACCTGCCCGGCGTTGCGGAAGCTGCTCTGCGCCGCGAAGCGCGCCGCCGCCTCCAGATCGGCGTCGGGCAGCACGATCATCGGATCCTTGCCCCCCAGCTCCAGCAGCACCCGCCGCAGCGAGCCCGCCGCCTTGCCGAGGATCTGCCGCCCGACCGCGCGCGAGCCGGTGAACGCGATCAGATCCACCTCGGCGTCCACCAGCGCCCGCCCCTGCGCGTCGGCGCCGTGCACCACCTGCAACACCCCCTCGGGCAGATCGGCCCCGAGCAGCTCGGCGTAGCGCTGCCCGGTCAGCGGCGTCTCCTCCGACGGCTTGAAGACCACCGTGTTGCCCGCCATCAGCGCCGGCAGCACCATCCAGTGCGGCATCGAGAACGGGAAGTTCCACGGCGTGATCGCCGCGCAGACCCCGAGCGGCTCGTACGACAGCACCGAGCGGGTATACCGATCGGTGACCACCTCGTCGGCGAGCGCCGCGACGATCTCGTCGAGCTCGTGCGCCAGCGTCGCGCCGCAGTTCTTCACCTCGCCGGTCCCCTCGGCGAGCGGCTTGCCCATCTCGCGGCGGATCAGCTCGCCCACCTCGGGCGCGGCCTCGACGATGCGCGCCGCCGCCGGCGCGATCAGCGCGCGTCGACCGGCTGCCCCGAGCGCAGCCCAGCCCGGCTGCGCGGCGCGGGCGCGGGCGACGACACGCGGGATCTCCTCGACCGGGCAGACCGGCACCTCGCCGACCGGGCTGCCGTCGGCGGGATCGTACGAGACGAGCATGGACATGGGCGACTCTCGGGCAGGTTGAGGCCGGCTCAGAGTGCCACCGCCGCCGGGCGCGGACAACCGTGCTCGGCGAGCGGCGGTGATCCGGGCGGCCGGAATGCCTGATGGCGGCCGGAATGCCTGATAGCGGCCGGAATGCATCGTGGCGGCCGGAAGGCATCGTGGCGGCCGGAAGGCATCGTGGCGGCCGGAAGACATCGTGGCGGCCGGAATGCATCATGGCGGCCGGAATGCACCGTGGCGGCCGGAATGCACCGTGGCGGCCGGAATGCACCGTGGCGGCCGGAATGCACCGTGGCGGATCGGCGCGACCCGCCCCGCGGCCGCTCAGCCGCTCAGTCGGCGACCGGCGCCGCGCTCTCGCCGCGCCACTTCACCATCTGCGCCTGCACGCAGCGCGCGTGCGGCTTGCCGTCGCGCGGCGCCGCCTCGCAGTACCAGACCCCGTTGTGCTCGGGGCTCGTCGTCTCGACATAGATCCAGCTCTGCGCGCCGTCACCCGAGAGCGGGACGACGCCGCGCAGGGCGCTGTGGGTCCCGCAGCCGGTGGCGCTGATTGACAGCAGCACAGCCACCGCAAATGCGCGACTTTCCATGGTCTTCTCCTCACAGGGAGCCGCGAGGATACACGTTTGGACATCGGAAACACGGATGGAATGCGCCCTGGCGCAGATTGCTGCCATCGCCCGCACCCGCCGATGACACCCTGTTTACGCACGGCAACGCACCCCCTCCACGCCGGACCGATGGCTGGAGCCCCTCCGCGCGCCCCACCCCCCGCGCCCGGCTGGCGCCCCGCCCGCGTTTGGGGCTACTCTCGCGAGGTGTCCGCCAAGCCCGCTGAAGCCCGATTCCTGCTCATCGGCCCCCCGCGCCTCGACGGCGGCGGCCAGACCGCCGCGCTCTGGCGCCGCGCCGTCGCCCGCCGCGAGCTGAGCGAGGCCGCCGCGGTCGTCATCCTCGGCGACCTCTCGGCCCACGGCGCCGCGCCCGAGCTCGACGCGCTCCGCCTCCCCACAAACGTCCGCGCCACCTGGGTCCCCGGCCCGATGGACGTGCCCGGCCACGGCCGCGCCGCCCCCCGCGTCGAGGCGCTCGCCGGGGTCGTGCCCCCGCGGGTCGTGCCGCTCGGCGACGGCCGCACCACCCTCGTCGTGCTCGACTCGGTCCGCCTCCGCGGCGGCCGCGACGCGCTCGGCGCCGCGCAGCTCGCCGCGCTCGAAGACCTGCTCGCCGCCCGCCCGCAGGACGCGCGCACCGTGCTCGTGCTCGCCCACGACCCGCGCGGCCCGCGCAAGCCACCGAGCGGCGAGGCGATTCCCAAGGCCGAGCAGAAGGCGCTCGCGGCGCTGCTCGCCCGCCACCCCGTCGCGCTCGTCGTGCACGGCCAGAGCGACGCGCTCGTGCGCGGCAAGCTCGGCAAGACCCCCACCCTCGCCCCGCCGCCGCTCGCCGGCTGCCGCCTCACCGGGCTGCGGGTGCTGCTCCAGGTGAGCTTCCCCGACGACGGCCCCGGCTGTGTCATCGAGCGCATCCACCACGCCCGCCCCGAGGCGCGCACCGAGCTGGCCGAGACCTTCGCCGCCGCCGACGCCGCCGGCGCCTGGACCGCGCTCGCCGAGAAGATCGTGGCCGCCGACGACACCTTCGCCGCCATCGCCGAGGCCATGGCCGAGCGCGACGCCCGCTTCGAAGCGCTCGGCGAGACCTCGGCCCGCCTCGACGGCGCGCTCGCCGCGCTCTTGCGCCGCGCCCAGGGAGACGACGAGACATGAGAGACGACGCGCTGCCCGCGACCTGGACCCCGCGCCCCGTCGGCGAGGTGTTCATGGCGCTGCGCCCCGCCGATCGCGCGCCGAGCGAGGCCGCCCGCTTCGCCGCCGAGATGCCCGGCGTGCTCGCCCGCTTCGAAGAGAGCGACCCCACCCGCGCCCGCACCGAGCTCGGCCACCTCACCACGCTGATGCGCAGCTCCGAGCAGAACGCCGCCAAGCTCGCCGAGCGCGGCTTCTTCCGCCGCATGTGGTCGCGGCTGACCGGCGAGGAGCCGCAGAACGCCGCCGAGGTCCGCGCCCGGCTCGGCGAGGTGCAGGCCCGCGCGCTCGCGGTCACCGAGCGGCTGTTGACCCGCGAGGCGTTCCTCGCCCACGCCGCCCACCACCTCGGCGGCCGCCTCGAGCTGCTCGCCGTCGAGAACGTCAAGCTCAAGGGCGCGCTCGTCGCGCTCGGCGAGCGCGTCGTCGACCGCGTCGAGCGCCTCGAGAGCCGCCTCGCCCGCATGGAGCGCCGCAGCGACGGCCTCGAGCGCCGCATCGCGCTCACCGAGCTGTTTCAGAGCGGCTTCAGCCCGTCCGAGCATCGGCCCTACTACGAGATCGACGACCCGCTCGAGCGCGCGCTCACCGTCGCCCGCGACTTCGCCGAGGCCGCCGGCGGCGACTGGCGGCCGATCGACCTGCACCGCCTGCAGACGCTCGCGCAGGTCGACGCGCAGCTCGCCGACATGGACCCGCTCTTGATGCACGAGTGGATCGAGCGCGCGCTCGCGATCGCCGATCGGCGCGGCGTCGTCGACTGGCTGCGCCACGGCGCGCTCGGCGAGAAGCTGATGGCGCCGCTCGACGACGAGACCCGCGAGGCGCGCAGCTTCTACCCGATCCACTTCCTCTTGCAGCGCCCGGCGTGGTTCGTCGAGCAGGGCCTGCCGCGCTCGGCGGCGACCGGCGTGATCACCGACGAGCTGCGCGCCTATGGCCTCGACATGAGCGAGGCGCTGACCCCGTGGCGGCTGGTGCAGTTGCTCCTCGAAGAGCGCATGGCGTGGACCCTCGAAGCGCCGACCCAGGCCGAGGCGCTGCCCGGCCCCGCCGCGGTGGCGGGCCCCGCGCTCGTCGGCCGCACGCTCCCGACCGGCGGCCGCATCCCCGACATGCTGTGGATGGTCGGCGGCGACCCGGTCATGCGCGCGCTCGACGAGGGTTATGGCCGCCCGGTGCTGCTCGAATGGGTCAGCGGCGTGCCCCGCCCGATCCAGCCGCAGCCGCCGATCGGCGAGCTGCCCGTCGCCCGCCACCGCTACAGCGTCTGGGACGGCGTGATCCACATCGTCGCCGCCGAGAGCGGCCGCGTCGTCGCCGGCCGCCGCACCGGCGCGCCCGGCGAGCCCTGGGACTGGGAGACCTGGCCCGCCGCGACCCCCGGCGCCCCGGTCGGCGTCGCCGCCGGCCCCGACCGGCTGCTGGTGTGGGATCGCGCCGTCGTCATCGAGCGCAGCGGCGACGACCGCCGCAACGTGCCCCGCCCGGTGATCGACGCCGCGGTCGGCGCCGACGCCGGCTGGCTTGCTGCGCGACCATGTGCAGCGCTGGCCCAAGGGCGGCGAGCTGCCTGAGGCCGCCTTCCCCGCGGGTTTCGGCGCGGCGTCGCGCTCGCGGTCTCGTCATCGAGCATGGCCCGCCCGGTCGCGCTCTGCTGCGACCCCTGAGCGACAGGCGGTGCTCGTCGCCGCCGGCCAGCGCGGCACCGCGACGCTCCTCGTCGCTGACGACGCTGGCTTGCCCCTGCTCGGCGCGAGCGCGGCGTCGCGGTCGTCGCGCCGGCGTCGTCGGGATCTGACCCTGACGATGGCGAGGGCCCTGACCTGCTCAATGGCGCGCCTCCGCGTCACTCGGCCCGATCGCCGCCGACGCCGAGGGCTGCATCGCGGTTCTCCACCCGGCCGAGCGGCGCGGTGCGCCTCTTCCGCCTGCAGCTGGCGGCCTGGTGCGGCATGAGCACGACGCGAGGCGATGCGGGGCCTGGTTCACCGACTCGCCGATCGGCACGCTCCCCTGCCTGACCATCATGCTGTCGGCTGCCCGACTCTGAGCTCTGGCGGCCGCCCCGTCACCTCCACGCGCAGCCCAGGTCGCCCTGATACCCACTCATTCCACGGGCGCGAGCGCCGCCTCGACCATCAGAGGCGCCAGCTCGCTCGGCTCTCGCTCTCCAATGAGCGGACACAGGAGAACGGGCGCGGGCACGACCGAGAGCGTCGAACCTTCACGCGGCGCTGCTCGAACGCACGCAAGACGGAGCTCTCTCGCTCGCACGAGCGCGAGCGCGCTTGAAGCGGGGAGCAGACCCATCATCGACCTCAACGAGTACGACCGCGCCTCGTTCTGTGAGCGGCGATAGCCCTGCCGCCTGGCGATATAGTCATCTACCGTGGATCTCTAGGCCATCGTTGCGAAACAGGCGCCAGCGGCGACAGGCCGTCGCAGTACCATCTGCGGCGAGGTCGAGCGATAGCGACGCGGTCGAGTCTTCAGTGAGCACCTGAGATCGCGTACCATACAGACTCCGCTCGATCCCGGACGGCATAGAAACCCGGTGCGAACGCCATCCACCCATAGCGCCGGAGCCACCACCACGCCCGATCTCCGCCGCCCGTGTCGCTCGATCTCATCACCTCGACGCCTCTGCAGCCTGCCATCGCGATTGCGAGCGACGTCGACATGAGCCATCGCTCAATCTGGGAAGCCATTGAGATCCCTTCGCCGCATCAGCGTCGCGTCGCCTGGCTCAACGCAAAGAACTCGTGTACCACCCAGGTCTTGCGCCTCTGGCCCTGTCACTCCCCGTGGTCCGAGCACGACCTGATTCACAGATCTCGCTGGCGCTCGGGTGTATTCTCGGATGCTGACCGGCTGCCGTCGTATGCGGCGAGCACTTGCGACGCCCGTGCGTCGTCAAAAGTGGCGCAAAGCCGCCTGCATGCACTGCAGTCCCGCGTGACGCTTCGAAAGCGCGATGTCGATCTGCGAACAGGTGCTTTACACGATCTGACCGAGCGGGAGGATCGATCGCTGACTTCGCGGATGGTCAGCTTCGACCTCTGACCAGGGTGCGCCTCGCGATAGGTCCTGCCATTCGTCCGCTGACTCCAAAGCGTCGGATCACGATACAGGCCGGTATAGAACACATGCAGGTTGAGCCCCATGGTTCACGCCGCGATCCCAAAACCGCTCCGAGGCGGCGCACCGCTGTCTGTATCGCCGTCAGTGCGCCGCCGCCTCTGCCGGGCGTCACTGCCGCCCCTGCCGGGGTGAAGCGCTGCCCGGCGTAGCGGTGGCATCCCCAGGATTCGCTGTACACCTCATAGTGCGCTGCCAGTGAGCTGGTGGCTTCTGGGAGCTGTGAAGACCTGAGTGCCAATAACCCCGGTCGCCTGGCGTTGCCAGTTTCCGGCGTGCAATGCCTCGTGGACCACGCGACGATTTGCTTTCGGACGCAGCGGGCGCGTCGAGGGTCTGGGGCCAGAGCGATCTGCTGAAAAACCTGCTCAGGCCACCGACTGAATTTCTGGCGTTGTATCCCTGAGCGATCCGCCACGATCCGGCTGCGGGCATGCAGCGTGGTTCATCCAACGCTGACCATTGGCGTAGCGGACCTTCGCTGCGGCGACTGGGCGTGGCTAAAAACCTTCCGATCGATACTCAGCGTCATGCGCCTGCCGTAATGGCTGCGAAGATCGCATCTGCTCGCCGACGAGTGTTGGTGAGGTTTGCGGCGTCCTGTGTCTCCGGAGCGCGGCGGTGTCATCGATGAGGTTGATCCCGAGCGACAGATCGCGTTTATCGCCGATCGCCTTTACGACGCCGCGGAGGCGCGCATGTCACGCGCAACGCGCAGAACTGCGCCGGGTTCTGGCTCGCCAGCGCGTTGCGTCTGACCCGCGCGCTCCGCGGCGTTCAGCTCTGGCCTCGGCGATCTGGATCAGGCGGCGGATGCTCTTGAGATGAGCCGCGATTCTGCGCCCGGTTCGTCGGCGCTCGGATCACTGAGCAACGCGCCCGTGTTCGTCGGCAGCCGACGCATCTGAACGCCGCTCGACGCGCCCGAAGCGTGGACGGTCGGGGCAGGAGGTTCACAGCGAGCTGCCCGTCGCCCGTCACCGCTACAGCGTCTGGGAGGGCGTGATCCACATCGTCGCCGCCGAGACCGGCCGCGTCGTCGCCGGCCGCCGCACCGGCGCGCCCGGCGAGCCCTGGGAATGGGAGACCTGGCCCGCCGCGACCCCCGGCGCCCCGGTCGGCGTCGCCGCCGGCCCTGACCGGCTGCTGGTCTGGGATCGCGCCGTCGTCATCGAGCGCAGCGGCGACGACCGCCGCAACGTGCCCCGCCCGGTGATCGACGCCGCGGTCGGCGCCGACGCCGGCTGGCTCTTGCTGCGCGACCATGTGCAGCGCTGGCCCAAGGGCGGCGAGCCGCTCGAATGGGCCGCCTTCCCCCGCGGGCTCAAGGGCGTCGCGCTCGCGGTCTCGTCATCGAGCATGGCCCGCCCGGTCGCGCTCTGCCGCGACCCCGAGCGGCAGGCGGTGCTCGTCGCCGCCGGCCAGCGCGGCACCGCGACGCTCCCCGTCGCCGACGACGCCGGCTTCGCCCCGCTTGGCGCGAGCGGCGTCGCGGTCGTCAGCGCCGGCGTCGTCGGGATCTGGACCCCGACGAGCGGCGAGGCCCCGACCCCGCTCACCGGCGCGCCCTCCGGCGTCACCGGCCCGATCGCCGCCGACGCCGAGGGCCGCATCGCGGTCTTCCACCCGCCGAGCGGCGCGGTGCGCCTCTTCCGCCCCGAGTAGGCGGCGCCCGGAGCAGGCGCCGGCCCGAACAGACGCCCTCAGCCCTTCGGCTTCTCCGGCTCCGGCATCACCACCCGCACATGCACCTCGTCGATCTGCCGCTGATCGACCGTCGACGGCGCGTCGGTCATCAGGCAGCTCGCCGAGGTCGTCTTCGGGAACGCGATCACATCCCGGATGTTGTCGGCGCCCGAGAGCAGCATCACCAGCCGATCCATGCCGAGCGCGATCCCGCCGTGCGGCGGGGTGCCGTAGGCGAGCGCGTCGAGCAGGAACCCGAACTTGTGCCGCCGCTCCTCTTCGCCGATCCCGAGGATCTCGAAGACCTTGTTCTGCATGTCGGCGCGGTGGATCCGGATGCTGCCGCCGCCGAGCTCATAGCCGTTGAGGACCACGTCGTAGGCCTTGGCCTTGACCGCGCCGGGGTCGTCGCCGAGCTCGGCGACGCTGTCGACGTCGGGCGAGGTGAACGGGTGGTGCATCGCGAACCACCGCCCCTCCTTCTCGTCGTACTCGAACGACGGGAAGTCGGTCACCCACGCGAACGCAAACTGCCCCGCCGGGATCGCGTCGGTCATCCGCGCGAGCTGGTTGCGCAGCGCCCCGAGCGCGTTGTGCACCACCGACGCCTTGTCGGCGACGAAGAACGCCATGTCGCCCGCCTCGAGCCCGAGCGCGCCCCCGATCGCCGCCTGCCCCGCCGCGTCGAAGAACTTCGCGATCGAGCCCGACCACGCGCCGTCCTCGCCGACCTTGATCCACGCGAGCCCCTTGGCCCCGTAGGTCGTCACCGTCTTGGTCAGCTCCTTGTCGATCTGGCTCCGGGTCAGCTTGCCCTGCGGCAGCCGGATCCCCTTGACGAGCCCGCCGCCCGCGACCGCGTTGGCGAAGACCGAGAAGCCCGAGCCGCGCACCTGCTCCGAGACGTCGACGAGCTCGAGCCCGAAGCGCAGATCGGGCTTGTCGCTGCCATAGCGCCCCATCGCCTCGCTGTAGGGCATGCGCCGGAACGGCGTCTCGATCTCGACCCCGATCGCCTCGCGGAAGACCCGCGAGAGCATGCGCTCGATGACCCCGAAGACATCGTCGGGGCGCACGAAGGACATCTCGATGTCGATCTGGGTGAACTCGGGCTGCCGATCGGCGCGCAGATCCTCGTCGCGGAAGCAGCGGCAGATCTGGAAGTAGCGGTCATAGCCCGCGACCATGAAGAGCTGCTTGAAGATCTGCGGGCTCTGCGGCAGCGCGTAGAACGCGCCCGGATGCACCCGACTCGGCACGAGGTAGTCACGCGCGCCCTCGGGCGTCGCCTTCGTCAGGATCGGCGTCTCGAACTCGATGAAGCCATCCTCCACGAGCGCCGACCGCACGATCTGGTTCACCCGGCTGCGCAGCATCAGCGTGCGCTGCAACGGCGGCCGCCGCAGGTCGAGGAAGCGGTAGCGCAGCCGCATCTCCTCCGACGCGGTCACGTCGTCGCGGATCTGGAACGGCAGCTCCGGCGCCCGGTTGAGGATCTGCGCCCGCTGCGCTTCGACCTCGATCGCGCCCGTCGCGAGGTTGGGGTTCTTGTTGTCCCCGCGGCTCACCACCCGGCCCGCCACCGCGACGACGTACTCGTTCTTCAGCGTCTGCCCGAGCGCGTGGCTCGCCTCGTCGATGCTCGGGTCGAAGCGGATCTGCACCAGCCCTTCGCGGTCGCGCAGGTCGATGAAGACCGCCTGCCCGTGGTCGCGGCGGGTGTGCACCCACCCCATCAACACGACCTCCTGCCCCTCGTGCTCGGCGCGCAGCTCGCCGCAACGGTGCGTGCGCGGCACTTCGGTGATGAACTGCATCGACACAACCCCTTCTCCGGCCGGGTGAAGGCGGCATCCTAGTGCCGCCCCCCGCCGCGGTCAACGACGCCTGACGCGCCGCGTCGCGCCGTCGCGGCCCCGCCTCCGACCGGCCTCCGCGCGGGCGCCGTCGCAAAATATAGAAATTAACGAAACGCCGGACACCTCTTCTTCTTTCCAAATCTCAGCGACGGCCCGACGCCCTCGCCCACAAACCAGAGGAGATCCCGATGAACCCCAAGCACACCCTGCCCCTGATCGCGCTGCTCGCCGGCTGCGGCGACGCCGACGAGAAGATCGCGCAGCAGCGCGCCCCGCTCGTCGCCGTCTGCGTCGACGAGGCGTCGCCACCGCCCGAAGATGGCTGGCGCTGCGACGAGATCCGCGTCGTCGAATGCGACGATCCGGCCGGCGCGCAGGTCGACTTCCTCTACGTCGAGCGCGACGGGCTCACCTGCGACGAGGCCGCGCTCACCGTCAGCGACGCCGGCCCCTACCTGCCCGGCGAGCATGTCATCGCGGTCACCCACACCGAGAACAACGAGACCTTCGAACTCTGCACCGCGACGCTGACCGTCGTCGACACCACCCCGCCGATCGTCGAGCCGCGCACCGTCGAGCTGTGGCCGCCCAACCACCGCCTGCACGCGATCCACCCGCTCGACTGCGTCGACGTCTACGACGCCTGCGATGAAGACATCGACGTGCGCTTCACCTTCGCGAGCAGCGACGAGCCGGCCAACGACCGCGGCGACGGCAACACCGAGCCCGACATCGTCGACTTCGGCTGCGACGGCGTCTCGCTGCGCGCCGAGCGCCAGGGCGGCGGCGACGGCCGCGTCTACACGCTCGGCTGGCAGGCGACCGACGACAGCGGCAACGTCGCCGCGGGCACCTGCCAGGTCGTCGTGCCCCACGACCGCAGCGGCCGCGCCGCGGTCGACTCCGGCGAGGACCACCGCGTCGACGGCGGCGGCACCTGCGGCGACGCGGGCGACGGCGACGACAACTGCGACGGCGAGTGCCCCGACGACGGCGAGAAGCCCGAGTCACCCCCCGCGCCCGTGCCCTGATCCCGCCGCCGATCGCCCGGCCCCACCGTCACCGCTCCGCCCGCCCCGATCGGCTGGCCCCACCGTCGCCGCTCCGCCCGCCCCCGACCAACGCCCTCTGCCCTTCCCGCCCCGTATCGGCGGCGCGGACAGCGACCGACCACGCTCCCTTAGTCGGCGCCATGAGGCCCATCCACACATCGCACGATGCCTACTTCAAACAGATGTTCGGCGACCCCGCGCTCGCCGCCGACGCCCTCCGCCGCCTGCTCCCCCCGAGCCTCGTCGCCGCGATGGACTGGGACCAACTCGAGCAGGTCCCGACCGAGTTCATCGACGAGGAGCTCAACGCCCACCGAGCCGACCTCGTCTTCCGCGTCCCGCTGCGAGGCCAGACCGCATTCGTCTTCGTGCTCTACGAGCACCAGTCGACCATCGACCCGATGATGCCGCTGCGGGTGCTCGTCTACATGGTCGGGATCTGGAAGACCTGGCGGCGTGAACACCCCGACGCGCGCCATCTGCCGCCGATCGTGCCGGTCGTGCTCTACCATGGCGAACGCCCCTGGTCGGCGCCCACCGCGTTTCACGACCTCTTCGCGCTCTCGCCGGCGCTGCTCGACACCCTCGGGCGCTTCCTGCCGGCGTTCGAGGTGCTGCTCGACGACCTCGCGCGCACCGACGACGACGCGATCGAAGCCGGCACCCGCCGGGCGCTGGCGACGGTGGCGCTCTTGATGCTCAAGCACGCCGCGCACGACCCTGACCTCACCCCGGTCATCGAGCGCCTCGCGCGTCACTTCGCCGCCGCGGCGAACGAGCCCGGCGGGTTGGAAGCGCTGGTGAGCACCCTGTACTATGTCTACAGCAACAGCGACCTGGATCCCGGCGTCGTCGAGCGGTTGATCGCGCCGCACCTCGATCCGGCACAGCGGGAGGTCATCGTGAGCACGGCCGAGAAGCTCTATCGCAAGGGGTTCACCCAAGGCATCGAGCAAGGCATCGAGCAAGGCATCGAGCGCGGGCTCGGTCGCGGAGAGGTCTCGATGCTGCAAAAGGCGCTCGCCTACAAGTTCGGCCCCCTGTCCACGACGCTCACCGAGCGCATCGCCGAGGCAGACGCCGCTCAGCGCGAGCGGTGGTTGCAGCGCGCCTTCGAAGCCCGCTCCCTCGCCGAGGTCTTCACCGACTGACCGCCCCGCCAACGCCGCCCCGCCACCGCGCCCCGCCACCGCCGCCCCGCCCGGCCCCAGAACCGCGCCTCCCCTCCCCGCGCCCGTAACGCCCCCTCCCCTCGCCGACTCCGACAAACGAGCCCGGCCCCACCGCGCCCCCCGCGCGGCCGCCGGGCGTGCCCTGAGCCCACAAAAACCGTCCGCGAGGAGCCCGATGAGCAACAAGCGCGACCAGCGCACCCCGCGCAACGAACCCGCCGACCGCGACACCATCGGCAACGGCGGCGAGCTGCACCGCCTCTCCCCCGAAGGCGACGCGCCGCTCTCCACCAACCAGGGCGTCACCATCGCCGACGACCAGAACTCGCTGCGCATCGGCGAACGCGGCCCGACGCTGCTCGAAGACTTCATCCTCCGCGAGAAGATCACCCACTTCGACCACGAGCGCATCCCCGAGCGCGTCGTGCACGCCCGCGGCTACGGCGCCCATGGCTTCTTCGAACCCTACGAAGACCACTCCGCCATCACCCGCGCCGCGTTCCTCCGCGACCCGTCCACCCGCACCCCCGTCTTCGTGCGCTTCTCCACCGTCGCCGGCAACAAGGGATCGTTCGACACCGCCCGCGACGTGCGCGGCTTCGCGACGAAGTTCTACACCGAAGAAGGCATCTTCGACCTCGTCGGCAACAACATCCCCGTCTTCTTCATCCAGGATGCCATCAAGTTCCCCGATCTCATCCACTCGGTGAAGCCCGAGCCCGACCGTGCCTTCCCCCAGGCGCAGTCGGCGCATGACACCTTCTGGGACTTCGTCTCGCTCACCCCCGAGAGCACCCACATGCTCCTCTGGGCCATGTCCGACCGTGCCATTCCGCGCTCCTTTCGCATGATGGAAGGCTTCGGCGTACACACCTTCCGCTTCGTCAACGACGCCGGCGAGGTGCGCTTCGTCAAGTTCCACTGGCGCCCCAAGCTCGGCTCGTTCGCGCTCATCTGGGACGAAGCCCTCAAGATCAACGGCGCCGACCCCGACTTCCACCGCCGCGACCTGTGGACCGCCATCGAGAACGGTGACTTCCCCGAGTACGAGCTCTCGGTGCAGGTCTTCGATCAAGAGACCGCCGATGGCTTCGACTTCGACATCCTCGATCCCACCAAGATCGTGCCCGAAGAGCTCGTGCCCCTGACCCCGCTCGGTCGCATGGTCCTCGATCGCAACGTCGACAACTTCTTCGACGAGACCGAGCAGGTCGCCTTCTGCCCCTCGCACATCGTGCCCGGCATCGACTTCAGCGACGACCCGCTGTTGCAAGGCCGCCTCTTCAGCTACCTCGACACCCAGCTCTCGCGCCTCGGCAGCCCCAACTTCCACGAGCTGCCCATCAACCGCCCCAAGAACGGCTGGCAGAACCTCCAGCAGGGCGGCCACATGCGCCACCGCGTCTACAAGGGCCGCGTCAGCTACAACCCGTCGAGCCTCGAAGACTACCCCCGCGAGTCACCCGAGCGTGGCTTCGACAGCGTGCCCCGCCGCATCGAAGGCGCCGCGCAGCGCATCCGCTCGGCCTCGTTCCGCGATCACTACTCCCAGGCGCGCCAGTTCTGGATCTCCCAGACGCCGCCCGAGCAGGATCACATCGTCAATGGCTTCGCCTTCGAGCTCGGCAAGGTCGAGACCATCAAGATCCGCACCCGGATGCTCGGCCACCTGCGCCACGTCCACGAAGACCTCGCCGCCCGCGTCGCCGACGCGCTCGGCATGCCCGGCCAGATCGACGACATCGAGCCCGCCGCGCCCGTCCGCGAGGACGTGCAACCCTCGCCGCCGCTGAGCATGATCGCGACCGCGCCGCTCTCCATCAAGGGTCGCAAGATCGGGGTCCTCGTCGCCGATGGCATCCGCGGCGCGTTGCTCGATGCCATCAAGGCCGCGGTCGAAGCCGAGGGTGCCATGGTCGAGTTCGTCGCGCCCAAGGTCGGCGGCTTCACCACCGCCGATGGCAGCCACCGCTCGGCCCACCACGCGCTCTCCGGCGCGCCCTCGGTGATCTTCGACGCGGTCATCGTCGCCCCCGGCCGCGACGGCGTCCCCACCCTCGCCCGCGAGGCGGCGACGACCGCGTGGATCCACGACGCCTTCGGCCACCTCAAGGTCATCGGCTACGTGCCCGACGCCCGCGACCTGCTGCACCGCGCCCACGTCGAGGACGACGACGGCGTCATCCAGATCGGCGCCAAGGATGCCATCGCGCGGTTCATCAACGCCGCGAAGCGCCATCGCATCTGGGACCGCGAACCCACCCTGCGCACCCCCGGCTGACCCGCCCCCGCGCCCTCTTTTGTGGTGCGCGCCCGCCCTCGACGCTGCGAAGATGGGCGCGCACCCCATCAGACGAGGAGGCGGCGATGAAGCAGGTCTGGACCCGGGCGACCGAAGGCCCCGTCACCGTGTTGCTCGGCGCGCCGATCCCGGTCGCGACCACCGAGGGGCTCCGCCCGCTGCGGGTCCCCTGCGACCTCCCCCGCGGCCCGCTCGGGCCGCTCGTCGAAGCGCAGCACCGCGCCCGCCGCCAGCTCGGCCGCGCCCGGCCCGACTCGGTCGCCGACCGCGTCCGCACCGGGCTGCGCCGCACCCTGCTCGGCGAGACCGCGCCCGAGGACGCGCTCGCCGAGATCGTCTCCACCCTCAACCAGCTCCAGGGCGCCGCCGGCACCCCGCGCGCGCTCGTGCTCGAGCCCGTCGAGGCCGCCGATCCGGCCACCATCGCCGCGCTCATCCGCCTCGTCGAGCGCCCCGGCTGGCTCAAGCTCCCGCTCGTGCTCGGCTTCCGCGACAAGAACCCCACCGGCCCCGCCGCCGCGCTCGTCACCGCCGTCGAGCGCGCCGCCGGCCCCGACGCCCTCCTCCGCGTCGGCGCCGACGACGACGCCGAGCCGCCTGCCCGCCCGAGCCTGCCCGCCGGGCTCGCGCCCCCGATCCGCCGCGTGCTGCGCGCCGCCGCGCTCGCCGGCCCCGCCTTCGAGCTGCGCGTCGTCGCCGAGTTGTTGCGCGTGGACGAGCTCGACGTGCTCGACCTCTTGCAGTCGGCCGCCGACGCCGGGGTGCCGCTCGAAGACGACGGCGAGGGCGGCTTCCGCCTGCCCGCCCCGATCGCCGAGGGCCTGCGCGCCGAGCTGTTGCCCTCGCTCGCCCGCGCCTGGCACCGCACCCTCGCCGGCCTCTTCGACCCGGTCGAGCCCACACCCGCCCCCGCGCCGCGCCGCCCGAGCGAGCCGGCCGCCATCCTCACCCCGCGCCCCGCGCCGCTCAGCGCCGCGCCCGGCCCCATCGCACCCGAGGCGATCTGGACCGCCGTCGTCGTCGAGGCCCCGCGCGAGCCGCCGACCGCCTCGCTCGAAGCCTCGCTCGCCGCCGGCCGCGGCGTCGAAGGCGCCGGGGTGGGATCCCGGTCGATGGCACCCGAGGCGATGGCATCCCGCGGCGTGGCACCCGGCGGAATGGCACCCGGCGGCATGGCACCCGGCGGAATGGCACCCGGCGGCATGGCATCCGGCGGCATGGCATCCGGCGGCATGGCATCCGGCGGCGTGGCATCCGGCGGCGTGGCATCCGGCGGCGTGGCATCCGGCGGCGTGGCATCCAGCCCGAAGGCTCCCCGGCGCGAGGACGCCGACGATCGCTTCGCCGCCGGCATCGACCGCCGCCTCTTCGACTCGATCGAGTCGCCCTTCGGCTCGGTCGACGAGGCCCCCGGCGCGCCGCGCAACGCCGCGCGCGGCATCACCGACGGCCCCGGGCCGCTCATGGAAGACGAAGCCATCGCCGATGACTCCGTCGAGCAGAGCCACCCCGACATCGAGCAGAGCCACCCCGACATCGAACAGAGCCTCGGCAGCCTCGACGGCGGCCTCGCCGACGCGCTCTTCCACCGCGCCGAGGCGGCCGACGCGGCGGCCGGCGGGCTGCGCGACGCCGCGCTCGCCGGCGCCGGCTTCGACCCCGCGCCCACGACGCCCCCGCCGCCGCCGCGCGCCCCGCGACCCCGTCCGCCAGAGCGACGCCGCCCGCGCCGCCGACCACCTCGCCGCCGCCGGCGACCCCACCGGCGCGACCGCCAAGCTCATCCAGGCCGCCGTCGACGCCGCCGCGCTCGGGGCCGCCGAGCAGGCGCTCGCGATCATCGACGACGCGCTCGGAGCGCTCGACCGGCTGCCCGAGACCGCCGAGCACCGCGCGCTCCGCGCCCGCGCGCTCGCCGAGGCCGCCCGCGTGCAGTGGACCGGCGTCGGCCCCGACGCCCGCTTCACCCTCGAAGCCGCCCGCGAAGCCGCCGCCGCCGCCGAGGCCGCGCTGCCCGACGACGCCCCCGCCGCGCTCCGCGGCGAGCTCGCCTCGCTGCGCGCCCACATCCTGCACGACGTCGGCGGCGACGCGCTCGAAGAGGCGCTCGCGCTGCTCACCGCCGCGAGCCTGCGCCTCGAAGCGCAGGGCGAGCCGCTCGAAGCCGCGCGGCTGTTCAACGATCAGGCCGCGATCTGGGTCCGCCTCGGCGACCCGGTGCGCGCGCACGGCCTGCTCGAAGCCTCGCGCAAGGTCTTCGCCGCCCGCGCCGACCACGACCCGCTCGCCCGCACCGAGCTCGCCGACACCGAGCACCTCATCGCCCGCCTCCCGCTGCACGTCGCCGCCCGCCCCGGCCGCGAGCGCGACGCCGCCGCGCTCGGTCTGCGCCACGCCGCGAGCGCCGAAGCCAGCTACGCCGCGCTCGACCGCCCCTGGGATCAGGCCCGCACCTGGGAGACCCTCGGCCGCCTCGAGCTGATGCGCGGCCGCGTCGACCGCGCGATCGAGCACCTCGAGCGCGCCGCCGCCGCGCAGCAGCAGCTCGGCGACGTGCTCGGCCTCGCCGCCACCGTCGAGGCGCTCGCCCGCGCGCTCACCGCCGCCGGCCGCCCCCAGGTCGCCATCGCCTTGCTGCACGACTCGCTCGCGCTCAACGCCGAGAAGGGATCGCTGCAAGGCATCGGCTACCTGCGCCGCACCGTGCAGGCGCTCGCCGATGCCTTGCCGCCCGAGCACCGCCATGCCATGAAGGGACTGCTCGCCGAGTTCGAGGCCGAGATGCGCCGGGTCGAGGAGGCCTTGCAGCCGGGGTGACGCTTCGGGGCCGGCGGGTCTCAGGGTCAAAGCCGGCGGAAGCAGAGGCGGCCCCCGCGGGCGTCAGCGAGAGGAGACCGGGCCGGCTCAAACGGCGAGGGGAAGCATGAACAGGCGAGTCATCTGGCTGCTCATCGCGGGCGGGTTCTTCGGTGGGCTCGGCTGCACCGATGATGGTCGTGGCGGATCGGACGACGCCGAGGCGGGCGATGATGGCATGCCACCCGACGATGCCGCGCCCGATGCCATGGCCGACGCCAGCGAAGACGCGGCGCCCGATGCCATGACCGCCGTGCCGTGTGCCGCCGGCGCCGTGAGGGGGTGAGACGACCGGCCCCCACGGCTGCGGCGGGCGCGTCGTCATGGGCCGGGCTGACCTGCGGCGGTGGGCGCTGCCTCGGCGCGCCGGTCAGACCGCCTTTCGTCGGGGCAGGCTGGCCTTCGAGGCCGAGCCGGTCTGGGTGCGGGGCGCGTTCGCCTTGCCGGGCCGGGCCGCGCGGTCGGGGGTCGGGCGGGCGGGTGAGGCGCTCTGCTCGGTGGGGGCGGCCTCGGCCTCGGCGGCGCGGGCGGCGGCCTGGGCGGCGAGCGCGGCGCTGCGGGCGGCGGCGTCCTTGGGTTCGCAGCACTTCTTGTACTTGTTGCCCGAGCCACAGGGGCAGGGGTCGTTGCGTCCGATCTTCACGGTCACTCCATCCATGCGCCTCGCGCATGTCATGACACCCGCGGTCAGGGATCGCGGTGCCGTCGGTGCGGCGTCACTCGCCGAGTCCTCACGCCGTTGTGCCACAAAGGGGGCGGCGTTGTCGTCGGTGTCGGTCGATCAGGGGTGCACCGCGCGGTCGTGCCAGATGCCGGCGGTGTCGCGCGCGTGCAGGCGGCGCTGGTGGGGGGTGGTCGCGAGCACGACGTGGTCGACCTGCTCGGGCCAGAGGATCAAGAGCGCGAAGCTCTCGGGCGGGGTCGAGTCGGCGGGCGGGGTCTCGGGTGTCTCGGGCGCGCCGTCGACGGGGCGGCCGGGCGCGCCGCCGGCGAAGCCGCGCCGGACCTCGTCGGAGAGCGTCTGCCACACCGCGCAGCGCGCGTCCTGCCGGCGGGTGTCGCCGGTGCCGTCGACGACCGCCTCCATCTTGCCGGCGACGCGGAGCTGCTCGCGGGTCGCGGCGAAGTACCAGCACAGCTCGACCCGCGGCTCGTGCGCGATGTGCTCGACCTTGGCCGAGCGGCGGTCGGTGGTGAAGACGAGCGCGTCGTCGAAGTGCCCCCGCCAGACCACGGTGCGCACCGCGGGGCCGCCGTCGGGGCGCACGGTCGCGAGCTGCGCCCAGGTCGCCTGCGGGTCGTCGCCCGCGGCGAGGTTTCGGTCGAGATCGGCTCGCCAGGCCGGTTGCATGGCTCCTCCTGTCACGTGCGCCGGGTCACGATAACAGCCGCGCGCCCGGCGCGGTACCCGGCAAGGCGATCGAGGTGATGGCAGGTGGCAACAGGCGTGGTATGACGCGGCCTTCGAGTGTTCGCGCCGCTCAGGAGATATCATGAACGATGCCATCGAGAGTCACGACGACGACCTCGCCGCCGTCAAGAAGCCACGCTGGCCGTGGCTGATCGTCATCGCGCTGCTCGCCGTCGGCGGGTGGTTCGGGTGGCAGGCGTGGCGGGCGACGGATCCGCAGACGGTGCTCGTCGCCGTCGACGTCGAGGGGCAGTGGTACGAGGGGTCGCAGGCGGCGGCGTGGTTCGCCGACGAGATGAACGCGGGGCTCGAAGAGCTCGGCTTCACCGTCGTGCGGGCGGCCGATCCGGCGGTGGTCGAGGCGCTCGAAGGGGCCGAGGGTGATCTCGACACGGCGGCGCGGGCGGTGGGCGCGGGGTTCGTGATCGGGGGCGCGATCGCGTTCGAGGTGATCGAGCACCCGGCGGGCAAGGGGTACTTCGAGGTGCGGGCGCGGGGCAACGTCGAGGTGAGCCATGTCGACGACGAGGACGCGCCGGCGGGCGGGGCGGACGCGGCGCCGGTGCGGGGCTGGGCGGGGGCGCGGACGCGCGAGGCGGCGGTCGAGCGGGCGCTGCGGCGGTCGCTGTATCCGGTCGCGGCGGGTGAGGTGCTGCCGCGGTTGCTGGCCCATCCGGTGCTCGCGGGGCGGCTGAGCGGTGACGCGGCGACCGCCTCGTCGCTGCGGCCGGCGTCGCAGTTCGTCGAGCGGCGCACCCGGCTGCTCGCGGAGGCCGAGACCGAGGCGGCGAAGATGACCGCGCGGCGGCAGGCGGCCGAGAAGGGGCCGGCGCCGGTGACCTACCATGGCAGCGCCGAGGCCGACGATGGCTTGTGCGGGGTGGGACCGGATGGGATCTGCGTGCGCACCGACACCGTGCGCCGGCTGCTGCCGCCGGGCGCGTCTTCGCTGTGGTTGCAGAACACGCTCGAGACCGTCGAGCGGCGCCGCGCCGATGGCACCCGCGATGTCTTGTGGGAGGGCTACAACATCTATGGCTACCCGCGGGTGTCGCTCGATGGCAGACACATCGGCTTCGTGGAGGATGTCTTCGGCTGGGCCAAGGTGCCGGTGTTGATCGCGGCGGGCGGCGCGCCGAAGCGGCTGGTGATCGACCCCGAGCGGCGCTTCTCGACGGTGACGCCGGCGCCGGGCGGCGAGAGCGTCGCGATGTGGGCGCGGCCGGGGCGCGACGGGGACGATGGCTTGCTGGTGCTCGACGCGGAGGGCAAGGTGCGGCTCGAGATCCCAGCGGCGGGCGGGCAGTTCAATGACTTCGCGTGGACCTTCCCCGATCAGCTCGTGGTGCTGCATACGCCGCCGCCGCCCGAGACCGAGCCGCCGCCCGCGGGCTACGACGCCGCGGCGCAGACGGTGTGGCGGCAGCCGGCGTTCGGCGGGCCGCCGACGGCGATCTATACGGTGGGCGAGGGTGAGTACCTGTCATGGATGGCGGTCGCGCCGGGGTCGAAGCAGGTGATCTTCCGGCGGCGGCACCCGGAGACGGGCGGGCTCGGGCTGCTCGATCTCGAGACCGGCGTGATGACGCCGATCCCGCTCGCGGGCGACGTGCTCGCGCCGGCGTTCGACGCGACCGGGGAGCGGGTGACGTTCACGATCGAGCCGCCGGGCACGGGGGGCGACGAGGAGGTCGCGATCATCGAGCTCGCGGCCGACGAGCCGGCGACGACGCTGCGGGTGCTGACCGACAACCCGTGGCGCGATCGCTACCCGCAGTTCGACCCGAGCGGTGAGCGGATCTGGTTCGAGCAGTTGGGGCGGGATCCGCTCGACAAGAAGCGCTCGACGAGCCTGATCGCGTCGGTGCCGATCGCTTCGGGGGAGCGGTGAAGCCATGAGTGAAGAGGCCGCTCACGACTATGACTCCGGGGGGCATCGCTTGCGGGTGCGGTGCCGGTGGGCGGCGGCGGGGGTGGCGCTCGGGGCGGTGCTGCCCTATGAGGTGATCGCGGGGCGGCCGCAGTATGTGTGGGATCTCATCGACGAGCTGCCGCCGGCGGGGGTCATCGCGATCCTCGCGCCGGCGATCGCGGCGGGGGTGATCGCGCTCGCGGGGTGGCGGGCGCGGCGGGCGGGATCGGCGGCGTGGGTGGTGCTCGCGGCGCTGGTGGGGCTGCGGTTGACGGTCGAGCTCGGGCGCGAGGCGTCGGCGTGGGGCATGCTCGGGTTGCCGGGCAGCATCGCCGAGCGGCAGGGGTGGGTGCTGCTCGCGCTCGCGATGACCGCGGCGGGGGCGACGCTGACCTTCAAGGCACACGCGCGGCGGGTGGGTCATGGCTTGCTGATCGGGGCGGTCGCGGTCGCGGCGGTCTACTTCGCGTGGCCGGCGCGGGGTGAGGCGCCGATCACGACGGTGGCGCGGGCGCTGGCGGTGATCGACGAGCTGCCGGGGCTGCCGTTTCAGCTCGGGATGGGGCTGCTCGCGGTGATGGCTTTGTGGCCGGCGATCATCGCGGTGGCGGGGCTGTGGCACCTCAAGGCGCCGGCGAGCGATGATCATCCGCTGGTGTCATTGCTGGCGCTGTATGGCTTGCCGCTGTTGATCGCGATGCTGGTGTTTCGTGGGGTGCCGGGCGGCGCCGATGGGTGGAGTGTCTTCGTCGGGCTCGGTGGCATCGTGGTGCTCGCGGCGACGGTGGCGCTGTTGGCGTCGGCGGTCGAGGTCGCGGCGGAGGCGACGTTTGCGCCGGCGCCGGGGGTCGAGGGTGAGGCCGGGTGGCCACCGAAGCGGACCGCCCTGGTGGCGCTCGCGGCGCTCGCGGTGGTGCTCGGGGCGCAGGCGTGGCTGGCGCGGCCGCCCGACAAGGGCGTCGAGTGGACGCTCGGGCCGCGCACGCCGGCGGCGGATCTGTTCTTCACCGAGACGCTGCCCGACTGGAACCGGAGCCGGCTGGCATGGGAGCAGGCGGCGCGGGGAGGCAGCGGCGGGGCGTCGGCGCTGCTCGCGGTGAAGCAGGCGGCGAAGCAGGCGGTGAGCGCGGCGCGGGCGATCGATCCGGGGCTCGGGGATGCCATCGATGCCATGACCCGCGACGCGCGTGATCTGCACGTCGCGGGGCGGACGTGGTACGGGCTGGTCGCGGCGGTGAACGAGGCGAGCCGGACCGCCGGGCTGCCGTATTACCTCGATCCGACGGTCTACACCTACAGCGTCGGGGGCGAGCCGCGGCGTCACTTCCAGGCGCGCACGTTCGCGGTGGAGCGGGTGCGGCGCTTCGAGGTGGACGGGCGGCGGTATGCGACGCTGCACGTGCGGCGGATCGACGATCGGGAGGCGGGGACGCGGCTCCTCGGTTTCAGCCGGGACGCGCAGCGGTTCGCGCTGGTGGATCTGGCGGAGGCGAGCCAGTTCGAGACGTCGCTGGCGACGGCGGCGCTGGCCGATCCGCCGCTGTGTGATTCGCTGGTGGAGCCATCGGCCGAGACGGGGCTGCGGCGGTGCGGGGAGACGTTGGTGGCGCTCGTCAAGGCATTGCCGGAGGGGCTCGCGCCGGCGATCGTGGCGGTGACCGATCGGCACGAGCTGCAACATCAGATCGACGGGCCGCACCTCGTGATGGCGAGCGCGGTGATGGAGCGGCTGGCGGGCATGGGTGATGCCATGCAGACGCGGGTGAACCGGGAGCTGTCGGCGTACGTGGCGGAGCTGACGGACGCCGAGGCGCCGCCGCTGTTGGGTCTCATCCATCTGGTGCGGTTCGCGTTGCAGGCGCGGGGTTATCTGCATCATGTGGCGATGCTGGCGCTGGAGGCGATGGTCGATCGGCCGCTCGGGGATGGGATCGGGGGGCCGGATCGGCGGGCGGTGGCGGATGCGTTCGCGGAGCTGGCGGCGCTGGATCCGGACGCGCTGCGGGCGCGGGCAGCGCGGGCGTGGGCGAGGCTGTACGGTGACGAGCTGGCGGTGGTGCAAGCGCTCGATTGATGCATCGATGTCAGGACCCCAGGACCGGGTGAGAGCGTGATGGCTCGGGATCGCTGGCATGAAACATGGGTTCGGCATGAGTCGCGGGCATGAATGACCCTCCTGGGCGACACTCGGGTCTCTGGATGGCATGGACGGATGGGTTCGAGATGGCATGACGCGCGGGCGTCGGGTTGCGGATCGGCATGGGTGATGGGATGGCATCGTGAGGGTCGACCGGGCGGGCGATCTGCGCGGGGCGCATGGGCCGCGCGGGGCCCTTCCCCCCGGACGCGGGAGGTTCTACTCTCCCGCGCAGACCGGCAGCCCTCGCCGGTCGAACCGGGCGGCGCGCCGCCCCCACCGAGGAGGACCCGATGGCCCACGTTCAGCTCTTCGCCCCCGCCGCCAGCTCCTATGCCTGGAGCACCCGCATCGCGCTCAACGAGGCGGGCGTCGACTACGACCTCGTCCCGCGCATGCCCAACAGCGCCGAGCAGCGCGCGGTGCATCCCTTCGGCAAGGTGCCGGCGCTGCGTCATGGTGACTTCGTGCTCTACGAGACGGCCGCGATCCTCGAGTACATCGCCGAGGCGTTCGAGGGCGGCGCGGCGCTGGTGCCGAAGGACGTGCAGGAGCGGGCGCGGATGCGGCAGTGGATGGGTGTGCTGTCGTCGTATGTCTACCCGGCGGTGGTGTCGCGGGTGGTGGTGCAGCGGGTGTTCGTGCAGGCGAACGGGGGCACGGTCGACGAGGATGACATCGCGCTGGCGTGCAAGCAGGGCAACGAGCGGCTCGCGGTGCTCGACGCGGCGCTCGGGGAGCGGCAGTGGCTGGCGGGCGGGGAGCTGAGCCTCGCCGACATCCTGCTGGCGCCGGTGGTCTTCTATGCGTCGGTGGTGCCCGATGGGGCGAAGATCCTGGATGGGTTGGACAACCTGAAGGGATGGCTGGGACGGATGCAGTCGCGGCCGAGCTTCAGCTCGACGATGCCCAGGATGTGAATTCGGCGGGCGACGGAGCGGGCTCAGCGATCGTCACTGGATCGTGGAGCCCGCGCCAGCGGGCGGAACCGATCGCCGAGCGCAGCGCAGGCGTCCGGCCAGAGCCGGACGGGCCGTAGCGAGGAGAAGGGCGCAGCGAACGCAGTGAGCGAGCACCGCCGACGCTGCGGAGCGCCCGCCCGCAGCGGCGAAGCCGCGGAGGGCGCCGGAGTGAGCACGGCTTACTGAACAGTCGGAGCACCGGCGACAAGGAAGGCGGGGTCGAAGCCGAGGCTCTCGATGGTGCGGGTCCAGATCTCGTCGATCGGCCAGTCGAAGAGCTGGGCGGGGGTGGCGGGCGCGGTGAGCCAGGAGCCGGCGCTGATCTCGCCTTCGAGCTGGCCGGGGCCCCAGCCGGCGTAGCCGACGAGGAGGCGGAGGCGGCGCTCTTCGCCGCGGCACATGCGGGTGAGGGCTTCGCGGCTGCGGCTGACGGCGACGCCGGGGCAGACGCGCATGGTCTCGTCGAAGGCCCAGCCGTCGTCGTGCAGCATCCAGAGGGATTGCGGTTCGACGGGGCCGCCGCGGCGGAGCTGGACGTCGGGGTCGCCGTGCCAGGGGAGGCCGAAGCCGGCGGCGATCTCGGCGCAGGGGTGAGGGAGGGGGTGGTTGACGACGAGGCCGAGCGCGCCGTCGGCGTCGTGCTGGATCATGACGACGACCGAGCGGTGGAAGTTGGGGTCTTCGAGCTGGGGCATCGCGATGAGGACGCCAGGGGCGGTCGAGAAGCGGGCCATCTTCACCTCAACCCGAGCTGCGCGACGACGGTCGACGGGCGGCGGACGAGCGCGCGCACGATGAGGTCGCGGTGCGCGTCGGGGGCGAGCGTGCGGCGGATGGTCCACTCGCCGGCTTCGCCTTCGTCGCCGAGGCGGACGCGGGCGCGGCGCTCGGGGATGACCTTGCCCTGGGCGTCGCGGAGGCGTTCGAGCCAGACGCCGCCCTGCTGGGTGACCGGGGCGGGGGTCTTGCGGTAGAGGTGGCGGCCGCGGAGGTGGTCGATGTCGGCGACGACGGCGAGGTCGCCGTTGTGGAGCTCGACGACGGTGCCGACGGGGAAGAGGCCGACGACGGCGACGAAGACGCGGGCCATGGCGGGGTCGATGTGGGGCGGTGGGTGGTGGGCGAGCGCGAGCGCGACCTCGAGCGGTGAGGCGGGCGGGTGCTCGGCGTCGCCGCGGATCCGGCCGAGGTAGTGTTCGATGAGCGCGACGAGCTGGCTGGTGGGGCGGGGGCGGGGCGCGGCGACGAGGTAGGGCGGGCCCTGGCCGTCGGGGCCGAGGCGGGCTTCGACGGCGGCGACGACGCGGCGGGCGAGGAGCGGGGTGAAGCGGCCGCCGTCGTCGAGCTGGCGGACGGCGGCGACGGCGGCGGCTTCGGCGGCGGTGAAGAGGTCGGGGTCGGGGTTGGCGTAGGCTTCGCCGACGCGGCCGAGGAGCGCGGCGGTGGCGAGATCGGCGCAGGCGATGGCGGAGAGGCCGAGGCCGCGGCCGAAGCCGGCGGCGATGACGGCGGCGTCGACGGCGGCGTGGGCGGCGCTGCGCTGGCGGGCGAGGAGCGGGAGGGCGAAGAGGAGGTCCTGTTCGACGGCGCAGGCGTCGACGAGCTCCTGCGCGACGCGGCGGGCGGCCTTGATCTCGACGGGGGTGCGGCGGAGGAGGTCGCCGATGCCGGCGACGGCCTTGGCGTAGTGCCACAGCGCCGCGACGCCGCGCACGCCCTGGCCGACGCCTTCGAGGCGCAGCGGGCGGGGGGCGACCTTGATGTCTTCGATGCCGTCTTCGGTGAGCTTCGCGACGAGCGCGGCCATCTGGTCCTGCGCGTCGGCGGGCGGGCGGTAGCGGGCGAAGAGGTAGAAGAAGCGGCGCAGCTCGGCATCGTCGGGCTTCTTGGTGAAGATGAAGCCGCCGGCTTCGCGGCGGGCGAGCTGCTGTTCGAGCTCCTGCGCTTGATCCTGGGTGCTGCGGTCGAGCCAGAGCGCGTGGCTGTTGATCTGGGCGACGCCCTCGTGCACGACGAAGGTGATGGTCTGGCGCTCGATCTTGATGAGCGGGTCGAGCGCTTCGACGAGCTTTTCGGCGGGGCGGATCCAGGCTTCGTTGTTGAGCTCGTGCACCTCGCCGGTCTTCATGAGCGAGAAGGCATAGAGGAGCAGGTTCTTGCCGGCCGCCTGGATGCGGTCGTGGGTGTCTTCCTGACCGAGCGGGGCGGCCACCTCAGTCCTCCTCGGGGTCGAAGGCGAGGAAGTCGCGGAGGAGATCCTCGACGTCGCTGGCCTTGCCGGGCGCGGCGGGGTCGTCGGCGGGCGGCGCCGCGGGGGGCGCGGGCGGCGGGCGGCGGGGGCGGGGGGAGCGGCGCGGTGGGCGGGCGGATCGGCGCGGCGGTCTCGCTCGCGGCGGCGGCGGCGCGCGGGCGCTCGCGGCGGCGGCGGGGCGGATCGGCGGGCGGTCGGCGGGCGGGGCGCGGGCGCGGGCGGCGGGCGGACCGGCGGGCGGGCGCCGGGCGCGGGCGGGGGACGGACCGGCGCGGAGGGCGCGGCGCATCCCGGCGCGGCGGCGGGCGGACGGGCGGCGCGGGCGAGCGGAGCGCGGCCGATGTCGGCCGCGCGGGCATCGGAGGCGGCGCTCGGCAGCGCGGGCTCGGCGGCGCGGGCGGCGCGCTGGCGGCGGCGTCGGCGGCGCGGCGGCGCGGGCGACGACGCGCGGATCGCCGGCTCGGCGGGGCCGCCGGCGCCGAGGGCACCGCGCGCCAGAAGCCGACCTCGTCGCCGCTCTCGGGCGAATCGATCGTCTCGTCGTCGGCCGCCGGCAGCACGAAGAGGCGCTCGTCGGGGCGCCGCGAGGGCGTCTCCGTGCGCCAGGGCGAGCCCGGGCGCACGTCGAACGCCGCGGCGGGCTCGGGCTCGACGGGCTCGGCGGCGAACGGCGGGTCGGTGTCGATCGGGGGCGCGGCGTCGAGCGCGCGCTCCATCGACTCGGCGCCGACGTCGATCGTCTCGTCGAGCGAGCGCGCTCGTCGGCGACCTCCATCGAGAGGAAGTCCTTGAGCAGCGCCTCGACGCTCTCCTGCCCGTCGGCCTCGGTCGAGGGCGGGACCATGGTCGGCTCGGGGCCGAGCTCGCTCTGGTCGGCGCCGCGGTCGGGGGCGTGGGGCTTGAGCTCGTGGTGGGTGGGCGCGTCGAAGTCGAGCAGGCGGCGCATCGCGTCGCGGGTCTCGGGCGAGGCGGGCGGGACGCCGGCGGGGAGGCCGCCGCCGAAGCGGGGGCCGAGGTCGGCGGCGGGGTCGTCGCCGTCGCGGCCGGCGTCGCGGGCGTCGAGCGCGGCGTCGTCGGCGAGCGGCGGGCGGGGGCGCGCGGGCGCGTCGTCGCCGTCGATCGGCGCCGGGCCGTCGGAGTCGGCGCCGAGGTAGCTGCGCAGGATGTCTTCGAGCCCGGCCTCGGGCTGGTGGCTGTAGTCGACCGCGGTCGGGACGGGGCGCTTCTCGACGACGCGGACGGGCACCGGCGGCCGGGTGGGGCGGCGGGTCGGGGCGGTCTCGGGCGGGCCGACGAGCGCGGCGTCGAGGATCTCGATGCGCCAGCCGCCGCCTTCGAGGGGCCGTCGACGTCGAGGCGGACGACGTCGGTGGCGAGGAAGCGCTCGCCGGGGCGCAGGAGCGGGCGGTCGCCGAGCACGAGCGGCGGGGGGTCGGCGGCCTTCGGCGCGGCGGGGGCGCTCGGGCGCGCGGGGCTCGGCGGCGCGGGGCTCGGCGGGCTTCGAGGGGGCGGTGGCGGGCGCGCGCGCCGGGCGGGCCTCGCGGGGCGCTTCGGGCGCGGCGACGGCGAGCGCGGCGGGTTCGAAGAGCAGCCGGCTCCCCATCTTGTCGCGGCCGACCTCGACGGCTTCGAGCGGCGCCGCCCGCGAGGGCGCGATGTCGGCCGGCGCCTCGCCCGCCGCCTCGCCGCGCGCCGCGAGGCGGAGCACGACGTCGCAGTGCGCCGCGAGGCTGAGGTCGGCGCGGGCGTGCACCTTGCGGATGAGCGCGAGCGCCTCGCGGCTGCCGAGGATGCCGAGCCCGGAGACGGCGCCGCGGCGGGTCGGGGTGTCGATGAGCGCCTGGCTGCCGCGCTTGAAGAAGCGGCTGAGCAGGTCGCCGCCGCCCTCGTCGTCGAGGCCGAGCGCGTGTTCGAAGACGTCGACGAAGCGGGCGCCGCCGAGGCGGGCGAGGGCTTCGAAGTAGAGGCGCTGCTCGTCCTCGTCGAAGCCGGGGAAGATGTCGGCGCGGATCGTCGAGGCGAGGTAGGGCGAGACCGATCGGTCGCCGGCGGCGAGGAAGCGGGTGACGACGGCGCGGCGCACGACGGGCGCGGGGTCCTTGAGGAACGGCAGCAGCGACTCCCGCACCGCGAGGTCGTAGGCGCCGGCGAGCCCTTCGGCCGCCGCCGCCCGCACCTCGGGCGAGGGGTGCTTCATCGTCTCCATCAACAGCGGCCGGGCCTGCTCGCTGAGGTCGCTGCCGACGATGACCTCGATGACCTCGAGCACGACGCCGGGGTTGGGGTCGCGCAGCCGCTCGGCCCAGGGGTCGAGCGACTCGGTGCCCTGGCGGCGGAGCAGGTCCTTGAGGAAGGCGACGCCGGCGGGGTTGTGGCAGGCGTCGATGAGCTCGAGCAGGTCGGGCGCGGCGAGCGCGCGCGCGGTCGCGAAGTGCCAGCGGGCCCAGGCGGTGAAGTCGGTGTTCTCGGGGTCCTGGTGGTGGGCGACCTGCTCGACGAGCGCGCGGCCGGCGATGGCGTGCTTCATCGCGGCGAGGCGCGCGGCGACGGGCGGCGGGAAGCGGTCGGCGGCCTCGACGAGCGCGCGCAGGCTGCGCACGGCGTCGGCGAAGGCGGGCCACGCGCGGTGTTCGAGCCAGGCGGCGAGCACGCGCACGATGACCGTGGCGAGGTCGTCGTCGGCGAGCGGCGAGGGGTCCTTGACCATCAGCCGCGCGAGGAGCTCGACGACGCGCTCGGTGGGCGGGCCGAGCTCGGCGTCGCGGGCGAGCGCGGCGATGACGGCGGGCGCGGCCTCGGCCATGGCGTGGCGCAGCTTGCGCTGCTCGAGGTCGGCGCCGTCGACGCGCGCGCCGCTGTCGACCGCGACCCGCTCGCGGGGGTGCTCGTCGCCGGGGTCTTCTTCGGGCAGGCCGACGAGGCCGGGCATCAGGTCGTCGATGACGGCCCGAAACGCCGAGACGAAGCGCTCCTCCGACATGAAGATGCGCTCGGTGAAGCCATCGATGGCGAGGTAGGCGATGTTGGGCAGCGACTCGCGCCACAGCGTGCTGACGAAGTCCTCGTCGATCTGGTCGGCGCTGCGGTTCTCGGCGAAGGCGACGACGAAGGCGTGCACCTCGTCGGCGGTGAGGCCGGGCTTGAAGGTCAGCCGGCGCAGGCCCTGGCGGAAGATGTCGAACGCGAGGTTCTGCGTGCGGGCTTCGCTCTTGAAGACCTCGGCCTCGCCGAGGCTGATGCGGTTGGTCGAGATGGTCAGCTCGATCTCGCCGGCCTGCCCGGTGGCCTCTTGCAGGCGGGTGGCGATGTCGGCGACGGCGGCCTGGAAGCCGGGCGGGTCGGTGTCGACGAGGGGCGCGGCGTCGCGGATGCGCTTGAGCACCTCGCGCATCCGCTTGAGCGTGCCCTCCTCGTCGCCGGGGCGTGCCGTCAAAACGTGACCTCCGCGTTCTCGACCGAGCCTATATCGAACCCGCGGCGGGGACAATCACGGCGGCGGATCCGCCACAGAGCGGCGCGAGCTCGACCTCGGTGAACGCGGGGGCGTCGACGGTGACGGTCGCCTCGACGGGCGCGCAGCCGGGCGCGAGGCGGTCGTCGGCGGCGAGCGGGGTGACGACGAGGCGGTGCTCGCCGGAGCGCACGGCGAAGAGGGCGTAGGCGTCGCGGCGGTCGTCGGTGGGGTGGGCGGCGACGGGCTCGACGCGGCGGACCTCGACCTCTTCGAGCGCGCCCGCGTCGCCGTCGACGGCGGAGTAGAGCGCGATCCGGGCGGCGACGACGTCGGCGGGGAGGGTGACGCGGGCGCGCACGGTGGCGAGCGCGCGCAGGGCGTGGGTCTCGTCGGGGAGGCCGCAGGCGGAGATCAGCGCGGCGGGGGTCAGGGTGAGGGCGGGGGCGAGCGCGAAGGGCAGGGCGGCGAGCAGCGAGCGGCAGCGGGGCATGGCGACCTCCTCGGGAGGCGGTGGCGAGGGCCGCCGGGCTGGCGGCCACCCTGACCGACAATGCCGGGCGGCGGCGGTTCGATTCCTCTTGTCATGACGGCGTTTGGCCTTCTCGCGACCGCCGGGTCAGTCGAAGAGGCGCACCCGCCCGCCGCCGGTGCGCGCGAGGTAGTCGGCGAGCGCCGCTTCGAGGTCGAACGCCATGACCTCGCCGTGCAGGTTCTCCGCCGGGTGGCTCAGGTCGTCGAGCGACCAGAGCTGGCGCACGTTGTGGACCTGGTCGAGCACGAGGATGTGCCGCCCGTCGAGCACGCCGACCTGGTCGTAGACGGCGCGGCCGTGGCGGTCGAAGCGCCAGGTGTCGGTCGTCAGGATCCGCGCGGGCACCTCGCCCCGCGCCGCGGCGCGGAGGTCGACGCCGGGCATCCACGTCGGCGCGGGGGTCCCGGTCAGCGCGAGCACCGTCGGCGCGACGTCGACGAGCCCCACCACCGCCTCGCTCGCCCCCGGCGCGAGCCCCGGCGCCCGCAGCAGCAGCGGCACCCGCACCAGCGAGGGGTGCAGCTCGATCCCGTGCAGCCGCCGCCGCTCGAGCAGCAGCTCGCCGTGGTCGCTGGTCACGATCACCGCGAGCGGCTCGTCGACGTTGTCGAGCACCCGCAGCAGCCGGCCCACCTGCGCGTCGGCGTAGGCGATCTCGTGGTCGTAGCCCTCGGCGACGCCCTCGCCATACCAGGGCGCGCCTTCGCGGCGCGTGCTCGGGTCGTGCGGGCCGAAGTAGTGGACCCACATGAAGAATCGGCGGTCGGCCGGCCGCTCGCGCAGCGCCGCCAGCGCCAGATCGGTCGTGCCGGCGTCGTGGCGGCGATCGGGGGGGAGCGCGTCGACGGTGCGGAAGTCGGCGAAGCCGCGGTCGGTCCCCATCTCCTCGGAGAGGAAGCGCGAGTAGCCGTCGTCGACGACCGCGATGGTGTGCATGCCGCGCCGCGCGAGCTGCTCGGGCAGCGGCGGGCGCGGGTCGTCGATCGGCAGCCCGAACATCAGCCGCAGCCGCTCGCCGGGCGCGAGCTCGGCGTGGCGCCAGTCGCGCAGCAGCCGGAAGCGGTTGGTCTCGGCGAGGCGGGTCCAGCGCAGCGCGCGCGGGGGGAGGCCGCGGAGGAGGCTGCTGATCGCGAGCGAGGTCCAGGCGCCGGGGGTGTAGGCGCGGTCGAAGCGCACCGCGCCGCGGGCGAAGGCGTCGAGGCGGGGCGTGGTCGCGCGGGTGTGGCCGTAGAGCCCCATGCGGTCGGGGCGCAGGGTGTCGATCGTGATGAGCACCACGCTGAGCGGCGCCGGGCGCGTGGGCGCCGGGGGCAGCGCCGCGGGCCAGGGATCGGCGGGCGCGGCGGCGACGACCGGCGGGGGCGGGTGACGGATCACCTCGCCGTCGAGCGGCGCCTCGTCCCCGCCGCCGAGCAGGTTCGACGCGCCGTCGCCGTCGACGTCGGTGAGGCCCCGCAGCGCGTCGAGCGCGAGCGCGCCGAGCGGCGCCGCGCGCACCGCGGCGAGGGTGCGATCGGCGCCGTGATGCAGCGCGACGAAGGGCGCGGCGGCGGCGAACGCGGCGACGAGCGCGAGCCCGCGGCGGAGGCGGGGACCCGGCGGCGGGAGCGCGAGCCAGCCTGCGGCGATGACGCCGCCGAGCGCGGCGAGGCCGAGCGCGGCGTGGGCCTCGGGGTAGGTGCCGACGAAGAGGTGCCGGTCGACGAGCGCGAGCGCGGCGGCGACGAGCGCGAGCGCGGCGCGGCGAGGCGGGGCGGGCGCCGGCGAGCCTGCGCGCGGGCGATCGGGCGCGGGCTGGAGCGCGGCGAGCACGGCGGCGAGCGCGAGGCGCGCGCCGAGCCTGGCGCCGATCGCGGCGAAGGCGAGCCTGGCGCGGGGGGCCGTCGAGGCGGGCGAGCGCGCCGAGCGCGTCGACGAGCCAGACCGCGCCGGCGAGCCCGATCACGACGTAGAGCGCCCGCCCGGCCAGCCGCGGGAGCCGCCCGGCGAGCGCCGCGGCGAGCGCCCAGGCGAGCGCGACCAGCCCGCCGAGCCCGACGCCGAGCCCCGCGGAGACGGCGACGGCGCCGAGCCGGCCGCCAGCGAGCGCGACGTCGAGCGCGGTGAGGGCGGCGCCGACGACGACGCCGATGGCCCAGCGGGGCGGGGGGGTGAGGGATCTCGGGGGCACGCGGCTCCAGGGGGGCAGGGGCCGCCATGGTGACGCGGTGAACGCCCGGTGACAAGCGCAGGGCGCGGGGAGGGCGCGCGGGTCGCCCGCCGTCGTCAGCCCCCGCCCTGCCCGAGCCGCCGCCGATGCGCCGCCGCCACCCCCCGCGCGAACGCCGCCCGCCCCGCCTCACCCGCCGCCGCCGCGAGCCCCGCCGCCATCTCCGCCGCCCACGGCACATCCGGCGACACCGGCGCCTCGGCCACCACCCCCGGCAGCGCGATCGCCAGCGCGTCCCACGACAGCCAGTCCCCTTCCCCGCCCGCGCACGCCAGCAGCCCCGCCGCGATCACCGCCCGCGCCGTCGTCAGCTTCTCGGTCTCCGCCGCCACGAAGCCCCGCCGCGCCTCGACGAAGCGCCCCCGCGCGAGGTCGATCAGCGCCCCATCGAGCGCCCGATACGCCCGCTCCGGCGGCCCCACCATGCGCGCCAGCGCGAAGAACGTCGCGTAGCACGCCTCCGCCGTCGCCAGATCGCCGAGCCGCCGGTGCAGATCACCCTCGAGCGAGTACGAGATCGCCTGATGCTGCCGCACCCCGCGCGCCGCCCACAGCGCCCGCGCCGCCCGGCAGTGAACGATCCCCTCCCGCTCGCGCCCGCGGAACGCCATCACCCCGCCGAGGTAGTACAGGCACATCGCCCGCCGCTCGGGCAACGCGCCGTCGTCGAGCAGCACCAGCGCCTCGCGCAGCGCCGCCTCGGCCTCGTCGAGCCGGCCGATGAAGGTCGCCGTCGACGCCAGCTCGGCGAGCACCACCACCACCTGCTCCCGGTCGCCGTTCGCCCGCGCGAAGGGCAGCGCCGCCAGGTTGTCGCTCAGGCAGCCCTCCGCGTCGCCGCGGTAGTAGCGCACCGCGCCCCGCAAGGTCAGCGCCCTCGCCGCCCGGTAGGGATCTCCCACCCCCAGCGCCGCCGCCAGGAGCCGATCGCCCCGCCGCGCGGCGCGATCGAGGCGGCCTTCGCGGCGGTCGAGGCTCATCCAGTCGAAGCCGAGGTCGAGCCACCGCGGATCCCCCCGCCGAATGCGCAGCCGACGCAGCGCGGCGAGGCGCAGCCCCACCAGCCGCCGGGCGGCCGGCACGTCGGCGGCGAGCAGCGCGGCCTCGGTCGCGGCGGCGAGCGGCGCGATCGCCTCGATGTCCCGCCCCGCCGCGAGCAGGTGCCCGGCGAGGCGCGCCGGCGCCGCGTCGGGCCGCGCCCGCAGCATCTCCGCGCACGCCGCCTCGAGCGCGACCGCGCGCCCGTCGATCCGCGCCTGCGCCTGCAAGGTCTCGCGCAGCATCGCGTGCGGAAAAGCCCACCGCCCGTCCTCGGTGATCGCGACCAGCCGCGCATCCAGCAGCCGCTCCAGCGCCCGCCGCGGCCACGACACCCCCGCCGCCGCGCACGCCGCCGTCCACTCGTCACCGTCGACGATCAAGCCCAGCGTCGCCGCCACCTCCAGCGCCGGCAGCGCCGCCGCGTGCGCCTCCCCGAGCGCGTCGGCCAGCCGCACCGTCCACACCGCCTGCAACCCCCGCGGGATCGCCTCCGCCGCGCCCGCCGCCAGCCGGTAGCCCGCCGGGCCATCCACCAGCAGCCCGGCCCCGATCCAGTAGCGCAGCAGCTCCGCGCCGAAGAGCGGGTTGCCCGCCGCCCGCTCGGCGAGCGCCTCGGCCAGCGCCGGATCGATCGGCAGCATCGCCCGCAGCAGCCGCCGGTGCGCCTCGGCGTCGAGCGGCCCGAGCTGCACCCGCGTCACCTCCGGCCGCGCCCGCAGCGCGTCGAGCTCGGCCTCGACCGCGCCGTGCCGCTCCACCGCGTCGCTCCGCACCGTCAGCACCCACAGCACCGGCAGCCGCGGATGCCGCGCCGCCAGCGCCGCGATCGTGCGCCGCGTCGAGGCGCCCCACTGCACGTCGTCGGCGACGATCAACAGCGGCCGATCCGCCGCGAACGCCGCCACCGCCCGCGCGAACGCCTCGTCCCACTCCGCCGGCCCGGTCAGCAGCACCCGCGCCTCGCCCACCGCCAGCGCCCCGCCCGCGACCAGCGCCCCGATCTCGGCGACCTCCGCCGCGTCGCGCGGCGCGCCGGGCAGCCGCTGCACCGCGTCGGCGACCTCCTCCGCCGTCGCCTCGGCCACCCGCAGCGCCCGCACCAGCATCGCCCCGAGCCCGCTGTCGCGCCCCGGCGGCTCCTGATGCGTCGCCCGCAGCACCCGCGCCGCCCCCGCCGCGTGCGCCCGCTCCGCCAGCCAGTCGGCCAGATGCGTCTTGCCATGCCCGCTCGCGCCCTCGATCAGCACCACCTGCGTGCCCGCCCCGCGCTCCACCGCCCGCAGCGCCGACCACAGCCGATCGCGCGGCCCCTCGCGCCCGATCGGCGCCGAGACCCGATGACCGAAGAGCGTGCGCCCCACCCCCACCATCAAGAGCGGCGGCGACGGACGCTCCCCCGCGCGCCAGTCCGCCGGCAGCCGGGCGCCCACCGCCGCCGGCCGCTCGAGCGCCCGCAGCGCCGCCGCCGCGTCGGCCGCGAACGCGAAGCGCGCCTCCGGCTCCCGCGCCAGCAGCCGCCGCAGCCAATCCTCGAAGCCCGCCGGCGCCTCGAACCGCGGCGCCGCCGCCGGCAGCACCTCCAACAGCGGCGCCATCGCCAACGCCAACGCCCCCTGCCGCGGCCGATCGGCGTACGGCACCGCCCCGCACCACAGCCGCCACCCCAGGCAGCCCAGCGCATACAGATCCGTCGGCGGACCGAACAGCCGCCAGCGGCTCCGGATCTGCTCCGGCGCCATGTACCCCGGCGTGCCCACCGCCGCCGCCTCCCCCTCCAGGCGCCCCGCGTCCACCGCGAGCCCGAAGTCGGTCAGCACCGGCCCGCGCGCGGCGAGCAGCACGTTGTCGTCCTTGAGATCCCGATGAACCACCCCGCGCGCATGCGCGTGGGCCAGCCCGTCCAGCAACGTCAGCAGCGCCTCGCACAGCGCCCGCCACCCCATCGCCGCCGGCCCCGTCGAGATCGCGCCGCCCGCGATCCACTCCATCGCCAGATACGGCACCCCCACCGGCAGCGCCCCCCCGCTCGCCGCCGCCGCCGCCGCCGGCACCGTCCCGTGATCGTACACCCGCACCACCGCCGGGTGATCCAGCCGCGCCACCGCGCGCACCTCGTGGGCGAAGCGCACCCGGAAGCTCATCTCCCGCGCCTGCGCCGCCATGATCACCTTGATCGCCGCCGGCGCCCCCGACCGCCGATGCACGCCCTCCCACACCCGGGCCATGCCGCCGCGGGCGACCGGACGGAGCAGGTCGAAGGCACCCAGCGCGATCAACGGCCACCTCTCGCGAGCAATCGGGCCGCGACGGTAGAGAGAGCAGCCCCGGACGGTCAAGGCTGTTTCGAGCGCGGACACTCCGGCGATGATGGCCCCTAGATTGGTAGGGTCGCTCACACCGAGCGCCCACGAGCTGCCAGCCGCGATGGTCTCACCCGAAGGCATCCAGCCTTCGCAGATCCCATTGCGTCCATCAACATGGCATCGGGTCACGCGCGACCCGATGGGAGGGATGAGATGAGCAAGGTCAACGGCAAGGTCGTGTGGTTCGAGATCGTCACCCCCGACGGCGACGCCACCGCCCGCTTCTACGGCGAAGCCTTCGGCTGGAAGCCGATCACGATGCCGATGGCGGGCGGCGCCTACACCATGTTCCAGGCCGGCGAGCACCGGCCGCAGTGTGGCATCGACACCTGGAAGAAGGACCAGCCGGCGCACTGGGTCGGCTACATCGAGGCGGGTGACATCGAGGCGGCGCTCGCGCGGGTCAAGAAGAACGGTGGCACCGTCATCCCCGATCCGCGGGGCACCGACGAGATCATCGACGCCCCCGGCGTCGGCAAGATGGCACAGGTCAAGGACCCCCAGGGTGCCATGTTCTATGTCTTCCAGGGCAACGAGCACGATGACTCGCCCTATGACTCCCGGATCGGCAAGTTCCACTGGTTCGAGCTGACCGTGCCCGATCCCGAGGCGGTGGTGCCGTTCTACACCGCCGTCTTCGGCTATGACATCCAGCGCATGCCGATGCCGCAGGGCGACTACCATGTCTTCAACTCGGGCGGTCACTCGCGCGCCGGCGCGATGACCACCCCCGCGCCCGGCATGCCCCCGGCGTGGACGCCCTACATCCACGTCGACGACGTCGAGGCCACCATCGACCGCGTCGTCAAGAACGGCGGCACCTCGTGCATGCCGCCCTTCGACGCCCCCGGCGTCGGCCGCATCGGCATGATCGCCGACCCGCACGGCGCCGTGATCGGCATCATCACCCCGCCCGCGCAGGGCTGAGCCCGAGGCCCGCCGCTCCCCCCGCCGCATCGAGCCCGCGCGCGTGACAAAAAAGAGCGTGGCCGCGGTCGAGACCGCGCGCCCGCGATGCAAAACAGGTAAAGATCACCCGCGCGCGAGCCACGGTGAACCCCGGCCGCCCGGTCACCCCGACCGCGGCGGCCGGGGTCGTTTCAGGAGGGAGACGAGATGAACGCGTTCGACACGGCGC
Source organism: Myxococcales bacterium (assembly GCA_020633515.1). The sequence continues at coordinate 66,465 of JACKDM010000020.1, forward strand.
TCGGGTGGTGGGTGGTCAGCGTGGTGGTGCTCTTCTTCAAGATGCACGCGATCTCCATGGTGCAGCTCCGCCACCGGATGCGGGCCCGCACCTTCCGCACCCCCGAGGACGTCGCCGTCTTCGGCGGCAAGAAGACCACGCTCGCCCCCGACACCGACCTCGGCGAGCGCGCCGGCAACGCCTGGCGCAACGACCTCGAAAACATCCCCATCTACTGCGCCGTCTCGCTCGCCTTCGTGCTCCTCGGCGGCTCGGCCACCGCCGGCGCGATCTACTTCGGCGTCTACACCCTCGCCCGCGTCTCCCACACCGTCTCCTACCTCGCGGCCAGGCAGCCCCACCGCTTCCTCAGCCACCTCGTCGCGCTCGGCGCCTGCGCCGTCATGGCGATCCACTGCCTCGTCAAGCTGTTCGGCTGACGCCCTCGTCCTCGGCCATGCGCCGCCCGTGCGCGACGAGCGCGTCCTTGAGCCGCAGCGCCGCCCGGGTGCGATGCAGATCGACGCGATACACCAGCGCGATGCGATCGGGCATGAACGGCAGCGACGGATGCAGCCGCCGCAGCTTGCCCGGGTGCCCATAGGCCGCCACCCGCCGCGGCAGCACCCCGATCCCCAGCCCGCCGAGCACCAGGCTCTTGACCAGCTCCAGCTCGCCGCAGGTCAGCACCCGCCGCGGCGAGCACCCCTCGGCCGCGAAGTGATCGAGGTACGCCCCGCTCTGCGGCAGCCGCTCCACATACACCAGCGGCCCCGCCGCGATCCGCGCGTGCGCCGCCGCCCGATCGGGCGCCGGCACCGTCGCGAAGAGATCGACCGCGTCGCCGAAGAGCTCCACCAGCACCAGATCGAGGTGCGGCCGCGGGTTGACCACCAGCCCGAAGTGCAGGTCGCGATCGACCACCCGTTGCAGCACCGCGTCCGACGGCCCGTTCCACAGCGTCACGTCGATCCCCGGCGCCGCCGCCATGAACGGCCCGAGGAACCCCGGCAGGAAGTACGCGCCCAGCGAGTCGTTGCACCCCACCACGAAGCGCCCCACCTCGCCGCTCTCGAGCCCCGCGATCTGCTGCTCGAGATCGGCGAGCAGCGCCAGCACCCCCTCGGCCCCCACCGCCAGCGCCCGCCCGGTGCTCGTCACCTCGACCCCACGCGAGGTCCGCAGCAGCAGCGTCGTGTGAAAGTGCGCCTCGAGCCGCTGCACCGTCACCGAGAGCGTCGGCTGACTGCACCCGAGCGCCCGCGCCGCGGCCGAGAGGCTGTGATGCTCGGTGATGGCCTTGAAGACCTTCAACCACTCGGTGTCCATCGACGTCGCCTATAGCACATATCAGAGAGGCATTGCGCTCCCCGATGGAGACCCGGCGTCAGATGGGCAGACCACGCACCGAGGGGGGAACCCGATGCGACGATCGATCTTCATGGCGCTCTTGATCGCCGGCCTCTGCGCCGGCTGTGACGACGGCGACGAGACCGTAGCCGACGGCGGCGGCGGCGCGGGCGGCGGAATGGAGGCCGACAGCGGCCTGCCCCCCGTCCGGCGACCCCGACGCCGCCGAGCCCGACCCCGACGCCGGTGAACCCGACGCCGCCGAGCCCGACCCCGACGCCGGCGGCTGCAACGCCGCCGCGCCCGTCTGCGACCCCGGCTGCGCCGCCGACGAGCTCTGCAACACCGACTGCGCATGCGAACCCCGCGGCTGCCAGCCCGACGCCCCCGAATGCGACCCCGGCTGCGGCGCCGACGAGCTCTGCAACGCCGCCTGCGAGTGCGAGCCCGCCCCGCCCCCGCCGCCCGGCCTCGCCCGCCCGAGCCGCTCCACCCCGGTCGACGTCAGCCTCGACGACCGCCTCGCCGCCATGGTCAACACCGATGACGGCTCGGTCTCCTTCTTCGACGTCGCCACCCGCGGCGACGAAGCCCGCATCGCCCGCGTCGCGTCGAGCGCCACCGCCGGCGCCGAGCCCATGGCCGTCGTCATCCACCCCGACGGCGACCGCGCCTTCGTCGCCAACCGCGCCACCGGCACCGTCGCGATGTTCACCGGCCTCACCCTGCGCGACCCGAGCCGCGTCGCCGAGGTCGCGCTCGGCGCCGAGCCCGTCGGCCTCGCGCTCACCCCCACCGGCGCCGAGCTCTGGGTCACCGACTGGGTCGCCGGCACCGTCACCGCGCTCGACACCGACGACCTCCGCGTCATCCGCACCATCGACGTCGGCGGCAACCCGTTCGCGATCGCCATCACCCACGACGGCGACGCCGACGACCGCGACGAGCTCGCGCTCGTCACCCAGTTCTTCGGCCGCCACCAGGGCCGCGAAGCCACCGACGACGGCCGCGTCGGCGTCGTGCATGCCATCGAGATCGGCACCGGCCGCGCCAGCGAGATCGAGCTCGCCCCGCTCGCCGACTGCTTCGCGGCCGACGTCGGCGGCCAGCCCGTGCAGAGCGGCTGCTTCCCCAACCAGCTCTATGGCATCACCGTACACCGCGCCTTCGGCCGCACCCGCGCCTACGTCGTCTCGGTCGCCGCCGGCCCCGCCGGCCCCGTCAACTTCAACCACAACATGCAGGCGCTCGTCTCGGTGATCGACGTCGAGACCCGCCGCGAGCTGCCCGCGCTCGCCCGCAACATCAACACGCTCGTCAAGGCGCAGCAGGACCCCGACGGCGACGAGACCCGCGGCCGCCGCTTCGCCAACACCCCCAACGCCATCGCCTTCGTCAACCGCGACGACGTCGCCATCGGCTACGTCACCGCCGCCGGCAGCGACATCGTGCTCCGCCTCAACTACCGCGAAGACGACGGCGTCGAGCTCGGCGCCCCCTCGGCGCTCAACATCCCCGTCGGCCAGAACCCACAAGGCATCATCACCCGCCACGGCGAAGCATCGGCCGATGCCTTCGTCGCCCACCTCATCTCCCGCGACCTCGGCCTCATCTCGTTCCGCGACCAGGCCCTCGAAGGCAGCGTCGCCTCCACCGCGCTCCCCGCCCAAGGCACCCCCGAGTTCGAAATCCACCGCGGCAAGCGCTTCTTCAACACATCCACCGGGATCTGGTCGCGCGAAGGCTGGGGGAGCTGCCAGTCATGCCACCCGATGGGATACACCGACAACGTCACCTGGTCCTTCGCCGCCGGCCCCCGCCAGAGCATCGCGCTCGACGGCCAGTATGCCAGCGACGACCCCACCGACATGCGCGCGCTCAACTGGACCGCCATCTTCGACGAGATGCACGACTTCGAACTCAACACCCGCGGCGTCAGCGGCGGCCGCGGCGCCATCCAGGGCAACGCCGGCCCGCTCGTCTCGGCGATGGGCACCCCGTTCGGCGCGCTCGAAGTCTTCGCCGGTGTCATCGAGAACCATCAGGCGCTCAACGGATCACTCAAAGCCATCACCCGCGACGCCGCCATCTGCACCAACGCCGCCACCTGCCCCGACTGGGACCAGATCGACGCCTACGTGCAGACGCTGCGCAGCCCCCGCGGCAAGCCCGCCCCACAAGCCACCCTCGCTCGCGGCCGCGCGCTCTTCGACGAGGGCGGCTGCGCCAAGTGCCACGGCGGCCCCAAGTGGACCATCAGCCGCACCTTCTACGCCCCCGAAGACGACGACGGCGGCGACCCCGGCGCCCGCGTCTTCGCCACCAACGCCGCCGCCGCCGCCCCCATGGACCCCGGCCAGCTCCGCGGCCTCCCCATCGGCGTCAACGTCGACGCGACCCTCATCGCCGGCGACGACTCCGACGGCGGCACCCCGCCCTTCAAGCGGCAGGCGTGCAACCTCCGCATCGTCGGCACCTTCGCCGCCGCCGGCGGCGCCGCCGAGGTCCGCGCCAACAACCAGCCCGCGCAGGGCGTGCGCGGCTTCAACCCGCCCTCGCTCCTCGGCCTCGCGCTCGGCGCGCCCTACCTGCACAACGGCGCCGCCCCCACCCTCGACGCGCTCCTCCAGGGCTTCCCCGCCCACACCACCGCCGGCAACCCCAACCTCGTGCTCGCCGCCGCCGACCGCGCCGCGCTCGTCGCCTTCCTGCTCTCCATCGACGAGACCACCCCGACCTTCGCGATCCCCGCCGGCAGCGAGCTCTGCCCCGAGGGCTTCTCGCCCTGACCCCGCGTGGTCTGCTGACGGTGAGCTGTCAGCAGACCCGCCCCCGCCCTCTGCGCAGCCGTTCAGGCGCCCGATATGATGCCCTCCGCACGACCCAGGAGGAGCCCATGAGCGCCACCAAGACCCTGCCCCGCCGCATCGAGTTCGTCCTCTCGATGCCCCTCGTCGCCACCACCGACACCGAAGCCGATGGCATCGGCCTCAAAGAGATGCTCGCCCACGCCGCGCTGCACGCGCTCGCGAAGAAGTCGGCCGACGAGCTCGCCCGCCACATCGTCGTCACCGACGACGTCTGGACCACCGCCCCCGTCGCCCACGCGAGCTGATCGCGCCCCCCCGCATCATCCGCCGCGTTGACCCTCCGCGAAGGCACCGGCATCATCGCGCTGGCCCCACGCCGCCGGAGGAGCCATGCGCGCCGCCCTGTTCACCCTCGCGACCCTCGCGGCCACCCCGGCGGCGGCGATCCCCTTCGAGATCGGCCCCCTCATCGGCGGCGGCGGCTACCTCGACGCCGGCCTCGCCTACACCCCCGGCGTCTCCGTCGGCGCCGCCATGGGCATCCGCCCGCTCCCCTGGCTGCGCGTCGAAGGCAACGTGCTCCTCAACCCGCTCGGCGTCGAATCGGACCCGCTCTTCCAGATCGACGACCCCGAGGCGCTGCTCGCGACCTACGCCCTCCACCTCGCCGCCCGCGCCCTCACCCTCGGCCCCGTCGAGCTCCTCGTCGGCCCCCACCTCGGCGGCTTCTCCCACACCATCGGCGGCGACGACGGCTTCTCCACCGTCACCCGCCGCGTCTCCGGCCTCACCTGGGGCGGTGTCATCGACGGCTGGTGGCACCTCACCCCGATGATCGCCGCCACCCTCCGCGCGCAATACAGCCGGATGCACCTCACCGAGATCTGCCTCGACAACGATGGCTTCGAACGCTGCCGCGACGCGCTCCCCGACGAGCAGCAGGCCACCGCCCACCTCGCCGTCCTCGCCGGGCTCTGGTTCACCTTCTGAGGCGATGGCACCGGCTCAGGGCGTCTGCCCCCGCAGCACCGAGTTGCCCTCGTGCAGCCGGCTGCGATCGATCGTGCGATCGCGATCGAAGTCATCGAACCCGATCTGCCCCGACTGCGCGAAGAAGCCGATGGGATTGCGCCACACCACCCGCTCGATCTCGTCCTCGTCCATGCCGGCCTTGCGCATCTGCTGCACGGTCTTCGGCACCAGCAAGGGATCGGAGACGCCCCAGTCGGCGGCGCTGTTGATGATCATGCGCTCGGTCCCGAAGCGCCGGAAGATCTCGACCATGCGCTCGGGGCTCATCTTGGTGTTGGGATAGATCGAGAAGCCGGCGTAGTAGCCGGTCTCCTTGACCATCGGGATGGTCATCTCGGTGTTGTGATCGACGAGCACCATCGACGGCTCGATCCCCGACTCGCGCACCACGTCGAGGGTGCGCTTGACCCCACCGGTCTTGTCACGGTGCGGGGTGTGGATGAGGATCGGCTTCTTCGCCGCGATCGCGATCTCGATCTGCGCCTGGAAGATCCGCTCCTCGGTGGGGGTCATGTCATCGTAGCCGATCTCACCCACCGCGATGACACCGTCGCGGTGAACGTACTCCCGCACCAGCTCGACGACCTCGTCGTTGAAGCGGGTGTCATTGGCTTCCTTGGGGTTGAGACCCATCGTGCAGTAATGGCGGATGCCGAACATCGCCGCCCGATGCCGCTCCCAGCCGAGGAGCGTGTCGAAGTAGTCCTTGAACGTCGCCGCGTGGGTCCGCGGCTGCCCCAGCCAGAACGCCGGCTCGCAGACGCCCTCGATCCCGGCGAGCGCCATGCGCTCGTAGTCGTCGGTCGTGCGAGAGTAGCAGTGGATGTGGGGCTCGAAGATACGCATCGGGGCTCCTTGGGCAGCGGGTCGCCAGAGGATACGCGTGACTCTACCGAAGCACCACCCCGCCGAAGCGTCACGCCGCTCGCGGGTCGGGGCGCGTCAGGGCGGGCCACCGGGCTCGACCACCACGTTCGGGCAGACGTCGATCAACCCCGCCGGCGCCGGTGAGATCGCCGCCGCGGCGAGGTTGCCCACCAGCCGCACCACCGTCGGATGCGCCGGCGCGTCGGCGTAGTCGAACAGCGCGAACAGCAGGTTGCCCCCGCAGCGCTTGCCGCGCAGCACCGCGTCGTACCACGCCGCCGGCCACGTCACGCCGTCGCCCGCATAGCGCGCGAGCGACACCATCTTCAGCGCCACCCCCGCCGCCAGCGCCCGGAACGCGGTGAAGCGCTCACCGCCCTCGCCGAGGCTGAACGTCGGCGCGAGCCCCCGCATCACCGGATCGGCCGCCACGAGCACCTCGATCGGGGTGTCGACCCCGCGCACCTGCCCGAAGCCCACCCGCGCGTCGAGCCAGCCGAGCAGCGCGTCGCGCGGCGCGCCCTGGCTGTTGACGAAGTTGCCGTCGATCGTGAAGCCGAGCACCGCCGTGCCCTCGAGCTCGGTCACCACGCTCCCGCCCGCCCGGCTGTACGCCTCGATCAGCGCCCGCACCTCGGCCGACATCTGCGGCCACGCGAAGCTGTAGCGCCCGATGAACACCGCCGGCAGCCGCGCCGGCACGAGGAGCTGCCGCAGCCGCGCCGGCTCGAAGCCGAGCACCACCGGCTCGAAGCCCGCCTGCCGCAGCGGTGCTGCGAGCGCATCGACCCCCATCAGCCCGATCGCCCCGAGCGGCGCGCTCACCGCCTCGCGCGCGAAGACCAGCCACTGCCCGCGGTTCTTGACCCCGCCGCAGTTGCCCACCCCCGAGGCCGCGCCCCACTCGGTGCCATCCCCCTCGCCGCCGCCGAGGCCGACGTCGTCGAAGTCGACGAAGAAGTCCCCCGGCGCCGCGCACGCCGGCTCCCCGACGAGCGCCCCGCCGCGGTGCGGCTGCCCCGCCGAGCGCGCCTCGCCCGAGCGCAGATCCTGCCGCGCGTACGCCGCCTCACCCCCGCCCCGCGTCGCGAAGCACGCCGCCGCCTCGTCGCCCGCGATCACCGCCCGGTACCAGGGCGTGCCATAGAAGGCGAGGTCGACGTCGTACCCCGCCGCGTCGGCCATCGTGCGGCACGCGAAGCGCAGGTCGAACGCCGCGTCCGGCAGGTGCGACAGCCCCGCCCACACCCCCGGCGCCGCCACCCGCGGATCGGTCCGCATCAACCCCGCGTGCCACGCCGCCTCCCCGTCGCTCGGCGCCGCCGCCGTCGACGTCACCAGCGTCCACCCGCCGCCGTCGGTCTGCTGATCGCACCACACCAGCGCCCCCGCCCGATCGACCGGCGAGATGCGATAGACCCCGCTCTGGAGCTGCCCCTGGCGCAGCGCGTCGAGGCAGCTCCGATAGCGCGGCCCGCAGCCGGCGAACGCCACGCCCTCGCCGTCCTCCTCGTCGACGACCCCGTCGCAGTCGTTGTCGAGGTCGTCGCAGCGCTCCGCCTCCGGCGCGCCGAGCGCCGCCTCGCAGGCGCCCTCGCCGTCGCCCCCGCAGACCCGCACCCCCTCGCGGGCGCAGATCCCGAGCCCGGCCAGACACCGCTCGCCGAGCGCGAAGTCTTCGTCGACCCGGCCATCGCAGTCATCGTCGCGCCGATCACACCGCTCGGGCTGCGCCGGCAGCGGCACCGCCGAGCACACCGCCTCGTCGTCGCGGCACACCGTCACGCCCGCCTGCCGGCAGATCCCATCCCCCTCGAAGCAGCGCCGCCCGAGCGCGAAGTCTTCGTCGATCCTGCCATCGCAGTCATCGTCGACGGCATTGCACCGCTCGTCATCCGGCGCGCCCGGCACCGCCGCGCAGCGCGCCTCCCCCGCGTCGTCGCACACCACCCGGCCCCGCGCCTCGCACGCCCCGCCCCCCACCGCGCACGCCTCACCCACGTCGAAGCCATCATCGACAATGCCATCGCAGTCATCGTCGATCCCATTGCAGACCTCGACCCCCGGCGCGCCCGGCACCGCCGGACAGACCGCGACCCCGCCCTCTCCGCAGACCCGCACCCCGTCGACCGCGCACGCGCCGAGCCCCTCGGTGCAGCGCTCGCCGAGCCCGGTGCCCTCGTCGAGCCGGCCGTCGCAGTCGTCGTCGAGCCCGTTGCACCGCTCGCCCCGCGCCGCGCCCGCGACCGCGTCGCAGACCGCGCGACCGCCCGCGCACACGAAGACCCCCGCCGCCGCGCACTGCCCCACCCCGACCGCGCACGCCGCGCCGACCGGGAAGTCCTCGTCGACCCGCCCGTCGCAGTCCTCGTCGCGCGCGTCGCAGGTCTCGGCGCCCGCCGCGCCCGCCACCGCGCTGCACGCCACCCCGCCGTCGTCGCAGACCCGCCGCCCGACCCGCGCGCAGACCCCCACGCCCACCTCACACACCTCGCCGAGCCCGAACCCCTCGTCGACGATGCCATCGCAGTCTTCGTCCACCCCATCGCAGCGCTCGTCCCGCGGCGCGTTCGAAAGGCACGGCTCGTGGTCGCACACCGCCGGGAAGCCTTCGTCGACCATGCCATCGCAGTCATCGTCGGCGCCGTTGCAGGTCTCGGCCACCGGCGCCGCCGCCTGCACCGTACACCGCGCGCCGCCCGCCGCGTCGCAGACCCGCACCCCCACCCGCCGACACGCGCCGACGCCCTCGCCGCACGCATCGCCAACCCCGAAGCCCTCGTCGATCGCGCCATCGCAGTCTTCGTCGGTCCCCTCGCAGCGCTCCTCGCCCGGCGGACCCGGCACCGCCCCGCAGCGCCGCTCGCCCGCCGCGTCGCACACCGTGCGCCCCGCCACCCGGCACGCGCCGAGCCCCGCCGCGCACGGCTCCCCGCCGCCGACGCCCTCGTCGACCCGGCCGTCGCAGTCGTCGTCGACCCCGTCGCAGCGCTCCGCGCCCGGCTCGCCCGCCGCGCCGAGGCAGGCCGCGATCCCTTCGTCGCAGCCGCGCACCCCCTCCGCCGCGCACGCCCCGATCCCGATGACACAGTCGGCGCCGAGCTCGCCGAAGTCTTCGTCGGTCATGCCATCGCAGTCATCGTCGAAGCCATTGCACCGCTCATCGGTCGGCGCCCCGGCCTCCCCCGCGCAGTAGGCGCCGCCCTCACGGCAGATCAAGACGCCATCGGCCGCGCACGCGCCCCATCCCACCAGACACGGCCCGCCGGCGCCCTCGACGAGCGTCTCGTCGATCGTGCCATCGCAGTCATCGTCGATGCCATTGCACGCCTCGCTGTCGGGCCGCCCCGCCGTCGCGTCGCACTGCACGTCGAGCCCGGCGCAGACCGTCACGCCCTCGGCCGCGCACCCGCCGACGCCCACCACGCAGACCTGCCCGACCACGTAGCCCTCGTCGACGAGCCCGTCGCAGTCCTCGTCGCCCCCGCCGCACAGCTCGAGCGGCGGCGAACACGCCGACCACTCGCCCGCCTCGCACGTCTCGAAGCTGCCCGGGCACCGCCCGGTACACGGCCGGGTCGCGCCCGCCACGCAGCGCCGCGGCCCGTCGGTGCCCGCGTCGTACCCCCCGGCGTCGCCATCGGGCACCTCGCCGTCCAGCCGGATCGTGCCCCCGCCCTCGCCGCCCATGCCGCCCGCGCCG
>JACKDM010000021.1 GCA_020633515.1 Myxococcales bacterium
CCCCCGAAGCCGCCCTCGACGCCGACGCCCTCGCGCTCCTCGACCAGCACGACCCCCTCACCGGCGACCCCCTCTACTGCCTCGGCCTCGACTGCCCCGGCTACACCCAAGCCCTCGGCGCCCCCGGCGACCTCTTCCGCATCGGTCACCGCCGCGTCTACCTCGTCACCCGCTACCCCGGCGGCGCCCCCGGCCCCGACAGCCTCCTCGCCGGCCGCACCCTCGCCCCCAGCTACCAATACCGCCGCCACGGCCGCGAGCTCCAGGGCGGCGGCCTCACCCTCGCCTTCGACGAAGCCATCTACACCCAGGCCACCACCGCCCTCGGCGAAGACATGCAGCTCGTCCCCGATGGCATCCGCCTCGGCAGCGAAGGCCCCGGCGACCCCCTCCTCTGGATCAACGACCTCAGCGACCAGGCCATCGCCGAAGGCACCGGCATGATGATCTCCGGCCTCACCCCCATCACCTTCGACCTCCGCTACTTCGGCGCCACCCTCTTCTACACCGTCAACGTCGGCGGCACCGGCATGATGATCAGCGGCATGAGCGTCAAGTTCGGCACCACCCTCGACTTCTTCAGCTACAACCTCGCCTCGATCGGCACCGAATGGGCCACCTACGGCAGCGCCCTGCTCGACGCCACCCACTCACCCTTCGCCTTCTTCGATCTCATCGACCCCTGATGGCACCGATGGCGCCGATGGCACCGAACCCATCCATGCCATCGATCCCACCCCTCACAGGTTCACCGAGAACTTCCCCACCCCGAACGACGGCCCGAACAAAAACGCCCACGGGCTCGACCCCGGCGCCGTCCGCGTCGGCGAGTACTCGAACCACGCGTGCAGGTTGAACGACGTCTGCAACGCCGTATCCGGGTTGAGCACCGGCACGCTGAACCCCACCCCCGCCACGATCGACAGGTTCGGATCACTCGACAGCCCCGTCCCGAAGAGACCCATCTCGATCCCGAACGGCAGCTCCCGCCCCTCCTTGTACAACAGCGTCATCCGCCCGATCGCACCCGCGCTCAACGCCACCGCGCCCTTGTCCTCCTTCGCCCCCCCGAAGCGAAACAACCCCGTCGGCAGGCTCGTGCTCGCGCTGATCCGCAGCGGACTGTCCCCGAGCACCACCCGATAGCGCGCCCCCGCCCCCAGGTTCTGCCGCGGCGAGAAGTCATAATGTGCCTGCCCGTACTCATGACTCACCGACACCTTCAGCGTATCGAACTCCTTCCGCCCCTCCGTCGGCAGCGCGATCTCGATCAAGCCCCCCCGCGGCGCCACCCGCACCACCTCATCGATCCCCGGCCCCTCGATCCGCAACAACTGCACCCCCGCCTCCACCGGGATCGCGTCCCGATCGATCAACAACCGACACCCGCTCCGCTCCGCGAACGACACCGCCGCCGTCTGCCCCGCCCGCACCGCAAAAGACGCCCCATCGCGCCGACACTCCACCCGCACCACCGGCCGCTCCCCCTCGCTCAACGGCAACGGCACGTTCATCGACCGCAGCCGCCACCCGTTCTCCGTCTCCACCACCGCCAACGGAGCCGGATCGCTCGTCACCTCGTCCACCGCCGGCGGCCGATAGGCGAACCGCAACGGCACCTGCCCCCGCGCCCCCTCCACCGCCTGCACCGTCTCCGCCGTCGGCAGCGTATAGAACCCCGCCCGCGGCACCAACCGCAGCCGATCCGCCCACCGCGCGTCCGCCGGCACCACCTCCACCACCACCGGCCGATTGTCCGGCACGAAGTCGATCGGCCCCAGCCCCGGCGCCCGCAGCCGCACCTGCGCCGGCCGATAATCCGCCGCCACCGGCACCTCCACCGCGCCCAGCGCCGTCGCCTGCCCGTCCCGCCGCACCACCTTCAGCGTCATCCGCGTCGCCAGCGCCGGCACCTCGGCGAAGACCAGCTCCACCACCCGCCACCCCTCCTCCGCCGCCGGCAGCTCCCCCCGGATCCAGACATGCGTCGGCGGATCGCTCTGCACCATCAACCCCGACAGCTTGCCCTTGAAACAATCCCGCGCCATCGCCACCGGCAGCCGATGCTCCCGAACCCCCGCCAGCAACGCCACCTCCGGCGCCCGCAGCCCGCACCGCACCAGCTCCAACGTCCGCGACTCCCGCTGCACCCGCGCCTCCCCCTCCACCTTCCACGCCCCCGGCACCAGATCCACCCGCACCCCCACCGAGAGCGCGCTCGGATCGATCGCAAACAACCGGATCCCCCCCTCATCCACCGCGCACCGCGCCCGCTGACAGCGCACGTCCGCCACCAGCTCCGGCGCGTCCAACGGGATGTGCCCCCCCTCCCCCGCCGCGTCCACCGCCCCCACCCCGATCACCGGCGTCTGCCGCAAGAACTCCACCGGCAGCGCGCCCAGCGCCTCGATCGACCGCGGCCCCTCCACCGTCTGGATCACCGGCAGCGGCCACGCCTCCCCCAACACCCCCGGCCACCGCACCAGCCGCGCCTCCCCCCGCGCCAACGCCGCCCGCGCCCCCGGCTCGATCGACAGCGTACAGCTCGACGCCCCGCTACAGCCCGCCCCCGCCACCAGCGCCCCGCCCTGCACCACCCCCAACCGCATCCCCCGCAGCTCGACCCCCTCCACCTCCACCAGCCCCGCGTCCACCCACACCACCGCGGTCGCCTCCGGCAGCACCAGGCTCGGCAGCACCTCCACCACGAACACCCGATCGCACCCCGCCCCCCCCAGCACCCGCAGCCGCCGCGCCCCCCCCGCCGCGAGCTCCACCCGCCGATCCACCACCGCCGCCCCCTCGCCCTCCACCTGACACGCCCCCCCCTCCACCGAGAACGACGCCCCCACCACCGCCGGCGACGACCGCACCTCACCCCCGCCGAGCGCCACCTCCACCGCGCGCGCCCCGAGCGGCCACATCACCCCCCAGAGCGCCGAGACCACGAGGACAAGCCGCGTCGACACGCCGAACCTCCCGAACAAAAAGAAAAAAGCCGCCGCATATTATGGAGCGCCCCCGACCGAGACAACGCCCACCGCCCGCGCCGCTCGCCGCCCCCCGCGCCGCCCCCCGCGCCCCCCCGAAACGCCCCGCCCCGCGCCCGCCCCCACCGCCTACGGGGGCACCCTGCCCCACCGCCCCACGACGCCCCGCCGCCCCCGCCGCTGGTACGAAGGCTGCTCCCCACCCCCATGACACCGCGGCCCCCGCCGCCCCGCCCTCTCGAAAGGACCGCGACCATGATCCTCCGCATCCTCCTCGCCATCCTCCTCCCCCCCGTCGGCGTCTTCTTCACCGTCGGCCTCGGCAAACACTTCTGGATCAACCTCCTCCTCACCCTCCTCGGCTACATCCCCGGCATCGTGCACGCCGTCTGGCTCATCACCCGTGAGACCCACAGCCGCGACCCCCTCACCGCCTGAGCCACCCTGGAGGCCCCCATGAGCGAGACCCTCACCCCGGCCATGAGCCACACCGAACACCGCGCCGCCCACGCCGCGCCCCCCCCCGCCGAGGTCGAAGACGACAAGTCCCGCCGCGGCAAGGCCACCACCGCCCACCGCCTCGCCGGGCTCCTCGACGACGCCTTCACCATCCCCGGCACCCGTCTCCGCTTCGGCCTCGACGGCCTCCTCGGCCTCATCCCCGGCGTCGGCGACATCCTCGGCGCCGCCTTCTCCTCCTTCATCATCGCCCTCGCCGCCCGCGCCGGCGCCCCCCGCGCCGTCCTCGCCCGCATGGCCGGCAACGTCGCCATCGAGACCCTCGTCGGCGCCATCCCCCTCATCGGCGACCTCTTCGACTTCGCCTGGAAGGCCAACCGCCGCAACGTCGAGCTCCTCGACCGCGCCCTGCAGAACCCCGAGAAGACCGCCCGCCGCAGCACCGGCTGGATCATCGCCGTCTTCGCCGGGATCCTCCTCCTCGCCGGCGGGATCATCGCCGCCATCTACGGCCTCATCGCCCTCTTCGCCACCGCCGTCACCTGACCCGCGGCCTCCCGGTGCCCACGGCGCCCATCCCATCTCATCTCATCTCTTCTCTTCTCTTCTCTTCGAAAAGAAAGACCCCCCGACCCATGCGAACACGGGACCGGGGGGTTTCCCTTTCCCAAGGGAAGCGACCCCGCCCGCGCATGGCATGCACTCGGGCGCGTGCCATTACGCGGGCAGGCGGAGGCATCCCTACTCGGTCGCCTCCTCGATCTTGTCACCGGCCTCCTCGACGTTCTCCTGCACCTTGTCACCGGCGTTGTCGATCGCCTCCCCCGCCTCTTCGGCCGGCCCCTCCTTGCGCTCGCAGCCCATCGCACCCACCGCCAGCGGCGCCGTGAGCACGGCCCAGGTCAACATCTTGAGGACGTTCATGATGACTCCTGTGAACAAGAGCGCGATCCCACCGGTAGCCCATCTCAGCGACCATCGCTGACATCACCACCCGCAGATCGACGCGGTGCCCGCCCGCCAGAGCAAAGCCCGGGCCACCGCCGAGGCATCCCATGCGCGCCAGCCCCCACGCCACCTCCGGCCCCACCGCCCCCGGCGTTCTGCCCCACCCGGTCGCAGATCGCCTCGATCCCATCCAGCCATCGGGGCATCCTGCCTCGAAACACACCCTCGCCGGTGGAAACACCCGTTGATCCACCATGAGCCACGCGCTTGGCATATGGGTTGCTCTTGGGCCGGGCACTCCCTGGCGGAATCCGCCGCCACCCTTTCCCATGGAGTCATCAATGAAGTCCCTCAAGCTCATCGCCACCCTCATCGCAGCCGGCGGGCTGATCGCCCCCACCGTCGCCATGGCCCAGATCCGCAGCGAACCCGTCAACCCGCCCCCCACCGAGCTCCCCCCGCCCCAGGACGACAACGATCCCACGCCCCCCGCCGCCAAGCCCCAAGGCCCCAAGGCCGGCATCACCGAACAGGCCGGCATCGGCGGCACCCAGGCCTACGGCCGCGCCGGCGTCCTCGAGCTCGGCGGCTCGATCGGCTTCACCACCGGCGAAGGCTTCAGCCAGTTCCGCGCGACCCCCAGCATCGGCTGGTTCTTCGCCGACAACCTCCAGCTCTCCGCGCTCCTCGGCGTGCGCTACAACTCGCAGGACTTCAGCGTCGGCGGCGTCGACGAGACCGTCAGCAGCACCTCGCTCTCGCTCGTCGTCGAGCCCTCCTACCACCTCCCCTTCAGCGACACCGTCTTCGGCTTCCTCGGCATCGGCGTCGGCGTCGGCTACTTCATCCCCGACGACAACGCCATCGACGAAGACGGCGGCGAAGCCGAAGCCGAAGCCGGCCTCCTCGTCTCGCCCCGCCTCGGCATGAACTTCCTCGTCGGCCGCTCCGGCATCCTCACCCCCTACCTGCACGTCGACTACACCAGCGCCCAGATCTACAACACCCCCCAGGGCAACGCGGTCGCCGTCGACATCGCCTACGGCGGCAACATCGGCTACACGGTCATGTGGTGATGCCATCCGGCACCGCACATCGATGAGACCCCTCGGGCGGCGTGCCATCGCGCAGAAGGCATGCCGCCGACTCATGTCCGCCGACTCATGTCAAAACGGTTCCAAGGAGTTCACATGTCTCCATTCAAGACCGCGCTCCGCGCCACCCTCGGTGCCATCGGCGCCACCGCTCTCATCGCCGGCTGTGGGGGCAAGGCCCACATCGAAGACACCCCCACCGTCGACACCGCCGAGCCCGTCGGCGAGCTCACCTACTGGGAGGTCGGCCTCGACGACGCGCTCCGCGAAGCCTGCCAGGCGTTCGACCTCCCCGAGCCGACCTTCCGCGTCGACTCCGCCGAGGTCAGCGAACAAGGCCGCACCGCGCTCGCCGGCCTCGCCGCCTGCCTCAACGGCCCGATGAGCACCATGACCGTGCGCCTCGTCGGCCACGCCGACGTGCGCGGCACCGAAGAGTACAACCAGGAGCTCGGCCTCGAACGCGCCCGCAGCGTCAAGCAGGTCCTCACCCAGAACGGCGTGATGGACAACCGCATCACCGTCGTCTCCCACGGCGAAGCCGAAGCCACCGGCACCGCCGAGAGCGACCGCCGCGTCGAGGTCAACCCCCAGGGTCAGATGTCCGCCGCCGACCGCGCCGCCATGATGCGCCGCATCACCATCTACGGCGTCCGCCCCGTCGAAGCCGACGTCACCCTCGAAGAGCGCGGCGACCCCGACGGCGACGGCGCCGACGAGCCCGAGACCGTCGTCCGCCCCAAGGCGCAGGGCGGCGGCAGCACCTTCGAAGAGCAGGGCGACCCCGACGGCGACGGCGCCGACGAGCCCCCGAAGCCGGTCAAGGCGAAGCCCAAGTCGAGCCGCTGAGCCCTCACCCAGCCATGCCTCGACGTCGAACGCGGCGTCGAGGTACCCCGCTCACCCATCCTCCCTCACGGCATCGCACACGATCATGCGGATCTTGTGCTGCCAGTTGTAGATCACCTGTACCTTCACATCGAGGATCGCCGCCGCCTCGGCCGCGCTCCTGCCGTCCTCGTGCAGCAGCGCGAAGACGACCCGCCCGATCTCCGGCAACCGCTCCCCCAACCGCCGACGGATCCGCTCGATCACCTCCGAGCCGATCGCTTCGGCCTCGGGATCCGTCTCCGCGGCGACGGTGCAGCCATCGTCGATCGACGCCTGCAGCTCGCCCCGCCCCCGGCTCAGCGTCTGCTCCCGCCGCACGATGTGCGTCGCCTCGGTGCGAGCGATCATGGCGACGTATCCCTCGAGCGTGCGCGCCCGGTTCGGATCGTAGGCGCGCAGCCGCTTGCCATCATCGACCACGAGGCGAAGCCAGATCTCCTGCGTCAACGACTCCACGTCGTTGGGACCGATCCGCCAGCCGGCGTGCCGGCGGATGACATGCCGCACGGTGGCACGGATGACCGGATCGAGCCGCTCGACGAGGCGCCGCATGGCGCGCTCATCACCGCTCATCGCAGCCTCCAGATGTCCCCGCAGGGGATCGACGAGGCCCTGCGCAGCCCACAAGATGGTCGCAAAGACACTCATCGCGCCGACCTCCGTTCATACTCGAAGCTCAGGTGCACCACACGCACCGCGCCATCCCCCCAGGGGGGCGCTCGCCAGCGAAGCGCGCCGTCGAGGTCGATCGGCGTCGAGGGCGAAGGTGATGTACAGGTCACGCTGCCCATACCGATCGGAAAAACAGCTCACCCGCCGGGGCGTCGAAACCATGAGCCATCCTCGGCAGGGTTCCCTTACGCCGCGCCGCGCGGCCCACGATGCCCTTCGCCATCCGTCGTGAAGGTACGGGCATGGATCGCGCCGATGTCAGCGATCGGTTCCTTCGGCGCGAGGGTGAGGGTCAACCAGGCATTCTCCGACAGGCGATGGGATACGCCCCGATCCGTCGCCGCCTCGCCGCGCACGTCCGTCACGACGCCCCGCAGCACGGCGACGACATAGTGAGGCGGCGCCATCGCCAGACCAACGCGATGATGATGAACGCCGCCGCCGCCAGGAGAGGCTGCCCACCGTGAAGATGCGCGCGATCACACCCGCGCCTGCCGATCCACCCACTGGCGCCCGGAACGGCGACAGCGCCGCCGCGGATCGGCCACGAAGGCACGCGCCTCGGGATCCACCGCGAGCCGGGCCTCGACCGCGGCCGTCTCGGCGGCAGTCAAGCTTGCCGGCCCGCCACGCGACCAATGACTCCAGATCCAGCTCGTCGCGGCGCCGGGCTCAAAGGGTGCAACTCTCCGGGCGATGGCGTCGGGGTCGCTGTCGGTCTCAGTGCAGGGGCTTCATGATGATCGTTTCCCTCTCGGGGACGGGCCAGCCGTCACCAGCGGGCAGTACCGACGAGCCGCCAGTCCTTCAGGATGAAATGCCTTCGGCACGAAGGACCCGGATCGCCATCTTCAGCGCCGGTCCGGGTATCGGTCACCCTGTTGCTGATAGAAGACCTCGGCGAAGCGACAGGCTTCGGCGTCGGGCAGCTCTCGATCGGCGGCCACCACCGCCTGCGCGCCCGCCACGACAGGCGCCTCAGGCAGCCGATGAGATCGTCGCGGCCGATGATCGCATCAGCCCCAGCCTCGCAAGCGTTGAGCACGACCACCGCGCCGCGCAGAGCGCCTGGATCGAGCACCTCGAAGACATCGAGCGCCACCCGACAGGCGAAGCACGAGGTGCGCCCCACTGCAGATCGGCGGATCGCCGCGTGCCCCGAAGTGGATGAGCGACGCGTGCGCCATCGCGTCACGCACCGGCCAGGCTCCGCGCTCGCCCCTCCAGCAGCCGCGCGCCGGGAAGTGCGCCGCGACGGGCGCCCCTCGCTGCGCGCATCCGGCAGCTCCCGGTCGGATCAGCGATGATCAGCGCCACGTCGCCGCCGCCGGCGCGCCGACCATCTCCAGTGAGCAGCAGCTCGGCGACTGGCAGGAACGACACGGTGAAGTCATCGACGAGGTTCGCCTCCACGCTGAGCGGGATCACATCCGGTGGCCGCTCGCGACGAGGTAGATGTGCTCGACCGGGTGCAGCGGCGCCGGAACCGCTCCACCGGCTCCGGCAGCGGCGCCGCGCGGTAGCCATCCGCGGTCGCCCACAACCCGTACGTCCCTCCGGCCGCCGCCCGATGGCGACACCGCCTCGCGGTCGCAGCGCCGCGATGACATCGCCGACCGCTGCCCGCGCGCCCCCGGCACCGCCGACCGCTCGGTGAAGTCGACCTTCGCGTCGAACGCCTTGTCCCGCGCGTCCTGGCCGCCTCGAACCGGGATCCGCCACCGCTCGCGCGCCTCGCGGACCACGCGCGATCCTCTTCGTCGAGCACCCGGGTGAGCGCCTCCCGCGCGCAGGCCGAGGTCTTCCTGCAGCGCCACCCACCGCGCCTGCCCGGCCGCGTCGAGGCCGGTTGATCGCGGCGTCCACCTCCAGCCCGCGCAGAACGCGGCCCCGCGCCTTCGTCGGTGATCGCAAACGCCGCGGCGATGTCACCCGCGTCGAGCGCCGCCGCCATCCGCCTCTTCGATCACTCGCGCCGGCTGCTGAAGAACGACGCCCGCCCTCGCGCAGCCGGGTGTTGACGCTGATCCGATCGAGGCGCCTGAGCCCGCGCGCAACCACGCTCGCGCGCGGCGAGCTCACCCCTTCGCGCGCGACCCGGCCGCAGCCGAGATCCGCCTGCCAGCCGAGGTCCTCTCTGCCGGCCCGAGCGCGACCGTCGCGCGCCCTCGTCGAGCGCATCGAAGGCCGCCTGCGCCTCGTCGAGCGCCGCCCCCATCAACGCGACCTTGCCCTCGACGAGCAGCAGCGAAGCGCCGAAGCGCTCCTCCCTCGCCCCGAGCCGACCGACCCCGCGAGGTGAGCCCGCGCCTCCCTCGACGTGCCCGCGCCGCCTCGGCATCACCGACCAGCAGCGCCGCCTGCGCGCGGTTGATCGCCAGCTCGAACCCATCCTCCGTGCCCGCCGCCCGGGTCAGGGAGCGAACAAGCCGATCGCCCGGACCCGTCGACCGGGCGCGGCCCATCGTGAAGCGCCGGAGCGCCAACCACTCAGATTGAAGGCGAGGCGCCTGCGATCCTCGTCGGTGAAAGGTCTCATCGACCGGCAGCGCCCGAGGATGGCCCGCGCCTCGTCGTGACGGCCGAGCTCATCGATGAGGAGCGAGGCGGCTCTCGACGTTGAGGCGCTCGAGGCCGCACCGCGTCCGCCGAGCGGCCGCCTCAGCTCCACACCGGAATCGCCGCCTCGGCGCGACGCCAATCATCGAGCTTCCGAGCGCGAGCAGTCCCATCTGATGCTGCGTATTCGCCACCCCATCGAGATCGATCGCCGCCTCACCCGCCGCGTCGAAGCACCGCCCATCAGCGCGCGCGCCATCGGCTACGCGCCATCAGGCCAGGCGGCGTCCTCGCATAACCCGCATCGCCGCGAGCGCCCCCGCTTGCGCGCGAAGTGCGCCGCCGCGGCCAGCCGCGCGCTCTGCTCGCTCGGCAACCCCAGGCTCGCCGCGATCTCCGCCGCCTCCCGGTGCGCCGCCTCCGCGAGCGCCCACCGACCGTCCGCCGCCCGATCCCGCGCCACCGCGACAGCGACCCACAAGCGATCGAGGCCGCTCGCGAGAGGCTCAGAAGTCACCCAGCGTCGGGCATCAGCGACGCCGCCCACGCCCGGGCCAGCGGGTGAAGACGCGGCGCCCGGCGCGCCGCCAGTTGCACCCGCGCCGCCACCACCGCCGGCCGCCGCTCCGGCACCGGATGCCAGGCCACCGGCCACCGCGCGACCACCTCCCCCGCGTACTCGACCCGAAGCAAGCGCCCCCTCCAGCGGATCGCTCGTCGCTGACCCGGAGGAAGGTCATCTCTCCCGCCTTGCTCACATATGACAGCGCACGCACCCCGCCCGCGCCCTCCCAGACGAGCCGCCAATCGCCCCCAGAGGCACCCGCACGACGGGCCGCCGCTCGGCGCGTCGAACCCATGGATCCGCCCACCCGTGTCACCTCGATCACCCGCCGGCCATGCAGCTCGGGTGGTGCCAACGCCATGACTTCCGCAGCCGTGCCGTGCGGCGCAGCGCCCTGCTGACAACCGGGCAAGAGGACGCACGCCACCCACAACCGGAGAGCGAATGATCGCGTGATGCATGCCATCGGTGCTACGCCAACGCGCGCGCCTTGTCCAGCGCCCTCGCCGGTGACCACCGGCGTCGAGCCCTCACCGGCGCCCCGACACACCCGACCCCCGCGGGGGGCGCCGCGAAACCGGCGAACGGCGTTGGGCTCATGGCACCTTCCTGCTGCATCCAGCGAGGTCTAGTGCGAGCCGACCGCGTCATTTCCGGCCGTGGCGCATTTTTCTGCCGCCGATCGGCCCACTGTCAGGGTCGTCGAAAAAATCAGCACGTCGAGAAGAATCCGTCCACGCCGCCCTATTAGCGATCCTGTGCCATCTGCACGGATCGGCGCAGGTGTCAGGGTAGCTTCCCGAGGTCGCGACCTCAGCCGTGGAAGTCAAGGACCATGGAGACGACAGTGGATGATTGCCGCTGCTGGCGGGCGGCCTCGTCCGCCTTGCGGGGGCTCCGAGCCCGCCAGTCGGCTGCCGCTCCCGATCGCGACGCTGGCGTGCCCGAGATCGACGAGGAGGCCCCACCGGAGAGCCACGACGGGGGGCGTGCAGGAAGCTCGACGACGGCGGCGGGGCGGCGTGCATGGCTGCGGCTCGTGCGGGATCGAGCTCATCATCGATCCGTCGACGCCGCACCGGCTCCTCATCGAAATGAATCTCGACATCTGGCTGCGCACCGCGCCCGCCGGGCGCACGCTCGCCGAGGCCAGCCTCGAGCTGGCCTTCCCCAGCGGCCGCGCGCAGATCATCGACCTTGACCCGGGCGACTGGGGTCCCGGCAAGAGCATCCGCCAGACGATCGAGTCCCCCGCTCGCCGCGGCCGATTGGAGCGCCAGCAAAGGGCGCTGCTCAAAGATCACCTGGACCCGAGACGCGCCGTCGAGCACGAGCAGTACAAGATTCGACGCATCGCCGGCGGTGAGCCACCCGAAAGGTCATATGTCTTCGAGCAGACATCCCCTGCGCGCCCTGTTGGTGGGGATCGATCGCTACCCATCCCCCAACACCCCCCTCAGCGTAGCGCCGTCGAAGACGCGAGGACATCGCACGGTGCCTCGAGCGTTCGTTCCGGCTTCGAGCGAGACGCGATCGAGCTGCCTCTCACCGATGAGCAGGCCACCCACGACGCCATCAGAATCCGCGCTCACCGCGCGCTCGCCGAGCGGGTCGCCGACGGTGGCATCGCGCTTCTACTTCGCCGGCCACGGTGATCGGCAATACGACGACTCGGGCGACGAGGCCGATGGCTGGAACGACTTCCTCGTGCCCGTCGACGACGGGGGCGCCGGCCCGCGCATCGGCGACGACCAGCTGCGGTCTCACGTCGAGGCAGCTCTGCGCTTCGGGCCGCCACCACCGTCGTCATCCTCGACTGCTGCGCCACGCGCTTAAGACCGCGTCCGACGGCGCCGGAGGCACCGCGGCGCCAGGCGCCCACGCTTCCCCCAGGGCTTCGGCCTGCGGCGCCTGGCAGCGACCTCCTATGTGCTCATCGCAGCGACCAGCGCCCGCGATGGTGCCTTCGAAGACAGCGCCCCGAGGGCACGACGCGCGGGCTGCTGACGCGCGCGCGCTCGTCGAGGCACTCGACGCCGCCGCGCCGGTGCGACCTGGACGTCGGTCGTGGCAAGGGTCACTCGCTCGATCGTCGAGGATGAAGCGGCAGCGTCCACAAGTCGAGGGCGGCGCGCGCGACGGCACCTCTTCGCGCCCACCGCGGAGCCGCCCCTGGGCGCACGCGGGAGTCGATTCGACGGCGTATCGGTCAAGCTCAGGTGGCTCCACTGGCATCGCCGCTACGACCTCATCGCGCTGTGCCCGCTCGAAGCCGAAGCGCCGCGATGGCTCACCCCGCGTCAGCGATGCCGAGTGGACGACCTCGACCTGCCCTGCGCCCCTTCGCCGCCGAGTTGCGAGGCGCGCTGCTGCAGGCGCAAGGGCTCGTGGGGCCGCTGAGGCGCCTGTGGGACCTCGCGCTCGCGGTATCGGGCCCACCGACCGCAGTCGGCCACTGGCCCCGTCTCGGTCGAGATGAAGCCCCTGCTCGACGCGAAGGGTCGCTGACAGGTCTCCCTGCCGGGCGAACGGGTCACCTCTGCACGTCAGCAACCTCACCAACGATCGCCCTTTTCTCTGACGCTCGTCGCGCTTCCGATGAGCGACCGTCCGACCGTCTTGTTGCCCGATCCCGGCGGGGGTTTCGCCCCTCGATCCGAACGTCGCGCATCATCCCGTCATCGAAGCCGCGCTGCCTCCCCGGCACGAAGGCGGCGACGCGCCATCTGGCCCGTGCTCCGTCGCCACCTTCGAGCTCGGCCGACCTTCCGGCCCGATCGAGGACTGGCCCGGCCGACACGCTGCGGCCGCGCGACCTGAGCGGCCCGGTTCGCGGCGCGTTCCGGCCTCCTGGCCCGATCGTGCAACGCGTCGGCGAGCTTCCACATCGCCTCGCGCGCAGCGTAGCCCGAAGAGGGCATGCAGCGCCCGGCGAGAGCGGGAAGCCTTGCGCCCCTTCGTGGGGCGGACGCGTACGGGGTACCGAGAGCGGGTGTCGGTGCGGGTGGGGGGGACGCGTACAAGGGCCCGAAAGCGGGTGTCGGTGCGGGTGGGGGAGACGCGTACAAGGGCCCGAAAGCGGGTGTCGGTGCGGGTGGGGGAGACGTGTACAGCGGCCCGAAAGCGGGTGCGGGTCGCCTCGGTGGAGACGCGGACATCGGCCCGAGGTTCGCGCCCCGACGGGCCCGGCGGCAGCAAGGACCGAAGGGGCTGGATCCCGACCCGGTCATGCCGTCAGGATGCGCGGCCCGCTGGATGGTTCAGCCGAGTGACTGGATCTCACATTCCGCGAAGAGCATGATATTCGCGCGGTGCTGTCCGCCGGTGCCCTCGCGCGGGGCGTCGAAGACGAGGGGGAGTCGCAGATGCGTCGGATGACTGGCGGGTTCTGGTTCGCCGTGGCGATGCTCTTGGCGGTGCCGGTCGCGGCGCAGATCGTCAACCCGCCGTCCGGGCGCGGGATCCGGGTCGATGGGGAGGTCGTCGAGCTCGACGAGCGCTGCGTCGTCAACATCGCCAACCGCTCGGCGCGGGTCGCGGCGGACGGGAGCTTCGCGGTCCCCAACGTGCCGTTCGAGGCGGGCATTCCCAGTCGGATCCGGGCGGTCTGCACCCGGCCGGGGCGGTTGCTGCACGGGGCCTCGCCGTTGCTCGACCTGAGCGCCGATCCGGCGAAGGTGCCGGTCTTCTTCGACGCCTTCGTGCCGCTCGCGACCGATATCCGACTCTATGCGGCCAACGACGATCCGGTGATCGTCGAGCCGGATTCGACCCTGCCGATGATCGCGGTCGCGACGCTGCCCGACGGGAGGGTGCGCGCGATCACCGATCCGTCGACGGGCACGGTGTGGACCTCGTCGGATCCGACGGTGGCGACGGTGTCGCGCACCGGTGAGGTGACGCCGCTGCGGCGGGGTGAGGTGATCATCCGGGCGCAGAACGAGGGGCTGTCGGGGAGCTTGCGGGTCTCGGTGCGGATCCCGAACGATCGCGATCGCGACGGGCTGACCGATGAGTTCGAACTGGCCAACGGGCTCGATCCCGATGATCCGACCGATGCGTTGCTCGATGGGGACCTCGACGGGCTCGACAACGTGCAGGAGTTCGCGGCGGGGACCTCGCCGCGGCTGGCGGACAGCGATGGGGACGGGTTGCTCGATGGGGACGAGGTCCTCCGCGACAGCGACCCGCGGCGGGCGGACACCGATGGAGATGGGCTGCTCGATGGGGAGGAGGTGCGGATCGGGACGCTGGTCGGCGTGGCGGACAGCGACGGGGATGGGATCAGCGATGGGGCGGAGATCGACTTCGGGCTCGATCCGCTCTCGCCCGACGAGACGACGACGGCGGTGGGGCGGGTGGTCGATCCGGATGGGGCGGCGGTCGAGGGGGCGGTGGTGCTCATCGCCGATCGCTTCCAGGGCTTCACCGACGCGGCGGGGGTCTTCGAGATCGCGGGGGTGGTGGTCGATGGCGGGCCGCTGACGGCGAACGTGCGGCTCTTGCGGAGCGGGGTGGTGCTCGACGGGAAGTCGGGGCGGATCCCGCCGGTGGCGATGGGCACGACCGATATGGGGGTGGTGCGGCTGCGGCCGGTGCGGGGCGCGATCGGCGGCACGATCCTGAGCCCGCGGGGGCAGCCGGTGGCGGGCGCGCGGGTGGTCGTGCGGGTGGGGGAGGACGAGCGCGGGACGAACGCGAACGCGGCGGGGCAGTACCTGTTGCAGCGCTTCGACGCGGGTGAGGTGACGGTGGTGGCGACCGATCCGCGTACGGGCCTTCGCGGGCGGGCGTTCGGGTCGCTGCTCGAAGACGGCTCGACGCAGATCGACGTGCAGCTCCGCGCCTCGGGCACGATCCAGGGCTCGGTCTTCGGGCGCGACGGGCAGCCGGTGGGGCCGGGGATCCAGGTGACGCTGCGGGGGCCGTCGAACCTCGACATCGTCACCGATGACTTCAGCCGCTTCCGCTTCGACTTCATCCCGCTCGGGGTCTACACCGTCGAGGCGTTCGACGCGGCGGGCAACCGGGGGCGAACCTCGGCGGCGATCACCGGGACGAACCAGGTGGTGCCGGCCGACGTGAGCTTCCTCGGCAAGGGGCGGGTCGCGGGGATCGTGGAGACCGGCGGCGGCGCGCTCGTCGCCGGGGCGCGGGTGACGCTGCGGAGCCGCTCGCCGTTCGGCGGGCAGGCGGAGGTGGTCACCGACGCGGCGGGCGCGTTTGCGTTCGATGGGGTCTTCGTCGGGCCGTTCGAGCTGACCGGCCTCGATCCGCGCACCGGGCTCGCGGGGGTGGCGGAGGGCAACGTCGACTTCGAGGGCGACGTCGCGCGGGTGACGGTGACGCTGCGGGGCGCGGGGCGGATCGTGGGCGCGGTGCTCGCGAGCGACGCGGCGACGCCGGTGCCGGGCGCCGCGGTGACGGTGAGCCC
Source organism: Myxococcales bacterium (assembly GCA_020633515.1). Next base: position 15,613 of record JACKDM010000021.1, read on the forward strand.
GGGCGGGCGCACGGTGGTCGCCGACGCGCAGGGCGTGTTCCGCTTCGACGGGCTGCCGCTCGGGCGCTACACGCTCGACGCGGCGCACCCGGTGACGCCGGATCGCGGGCGCATGGTGGTCAACCTCGTGGAGCCCGACGCCGAGGTCGAGGCCGACGTGACGCTGCTCGGGCTCGGCACGGTCGAGGTGACGGTGCTCGACGCGGGCGGTGATCCGGCGCCGGGGACGCGGGTGACCCTCGATGGCGGCACCGGCTTCACCCAGCGCCTCGTCGCGATCGCGGACGGCGCGGGGCAGGTGCGCTTCCAGCAGGTGCTCGCGGGGCCGTTCTCGCTGGCGGCGGTCGAGGCGCTCTCCGGGCTGGTGGGCGGGCTCGACTCGAGCGTGCTCGCGGGCGAGACGGTGAGCCTCGAGCTGCGCCTCGAGAGCGCGGGCACGATCACCGGCGTCGCCTACAACCCCGACGGGATCACCCCGGTGCGCAACGTGCGGGTGCGGCTGACGCCGTCGAGCCGCGAGGTCACCACCGACGCGGTGGGGCGCTTCCGCTTCGATCTGGTGCCGGTCGCGGGCGGGCCGTACGCGCTCGAGGCGTTCGACGGCACCGGCGCCCGCCGGGCGCGCGCCGAGGGGATCGCGCTCGCGGCGCACGCGGAGGTGGTCAGCCGCGACCTGATCCTGATCGGGACCGGCGTGGTCACCGGCAGCATCCTGCGCGCCGACGGGACGCCGGCGAGCGGGGCGGCGGTGACGGTCGACAGCGTGGTGCCGGGCGCGCCGCGGCGCTTCGCGGACACGGCGGCCGACGGCAGCTTCCGGGTCGAGGGCGTGCCGCAGGGGCGCTTCACGGTCAACGCGAGCCTGCGCGGCGAGCGGCAGGCGGGCGCTGCGGGCGGCGAGATCCGGTTCGACGGTGACATCGCGGTGATCGAGATCCGCATGGACGAGAACTTCATCCCGCCGCCGCCGAGCAACACCAACCCGATGCTGACCCGCCTCTTCGACGCCAACAACTTCGACTACGCGATCCACCAGGACGGCTCGATCCGCAACGGGACGCGCTCGGTGTTCCGCGGGGACGGCGGGCTGTCGAGCGGCGGGTTTCTGCTCTATGTGCGCGAGAGCGACGGCGGCGAGGACTTCGAGCCCTTCGCCGGCAACGGCGGCCGCGTCGAGCTCGACGGGCGCCAGCTCGCGCTGCCCGGCGCGGGGCCGGGCGGGGTGCAGATCACGCGCAAGGTCTATGTGCCGCGCGACGGCTACTTCGTGCGCTTCGTCGAGGTGCTGCGCAACCCCACCGCCGATCCGATCGTGCTCGACGTGCAGGTGCGCACGCACTTCCAGTTCACGACCCGCACCGAGGGCGGCTTCACCTTCACCGATCCGCCGCAGCTCAACCTGACGAGCAGCGGCGACCCGTTCCTCGCGGTCGGCGCGGCGCTCGGCGACGCGGCCGATCGGTGGGCGGTGATCGACGACCGGATCGACGAGGACCCGTTCGTCACCGCCAACCAGCCGACGGCGGCGCACGTCTTCGACGGCGAGGGCGGCGTGATCGGGGCGGGCGAGGGCGAGTGGCTGCTGAGCCCGCAGGCGACTTATGGCCGCCTCGACGCGACCTGGGTGCGGCTGCGGATCGAGCCGGGGCAGACCGCGTCGCTGATGCACTTCGGCGTGCAGCAGCTCACCGGCCTCGCCGCCCGCGCCGCCGCCGAGCGCCTCGAAGCGCCGGCGCCCGAGGCGCTGAGCGGGCTCTCGGTCGAGGACCGCGCGACGATCCGCAACCACGACCTGAGCGGCGCCGACGACGTCGACCCGCTCCCGACGCTGCTCGCCGGCGTCTCCGGCCGCGTCCTCGAAGGCGACGCCGAGACGGTGGTGCCGCGCAGCCGCGTCACCTGGCAGAGCAGCCACCCGCTCTTCGGGCGGACCTGGCAGTTCGACGCCGACGGCAACGGCGTCTACCGCGTCGGCGCCCGCCTCGGCCGCAACGGCGACAACATCGCGGTCCCCGCCGCGCCCTTCGAGGTGCGCGCCCGCCACCCGGTCACCGGCGTCGACTCGCCCACCTTCGGCGGGGTCTTCGCGCCCGGCGCCGACACCGCAGAGCGCGACGTCGTCTTCAACAACACCGGCCTCGTCGTCGGCACCGTGCGCCGGCCCGATGGCAACGTCGTCAGCACCGGCACCGTGCGCATGTCGGGCGGCCCGCTCCCCGGCAACGCCGACGCCGGGATCGCCATCGACGGCGGCTTCGGCTTCACCGGCGTGCCGCCCGGCCAGTACCGCCTCGTCGCGACGGTGCCGATCCCGCAGGGCACGCCGCTGACCGGCGAGGTCTTCGTCAACGTCGTCGCCGGCGAGACCGTCGCGGTCGAGATCGAGATCATCCCCACCGGCGGCGTCATCGGCGTCGTGCGCGACGGCGGCGGCAACGTCGCCGTCGAGGTCCCCACCGAGATCACCGGCCCCGGCGTCACCCGCCGCGGGCGCACCGACACCGGCGGCCGCTACAGCTTCCTCGACATGCCGCTCGGCGACTTCACCGTGCGCGCGCAGGAGCCCAACACCGGCCTCTGGAGCGCGGCGCCGGTCAGCGTCGAGGCGTTCGAGATCACCGAGCAGGACCTGCAGCTCGTGCCGCTCGGCGAGATCGCGCTCCAGGTCAGCTACAGCGACGGCCGCCCGGTCGCCGACGCCGCGGTGCAGATCCAGCGCGAGCGCCTCGGGGTCTCCTTCCGCTCGGTCGGCCGCACCAGCCCGCTCGGCCGCCTCCAGCTCCGCTTCGTGCCCGAGGGCGCGTTCATCGTGCGCGTCATCAGCCCGCAGAACGCCGCGATCGTCGTCGACGCGCCCGGCTCGATCGACGCCCACGACCAGCTCGTGCCGCTCGCGATCGAGGTCCCCGTCGACGACCCGCCGCAGGTCGAGCTGATCGCGCCGCTCGCCGGCGTCGAGATCCGCGAGGGCGCGCAGGTCGTGCTCTCCGCCGAGGCCAGCGACGACATCGGCATGCGCCGCGTCGACTTCCGCGCCGACGGCGTCGTCATCGGCAGCGACTCGACGCCGCCCTACACCTTCGTCTGGCGCGTGCCCGCCGGCGTCGGCCGCGCCCCGATCGCGCTCACCGCGGTCGCCTACGACAACGGCCCCAACCAGACCGTCTCCGACGCCGTCACCGTCTTCCGCCTCGACGACGAGCAGGCGCCCGACGTCGTCTTCACCGCGCCGCTCATCGGCGCCCGCTTCATCGAAGGCACCCGGATCAGCGCCGCGGTGCTCGCCAACGACGACGTCGGCGTCGCCCGCGTCGAGTTCTTCGTCGGCGCGCGCTCGATCGCCATCGACGAGAGCCCGCCCTACGCCGCCACGATCGACATCGACCCCGACGCCGCGCCCGACGGCCCCGTCGACCTGACCCTGCGCGCCGTCGCGACCGACCGCGCCGGCAACACCGACGAGGCGACGCGGGTGGTGCAGGTCGTGCCCGACGCCGCGCCCACCATCGAGATCATCCGCGCGCCCGCCGAGGGCGGCACGGTCGTCGAGAACACCACCGTGCGCTTCGAGGCCGACGCCCGCGACGACCGCGGGGTCACCGTCGAGCTCGTCGTCGACGGCGTCGTCATCGCCACCCGCAACCAGGCGCCGTTCCGCTTCGACTGGGTCGCGCCCGCCGCCGGCGCGGCGAACAACCCCGTCGAGGCCGTGCTCCGCGCCCGCGACACCATCGGCCAGACCGCCGAGGTCAGCCGCCGCTTCGACGTCACCGTCGACCAGCCGCCCACCGTCGTCATCACCGCGCCCGCGGCCGGCGCCGAGGCGGTCGAAGGCAGCCGCCTCGCGATCAGCGCCGACGTCGCCGACGACCTCGGCGTCGACGAGGTGCGCTTCTACGTCGACGACGTGCTCCAGGCCACCCGGGTCGCGGCGCCCTACACCACCAGCGTGCAGATGTCGGCCGGCGAGGCCGGCGGCGCGATCACGCTCCGCGTCGAGGCCCGCGACAGCGCCGGCCAGCTCCAGAGCGCCACCCGCGAGGTCACCCGGCTCGACGACGCCGAAGCGCCCACCGGCCGCATCACCAGCCCGCCCGCCGGCGCGCTCGTCTCGGTCGGCGCGAGCGACGTGATCCTCGTCATCGACCGCGAGAACAGCACCGCCAACGGCAGCAACATCGACTTCGAAGCCGACGGCGACATCGAGACCCGCCTCGAGGGCGAGGTCGCGGTCGCCAAGGCGCTGCTCGGCTTCTTCGACCCGGCGAGCACCCGCGTCGCCGTCCTCAGCTTCGCCAACGCCGCGACCGTGCATCAGACGCTGACCGCCGACTTCGCCGCCGTCGACGCCGCGCTCGACGCCGTCGTCGCGACCGGCCCGAGCGCCGGGCTGCGCTTCGACTCGGCGCTCGGGGTCGCCCGCATCGAGCTCATCGGCCCCAACGCCCAGCGCGCCGCGAGCCCCGTCGTCTACTTCATCTCCGACGGCGCCGGTAACTACCCCACGACCCAGATCAACCAGCTCATCGGCGACGGCGCCGTCGTCAACACCGTGCGCGTCGGCCCCGACGTCAACGACGGCGTGCTCCGCAGCATGGCCCAGAACACCGGCGGCAGCTTCGCGATCGTCGATCAGGCCGCCGACGTGCCCGAGCTCGGCGCGACCGTGCTGCTCGGCAGCGACGCGCTCGTCGTCGGCGTCGCGGCCGACGACGACGTCGCCGTGCGTCTCGTGCGCGTCGCGATCGACTCCGGCGACGGGCAGGTGCAAGACGAGGTCGAAGACGACCGCGCGCCCTACAACGCCGTCTTCGGGCTGCCCGCGCTCGACGAGCAGATCGAGCTCACCGTCTCGGCCGCCATCGAAGACTTCGGCGGCAACATCACCGACGCCGAGCCGATCACCGTCACCGTGCTGCCCGCCGACACCGCGCCGCTCGTCAACACCATCTCGGCGACCATGGCCGCGCCCGGCGATCAGATCACGCTCACCGGCCGCTTCTTCGACCCGGTGCTCAACCGCAACGAGCTCCGCGTCGGCGGCGTGCTCGCCGGCGTCGTCTCGGCCACCAAGGTCTCGCTCGTCTTCACCGTGCCCGACGCGGCGGTCTCGGGGCAGCTCACCTTCCGCGCCGGCGGCGAAGAGGCCGAGCCGATCGACTTCTTCATCGACCGCGACCGCGACGGCCTCTACGACGAGCGCGAGATCGGCCTCGGCTCCGACCCGCTCCTCGTCGACACCGACGGCGACGGCCTCGACGACGGCGTCGAGGTCGAGGACATCGGCACCGATCCGACCGACGCCGACACCGACGCCGACGGGCTCCCCGACGGCTACGAGGTCGACAACCGCCTCGACCCGCTCTCGCCCGACGACGGCCGCGCCGACCCCGACCGCGACGGCCTCAAGAACGGCACCGAGTACGCGATCGGCACCGCGGCCGGCGACCCCGACACCGACGACGACGGCCTCCTCGACGGCGAGGAGTACGACCTGCTCGGCACCGACCCGCTCCGCGCCGACACCGACGGCGGCGGCACCCGCGACGGCGACGAGGTCCTCATCGACGGCACCGACCCGCTCGACCCGGCCGACGACGTCATCCGCGTCACGCTCGCCCGTGACCTGCGCGACCAGGCGAACTACCGCTGGGACATCCAGCAGAACGGCAGCGTCAGCGACGGGAGCAGCGACGCCTACGACGGCGGCCTCTACCTCGCCGTCGGCGGCCAGGGCTTCCCGAGCCTGCCGCAAGCCCGGCTGCTCGACGGCGGCCGCACCCTGCGCCTCGGCCCGAGCACCCTCGCCGGCCTCGCCGTCGAGCGCGACATCTACGTGCCGGCGGACGCCCGCTTCGCCCGCTACCTCGAGGTGCTGCGCAACGCCGGCCCCGCGCCCGTCGTGACCACGGTCGCCATCACCGGCAACCTCGGCTCCGACGGCGGCACCGTGCTCGTCGGCACCTCGAGCGCGCTCGACGGCGTCTTCGACCTCGACGACCGCTACCTGCTCACCGACGACGCGAGCAACGGCGGCGGCGACCCCTCGCTCGCCCACGTCTTCGCCGGCCCCAACGCCCGCGTCGCGCCCGAGTTCGTGCAGCTCTCCGGCGACAACTTCCAGTGGCGCTTCCCCGTCACCGTGCCGCCCGGCGCGACGGTGATCATCATGCACTTCGCCACCCAGAACCCCAACCGCGACGCCGCGCGCCAGAACGCCGAGACCCTGCTCTACCTCGAAGGCCAGGCGCTCGCCGCGATCTCGCCCGCCGAGCAGGCGGCGGTCGTCAACTTCGTCGCCTTCCCCGACAGCGACCGCGACGGCCTCGCCGACCACGTCGAGCTCGAGCTCGGCACCGACCCCGCCGACCCCGACACCGACGACGACGGCCTCACCGATGGCTTCGAGGTCGCCGCCGGCTTCGACCCGCTCACCCCCGGCGACGGCGACCTCGACCCCGACGGCGACGGTCTCAGCAACCTCGACGAGCTCGCCGCCGGGACCGATCCCAACGACCCCGACACCGACGGCGACGGCCTCGACGACGGCGACGAGATCGCCCGCGGCACCGATCCCACCCGCCCCGACACCGACGGCGACGGGCTCGACGACGGCCTCGAGGTCGACGACCTCGGCACCGACCCGCTCCTCGTCGACACCGACGAGGACGGGCTCGACGACGGCGTCGAGGTCAACGACTACGCGACCGATCCCACCGACCCCGACAGCGACGCCGATGGCATCCCCGACGGATGGGAGGCCGACTATGGCTTCGACCCGCTCGACCCCGCCGACGCCGCGCTCGACTTCGACGAGGACGGCCTCGACGGCCTCGGCGAGTTCACCGCCGGCAGCGACCCGTATGACACCGACACCGACAACGACGGCCTCGACGACCGCGAAGAGGTCGAAGACTTCGGCAGCGATCCCACCCTGACCGACACCGACGCCGGCGGCCGCGGTGACTTCGACGAGGCGCTGTGGGACCTCACCGATCCCACCGACCCGGCGGACGACCTGCCGCGCACCGGCTTCCGCTACAACCTGCGCGACGCCGGCAACTTCCTGTGGGACCTCGAAGGCGAGGGCTGGACCAACAACGGCAACGTCAACGCCTACGACGACGGCCAGCGCCTCTTCGTCGATGGCCGGCAGTTCCCGTTCTTCGGCCAGGGTGTCTTGCGCCAGGACGGCCGCGAGGTGCGGATCGGACCGTGGCTCTACGACGGCGACCGCGACGGGCTGCGCGTCTGGCGCCGGGTCTACGTGCCGCTCGACGATGTCTTCGCGCGCTACGTCGAAGAGTTCGACAACCCCACCGACGCCGACCGCGAGATCGTCGTGCGCATGTACACCGACCTCGGCGCGCCCAACATCCTCGTCGCGACCGGCGACGGCGATCAGGTCTACACCACCGCCGACGACTGGCTGCTCATCGACGACGCCGACGCCGCCGGCAGCCCGGCGGTGCTCACCCTCTTCAGCGACCGGCGCGCGCCGGTGCAGCCGTCGCGGGTGAGCTTCTCGGCCGACGACCTCGAGTACGAGTGGCGCGTGACCGTGCCCGCCGGCGGCCGCGCCTTCGTGATGCACTTCAGCGCGCAGCACGACAACCGCGCCGACGCGCTCGCCAACGTCGAGCGCATCATCCGCCTGCAAGGGCGCGCGCTCGAAGGCATCACCCCCGCCGAGCGCCCGCTCGTCGTCAACCTGCGCGCCTGGCCCGACGCCGACGGCGACGGCCTCGACGACGCGACCGAGCTCGAGGTCGGCACCGATCCGGCCGACCCCGACAGCGACGCCGATGGCATCGAAGACGGCTGGGAGGTCGAGAATGGCTTCGACCCGCTCGAACCCGGTGACGCGGTCCTCGACCTCGACAACGACGGCCTCGACAACCTCGGCGAGTTCAACTTCGGCAGCGACCCGCGGCAGGCCGACGCCGACCGCGACAACCTCCTCGACCTCGGCGAGCGCGACGCGGGGACCGATCCCAACGACCCCGACACCGACGGCGACCTGCTCTTCGACGGCGACGAGGTGCTCATCTACGGCACCCGCCCCGACCGCGAAGACACCGACGGCGGCGGCACCGACGACGCGATCGAGGTGCTCATCGACCTCACCGATCCGCTCGACCCGGCCGATGACATCGACCCGCCCTGCGCCGGTCAGGTGTATGGCACCGTCTGCCTCACCCATGTCAGCGCGTCGTGCCAGCAAGGCTCGGCGACCGACTACTGCGCGGGCCTCGGCCACCGGCTGATCACCTACGCCGAGTTCACCGAGATCACGCAGAACGGCTGGGTGCGCCCCGACGGCAACTATCACACGATGGCCGTCGCCGAGTACCCGGCCTGCAACGGCGACGTCGGCAACACCCGGATCCCGGGCTTCGGCGACCTGACGCTGTGGAGCTGCGGCGACGTGCACAGCTACTGCAGCCGCTCGATGGCCTGTGTCAGCGATGGCATCGGCGCCCGCGAGATCTGCTCGCAGCCGAGCGTCGACCGGGCGACGGTGACCTTCGCCAACGAGTTCCCCGACCGCCGGCTGACGATCGTCTGGTACGACTACACCTGCAACGAGCAGGCGACCGCGCTCGTCGACGCCGGGGCCGAGGTGACGCTCGACACCTTCATCGGGCACCAGTGGCGGGTGCGCGACGCCGACAGCGGCGAGCTGCTCGACACGGTCACCATCCGCGCGAGCGGGCGGCGGTATGCCTACCCCAACCCGGTCCGACCGGAGCTGATGCTGTGCGGCGCGAGCAACCGCGACATGAACGTGCTCCTCCAGCCGGGTGATCCCTTCGACCCGCCGGCGTTCCAGAGCGCGTGCGCGCCCGATGACACCGTGCAGGCGATGCTCGTCAGCCGCAACGGCAACATCGGCGGCAACGGCGCCGCGTGGCGGGCCTACCTCGAGGCCGGTGGCATCATCATCACCGAGTTCAGCGTCAGCGATGACATCTACAACGCCATCTTCGGTGCCAACTTCGTCGCCGGTGGCTTCACCGGCGGCTGTAGCGATCGCGTCGACCCCGCCGAGCGGCTCAACCTCGCCGATCCGTTCTGGCTCGCCAACGCCGACGTCGCGCCCAACCCCAACACCGGCTGCGGCTACGACATCCGCAACATGCCGGGGATCGTGCCGCTCGGCGGCTGGGGCGGCGGCTCGGTCGCGCTCGGCTACATCGACGTCGGCCAGGGCCGGCTGTGGCTCGTCGACCTCGACTGGCAGGACGGCGGCACCGTCGGGGCGGAGTTCGCGCCGTCGATCCAGCTCATGCGCTACATGCTCTTGAACCGGCGGTGAGACAGGCGATGCATCGAATGAGGGGGAGCGCGATGCGGCGGTCGACTGGGGTGGTGCTCGCGTTGCTGTGTCTGCTCGCCGCCGGCTGTGACGACGGCGACGACGGCGGCGGCGCGGGGGGCGCCGGCGGCATGGCGCTCGACGGCGCGCTCGACGGCGCGGTGACGCCCGATCTCGACCTGCCCGACGCGGTCGCCGATGGCGCCCGGCCCGACGCGACCCCCGATGGCGCGCCGGTCGACATGGCGGTCGACGCCCGGGTCGACGCGGCGGTCGATGCCATGGTCGACGCGGCGGTCGATGCCATGGTCGACGCGGCGGTCGATGCCATGGTCGACGCCGAGGTCGATGCCGAGGTCGATGCCACGGTCGACGCCGACGTCGATGCCATGGTCGACGCCGAGGCCGATGCCATCGTCGACGCCGAGGTCGATGCCATGGCCGACGCCGACATCGACGCCGCGCCCGACGCCGAGCCGCCCTGCCTCGCCGACGACGCCTGCCCCGACGACCACGTCTGTCTCGCCGGCGCCTGCGTGCCCGCGCCGCGCTGCGCGATCGACTTCGACTGCGCGGGCGGCCGGCTCTGCGGGGACGGCCGCTGCGTCATGGCGCCCGCCTGCGCGCCCGACGTCGCCTGCGCCGGCGAGCGCCCCTGCGTCGACGGCCGCTGCGCGCAGAGCACCTGCGACGCCGACGCGCCGTGCGGCGCCGGCCGGCTCTGCCTCGACGGTCACTGCGCGGTCGCCGACTGCCGCGACGCGGTCGACTGCGATCCGGGCGAGCGCTGCCTGCGCAACACCTGCCTCGTCGGCGACTGCCTCGACGACCTCGACTGCGGCCCGGTCGCGCTCTGCCTCGACCGGGTCTGCGCGCCCGGTGACTGCCGCGTCGACGAAGAGTGTGATGCGGGGTCGCTGTGCCTCGGCAACCTCTGCACGCCGGCCGACTGCCGCGATGACATCGACTGCGGCGACGGCGCCATCTGCCTCGCGACCACCTGCGTCGCCGGCGACTGCCATGGCGACGACGCGTGCGGCGCCGGCGCGCTGTGCCTCGACAACTTCTGCGCGCCGGGTGACTGCCGCGCCGACGGCGAGTGCGCGGCGGGGTCGCTGTGCCTCGACAACACCTGCACGATCGGTGACTGCCGCGATGACTTCGCGTGCCCGCCGGGCGCGCTCTGCCTCGGCAACACCTGCACCCCGGCCGACTGCCGCGACGACGGCGAGTGTTTCCCCGGCGAGCGGTGCATCCGCAACGCCTGCGTCGAGGGCGAATGCCTCGATGACATCGACTGCGGCGCCGGTCAGAGCTGCCTGCGGCGCGCCTGCGTCGACGGCGACTGCCTCGTCGACGGTGACTGCGGGCGCGGCGAGCTCTGCCTCGATCAGCGCTGCGCCGTCGCCGACTGCCGCTCTGATCGCGAGTGCGCGGCCGGATCGCTCTGCTTCGACAACACCTGCGCGGTCGCCGAGTGCCGCGACGACGCCGGCTGCGGCGCCGGCGAGCGCTGCATCCGCCGGAGCTGCGTCGCCGGTGACTGCCTCGATGACATCGACTGCGCGGTCGGATCGCTCTGCCTCGCCGACACCTGCACCGTCGCCGACTGCCGCGCCGACGGCGACTGCGACGCCGGCGAGATGTGCATCCGCAACACCTGCGTGCTCGGCGACTGCCTCGACGACGGCGACTGCGACGCGGGCTCGCCGTGCCTCGCCGATCGCTGCACGCCGGGTGGCTGCCGGGTCGACGATGACTGCGCGGCGGGGTCGCTGTGCTTCGATCAGGTCTGCACGATCGCCGACTGCCGCGTCGACGACGACTGCGACCGCGGCGAGCTCTGCCTCGACAATGCCTGCGTCTCGGGTGACTGCCGCGCCGACGATGAGTGCGCCGATGACGAGCTCTGCCTCCAAAACCGCTGCACCCGCGCCGACTGCCGGGTCGCGGGGGACTGCGCGGCGGGCGAGGCGTGCATCCGCAACACCTGCGTCGCCGGTGACTGCCTCGACGACGGCGACTGCGGGGTGGGTGAGCTGTGCCTCGACGATGACTGCACGCCGGGTGACTGCCGCGATGACATCGAGTGCGCGGCGGGCGAGCTGTGCCTCGCGAACGTGTGCACCGAGGCCGACTGCCGGCGCGACGCCGACTGTGGGGTCGATGCCTTGTGCGAGGCCAACGCCTGCCTGCCGGGTGACTGCCGCGGCGCCGCCGACTGCGAGGCGGGTGAGATCTGCGTGAATCGCTTCTGCGCGCCCGATCCGGCGCTCGCGAGCTGCAACGCGGCGCGACCCTACCCGGCGGGCGGGGTCGCGACGGGTGATCTCGCCGGGGCGCCGGCGGCGCAGGCGGCGAGCTGCGGCGGCGCGGGCGGGGAGCGGGTGCACATCGTCACGATCGGCGCCGGCGGGGCCGCGCAGTGTCTGCGGGTGGTCGAGGCCGACGGGCCGCTCGACCTGCACGTGCGCGGGGTCTGCGGCGACCGCGGGAGCGAGCTGGCGTGCAGCGCGGGGGTGGCGCTCGGCGGCGGGATCACCGTCGCGGGGCCGCCGGGGGCGGTGCGCTTCGTCTTCGTCGACACGCCGGCGGGCGGCGCGGGGCGGTACACGCTCTTCGCGCAGCCGGGCGCGTGCCCGCCGCCGTGCGTGGATGACACGGGCTGTGAGGGCGGGCAGTTGTGCCTCGGCGGGCTGTGTACGCCGCCGCCGCCGTGCCGGGTGGATCTCGACTGCCCCGGCGAGCGGCTGTGTGTGGGCGGGGTGTGCGGGGTGCCGGAGTGCGGCGTCGATGATGACTGTGGCGCGGGTGAGCTGTGCGTGGAGCGGCGCTGCGTGCCTGGGGTGTGCCGGGCCGACGATGACTGCGATGTCGGGATCTGCGAGGCGTTCGCCTGCGTGGCGGATGGCTGCCGCGACGACGCGGGCTGCGCGGTGGGGATCTGCGAGGGCGAGCGGTGTCTGGCGGATGGCTGCCGGGACGACGCGGGCTGCGCGGTGGGGATCTGCGAGGGCGAGCGGTGTGTGGCCGATGGCTGCCGGGAGGACGCGCAGTGCGCGGTGGGGCTGTGCCTCGGGGATCGCTGCGTCGCCGATGGCTGCCGGGTGGATGATGACTGCGACGTGGGGCTGTGCCTCGGGGAGCGGTGCGTCGCCGATGGCTGCCGGGTGGACGATGACTGCGACGTGGGGCTGTGCCTCGGGGAGCGGTGCGTGGCCGATGGCTGCCGGGGCGACGGGGACTGCGCCGACGGGTTGCTGTGCCTGGGTGATCGCTGCGTCGAGGCCGAGTGTCGGGTGGACGATGACTGCCCGGATGGGATCTGCGTGGAGCTGGCCTGCGCGGCGCCGGAGTGTGACGCGGTCGAGGGCGGCTGCGTCGAGGGCGAGGTGTGCGAGGCGGGGCGGTGCGTGGAGTTCGTCCCGCCGTTCGGCGACTGCGCGGCGCCGCGAGCGCTGCCGGTCGGGGAGCCGGTCGAGGGGGATCTGAGCGGGGCGCCGATGGAGACATCGGGCTTCTGCGGGGGCGACGGGCCGGAGTCGGTGTTCCGCTTCGCGCCGGGGCGCGATGGCTTGTATTGCGTGATGGTGGTCGCGGCGGCGTTCAACCCGACGCTCTCGGCGCGGGCGCAGTGCGAGAACGTCGAGAGCGAGGTGAGCTGCAACGATGACGATGACTTCTTCGGGGGGCCGCTGCCGGCGATGACGACGCCGATCTTCGCGGGTGATGGCATCGCGGAGGTGTTCGTGCACGTCGAGGGTCTCTTCGAGGAGGACTTCGGGCCGTTCACGCTGCTCGCGATCCCGGGTGATTGCTTCGAGCGGCCGGAGTGCGCGGTGAACGATGACTGCGCGGGCGCCGACGAGGGCGTGGAGTGTATCGAGGGGGCGTGCATCTTCGTGCAGTGTCGCGAGGACGCGGAGTGTGTGGGGGGCGATGGCGGGGGGCCGGTCTTCATCGGGATCGGGCCGCCGATGGCGTGTATCGACTACCAGTGCCAGTTCGTCGATTGCCTCGAGGATCTCGACTGCGTGCCGGGTGAGGGTCCGCCGCTCGCGTGCGTGGACTACCAGTGTATCGAGCGGCAGTGTGAGAGCGACGATGACTGCGGCGAGGGGGAGTTCGGGCCGGAGGTGTGCTTCGAGGCGCGCTGCGTGCTCGATGTGGTGCAGGGCACATGTGAGGCGCCGCTGCCGTTGCGGGCGCGGGATGTGATCGTGGGGTCGACGGCGATGTCGGCGTCGGTGCACGAGGCGAGCTGCGCGGGCGGGGCGGAGAGCGAGGAGCAGGTCTATCGCTTCGTGCCGTCGCGCACCGGGCCGCACTGCGCGAGCCTGGAGGGGTCGGACTACGACACGGCGCTGTATGTGCGGTCGACGTGTGAGGATCGCTTCACCGAGTATGCGTGCAACGATGACTTCTTCGGGGTGCAGTCGCAGCTCGACTTCGACGGGGTCGAGGGGGAGCCGGTGTTCGTCTTCGTCGATGGCTTCGGGCAGGGCAGCTATGGGACCTATCGGCTGACGCTGAATCGGGGCTTCTGCGGGGAGCCGCCGTCGTGTGAGGGGGACGCGGACTGCGCCGACGACGAGCTGTGCGTCGATGAGGTGTGCGTGCCCGATCCGTGCGGGGCGGCGGTGGAGATCGAGGGGCCGGGGGAGTACGCGGTCGATAGCCGCTTCGCGCCGGCGGTGGCGTCGCCGTCGTGCGCGGATGGGGCGAACGGGCGGGAGGTGGTGTTCCGCTATACGCCCGACGCGGATGGCACGGTGTGTCTGTCGACGCTGGACGCGGGGTATGACACGGTGGTGTCGGTGCGGGCGGGGCTGTGTGACGAGCCGGCGGCCGAGGTGGCTTGCAACGACGATGACAACAGCGTGGTGGCGCGAGGGTCGCGGTTGACGCTGGATGTGGCGGCGGGGGTGGATCACTTCATCTTGGTGGATGGCTACGATGGCGCGGGGGGTCGGGGGACGTTGGTGGTGGAGGCGGGGGCGTGTGACTTCGGCGTGGCCGAGTGTGTGGTGAACGCGGACTGCGCGGGCGGGCGGTCGTGTGTCGACAAGGTGTGTGTGGCCGATCCGGTGCTCGGGGGCTGCGCGGCGCCGGTGGCGTTGGCGGGGTTCGGCACGGTGCAGGGCAATACGCGGACGAACGGGCGGGCGGTGTTCGGGGCGTCGTGCGGCGGGGGCGCGGTGAGCAACGAGGTGGTGTATCGCTTCGAGGCGCCGGCGTCGGGGCCGGTGTGTTTCAGCCTGGATGGCACGCTCTTCGATACGGTGCTGCATGTGCGGGGGGCGAGCTGTCTGTCGACGAGCGCGGAGATCGGGTGCAACGACGACGCGCCGGAGCTGGTGGGCGGGCTGGCGTCGGCGGTGACGGCGGAGGTGGTGGCGGGCGGGGTGTACCATGTGTTCGTGGATGGGTTCGGGTTCGCGCGGGGGCCGTTCACGCTGGAGGTGTCGCCGGGGCCGTGTCGGCCGGGGTGCGCGGCGGCGGGGGATTGTCGGGCGGGGGAGAGCTGCGTGGCGGGGGGGTGCGCGGTGGCGTGCGCGGATGACGCGGCGTGCGGGGCGGGGCGGCGGTGCGTGGCGGGGGGGTGCGCGGCGGCGGCGCCGGTGGGGTCGTGCGCGGCGCCGGTGGTGGCCGAGGGGCCGATCGGGGTGCATCGCGCGGGTGGGGGAGACGCGAACAACGGTGGGGGAGACGCGGACATCTCGGCCTGTGGGGCGGGTGACGGGGAGGTGGTGTTCGCGTTCTCGGTCGATGAGCCGGGGCCGATCTGCGTGTCGACGGCGGGCACGGTCTTCGACACGGTGCTGTCGATCCGCGAGGGCGGGTGCGGGGGCGACGAGGTGACGTGCAACGACGACGCGGGCAACCTGCTGCCGGGGCCGTGGCAGAGCGCGGTGAGCCTGGCGGCGCGGCCGGGGGTGCAGTACTACGCGGTGGTCGAGGGCGTGGGGGGCGCGGTGGGGGAGGTGGCGCTCGAGATCGCGGCGGGGAAGTGTCGGCGGCCGTCGTTCAGCGGGATCCGGCAGGATGTGCCGGTGGCCGAGCTGGAGGCGCTGGGGCTCGAGCCGTGCTTCGTGGGGACCTACAATGGCTTCGAGGATCTCGACGACGTGCTCGCGGCGTGCGACCGCGACGTGCTGCTGCTCGGGTGCGGCCCGGCGGGGAGTGATGTGCTGTCGCTGGCGGCGATGGGCGCGCGGGACGAGATCCTGACCGATCTGGGCCAGGAAGAGGACGCGGTGCACAACCACAACGGGGTCGACTGGTATTACAGCGACTCGTGGTCGTGGGGCTTCGTGGGCGAGGGGACCGGAGTGACGCGCAACTCGTGCGACGTCGACGACGAGCCCGACAGCGCGCTGCGGATGTGCTGGCACACCGGCGGCGGGCAGATGAACAACGGGTATCGCTGCGGCGATGAATTCCCGTTCGGGAACAACTACGTACGTGTGATCTACCACCGGTCGGGGGGGTTGTGATGCTCGGCGATCGAGGACTGCGTCTGCCCCGATGGGGAGGAGCTTCGATGAAGCGCGCGTGGCTGCTGTTGGCCCTCGTGGCGTTTGGCTGTGATGACCAGCCGGATGATCCCAAGCCCGATCGGGCGGTGGTCGATGCGCTCGTCGATGGGGCGAGCGGCGATCTGGGAGGGGATGATCTGGGGCGGCCGGATATGGCGCGGCCGGATATGGCGCGGCCGGACATGGCGCCGACGGACGACGGCGTGGCGGTCGACATGGCGCGGCCGGATATGGCGCCGGCGGATGATGGCGTGCCGGTCGATGATGGCGTGCCGGTCGATGAGGGCGCGCCGGGGGATGTGGCGGTGCCCGATGAGGGGGCGCCGGTCGATGAGGGCGTGGCGCTCGATGAGGGCGCGCCGGCGGATGAGGGCGCGGCGGATATGCGGGTGGAGCCGGATATGGCGCCGCCGCTGCCGGACATGGGGCCGGGGCCGCTGGCGGTGCGGTTGACGGCGCCGGTGGATGGGGCGCTGGTGGCGGCGAGCCCGATCGACGTGCGCGGGCGGGTGGTGCTGCCGGTCGACGCGCTGACGGTGAACGGGCTGCCGGTGGCGCCGGGGGCGGATGGCTCGTTCGTGGTGGCGCTGCCGCTCGTCGAGGGGCCGAACACGGTGACGGCGGTGGCGACGCGGGGGGATGAGCGGGCGGAGGCGAGCGTGGGTGTCACGCTGGACACGATCGCGCCGGTGATCGGCTTCACGTCGCCGGTGGATGGCGCGGTGACGGCCGATGTACGCGTCTCCACCACCGGGACGGTGGACGATCCGACGGCGTCGGTGGCGGTCAATGGGGTCGCCGCGGCGGTCGCTGATGGGGGCTTCCGGGTCGAGGTGGCGCTCGTCGAGGGCGAGAACACGCTGACGGCGGTGGCGCGCGATCCGGCGGGGAACGAGGCGCGGGTCTCGGTGCGGATCATCCGCGATTCGGCGGCGCCGGCGGTGGCGATCACGGCGCCGGTGGATGGGTCGGTGACGGCGGCGGAGTCGATCGAGGTGCGGGGCACGGTGGGGGCGGGCGCGACGGTGCGGGTGAACGGGGTGGACGCGGCGGTGGCGGCGGGGGTGTTCACGGCGACGGTGCCGCTCGTGGAGGGGCGCAACGTGCTGACGGCGGTGGCGCGGGACGCGGCGGGGAACGAGGCGCAGGCGACGGTGAACGTGACGCGCGATCGCACGCCGCCGGTGGTGGTGATCACGGCGCCGCTCGATGGGGCGGTGATCGGGGCGCCGTCGGTGCGGGTGCGGGGCACGGTGGATGATCGGGCGGCGACGGTGACGGTGAACGGGCTGCCGGCGGCGGTGCTCGCCAACGGCACGTTCGCGGTCGATCTGCCGCTCGGTGAGGGGCAGAACGTCATCACGGCGGTGGCGCGCGACGCGCTCGGGAACGAGGCGCAGGCGCGGGTGACGGTGCTGCGGGACAACGGGGCGCCGGTGGTGGTGATCGAGGCGCCGGTGGAGGGCTTCGCGACGAACGCGCCGGTGGTGGAGGTGACGGGTACGGTGGATGATCCGGCGGCGTCGGTCGAGGTGAGCGGCGTGGCGGCGGTGGTGGCGGGGGGGCGGTTCAGCGCGACGGTGGCGTTGGCGGAGGGGGAGAACGTGCTCGTCGCGACCGCGCGGGACGCGGTGGGCAACGAGGGGAGCGATCAGGTGACGGTGCTGCGTGATCTGACGCCGCCGGTGGTGGCGATCGGGGCGCCGCGGGATGGCGCGATCATCGGCGCGGCGTCGGTGGTGGTGAGCGGGACGGTGGACGACGCGGCGGCGACGGTGACGGTGAACGGGCTCGCGGCGCCGGTGGCGGCGGGGGCCTTCAGCGTGGAGGTGCCGCTCGTCGAGGGGCAGAACGGGATCGCGGCGGTGGCGCGCGATGCAGCGGGGAACGAGGCGACGGCGGCGATCACGGTGCTGCGCGATACGACGGCGCCGGTGGTGGTGATCCAGGTGCCGGCGGATGGCGCGCGCTTGATCCGGCGGACGGTGCGGGCGACGGGCACGGTGAACGACGCGACGGCGGGGGTGGTGGTCAACGGGGTGGAGGCGGCGTTGAACAACGGGCGCTGGGTGGTGGATCTGGAGCTGGTGGAGGGCGACAACACCGTCGAGGCGGTCGCGACCGATCGGGCGGGGAACACGGCGCGGGCCTCGGTGGCGGTGGTGGTCGACAGCACGCCGGCGGGGATCGTGATCACCGAGCCGGTGGATGGCTTCGAGACGGGGGATGACACGATCACGGTGCGGGGTCGGGTCGAGGGCGAGGACGTGGCGGTGGTGGAGATCGATGGGATCGCGGTGGCGGTGGCGCCGGATGGGCGCTTCGAGCGGGGTGGGATCGCGCTCGAGGAGGGCGCGAACGTGATCACGGCGACGGTGACCGATGCCTTCGGGAACGTGGGGCTCGCGCGGGTCGAGGTGATCCGGGACGCGGGCGCGCCGGTGATCCACATCGAGACGCCGGCGGATGGGGATATCCTGACGACGACCCAGGTGGACGTGGCGGGGATCACCAATGACTACATCACCGGGATCACGGTGGGTGAGGATGATCTGGACGTGTGGGTGAACGGGCAGCCGGCGGTGGTGCTCAACCGCACGTTCTCGCTGAGCGATCTGCTGCTTCAGCGGGGGCCGAACACGATCACGGTGGAGGCAGAGGATCGGGCGGGGAACCGTTCGTCGAAGTCGATCCAGGTGACGGTGGTCGACGAGGCGGGGCAGCGGCTGGTGTTGATCTCGGGGCAGAGTCAGGGGGCGCGGCAGGGGGAGTCGCTGCGGGATCCGTTGACGGTGTCGTTGCTTGATGAGAACGGCAACCCGGTGCCGGGGGCGCCGGTGACGTTCACGGTGACGAAGGGTGATGGCGCGCTGGAGGCGTTCCCGGAGACGGGGCGGACGCTGGTGGTGGAGACGGATGACAACGGGCTGGCGAGCGTGGGCTTCACGCCGGGCGGGCGCGCGGGCGCGGGGAGCCATCGGGTGCGGGCGTCGGCGGAGGGCTTCCTCGGCGCGGTGGAGTTCTGCACGTCGGTGTATCCGGACGCGGCGGTGCAGGTGGTGGCGGTGGAGGGCGAGAACCAGATGGGTCAGCTCGCGACGCGGCTGCCGGCGCCGATGGTGGCGCTGGTGACGGATCCGGCGGGGAACCCGGTTCAGGGGGTGCCGGTGACGTTCACGGTGCTGGCGGGCGGCGGGGCGTTCGATGGCGAGGCCGAGGTGGTGGTGGAGAGCGATGGTGATGGGTTGGCGCGGGCGACGTTGACGCTGGGGGCGGAGCCGGGGCGCAACAGCGTGCGGGCGACGATCGCGGCGCTGGAGGATCCGGCGGCGCAGGGCGCGGTGTGGCACGCGGAGGGCTTCGCGGCGGGTGATCGGGCGTCGACGCGGGTGGTGGGGCAGGTGCTCGACAACCAGGACAACCCGATCCCGGGGGTGACGGCCTACATCCGCTTGGAGGATGGGCCGGTGATCGCGGCGGAGACGGACGCGGAGGGAATGTTTGCGATCGAGGACGCGCCGGTGGGCGCGGTGCATCTGGTGATCGAGGGTGACACGGCGCAGCGCGACGGGGAGTGGCCGCGGCTGACGTATGACATCATCACGGTGGCGGGCGTCGACAACGATCTGGGCAAGCCGGTGTATCTGCCGGAGCTGGCGCCGGAGAATACGGCGCTGGTGGGCGGGGACGCGGACGTGACGTTGACGATGGAGGGGGTGCCGGGGGCGACGATGACGGTCTTCGCGAACTCGGTGACCTGCATCGACGGGGCGCGGCAGTGTGAGATCGTGTGGTCGCAGGTGCGGGGTGAGCGGGTGCCCGATCCGGCGCCGATGGGGTCGACCTTCGATATGGTGGCGACGTTGCAGCCGCCGGGGGTGCGCTTCGATCCGCCGGCGCGGGTGTGTATCCCGAACCGGGGGAACCCGCCGGGCTATCAGCAGGAGATGTTCGCCTACGATCACGATCTGGGTGACTGGGTGGGGATCGGGACGGGGAGCGTGACGGCGGATGGGCAGCAGATCTGTACCGATACGGGGTTCGGTCTGCACAAGTCGGGGTGGCACGGCGCGCCGCCGCCGCCGCCGCCGCCGCGGTGTCCGTCGAACTGCGACAACGGCAACCCGTGTCAGACGGGGCGCTGTGTGGATGGGGCGTGTCAGTACGAGCCGAAGGGCGATGGCACGCGCTGCGATGACGGCTCGGGGTGCGGGGAGGCGGTGTGTCAGGGGGGGAGCTGTGTCTTCCAGAGCCAGGAGGCGGATGGCACGGCCTGCGATGACAACGATCAGTGTACGCAGTCGAGCGAGTGTCAGGGCGGGGCGTGCGTGGGGAGTGATCCGCTGGATTGCGACGACGGTGAGGACTGCACCGAGGACTCGTGTGATCCCTTGCAGGGGTGTCAGAACCCGCCGAAGGGGGAGGGGGCGACGTGTACGCCCGCGGGCGGGGCGCCGGCGGATGCGTGTATCGAGAAGCATGTCTGCGAGGGTGGGGCCTGCACGCCGAAGGAGAAGGAGTGCGAGGATCTCAAGAAGGAGTGCGTGGAGAACACCTGCGAGAACGGGGAGTGCGTCGAGAAGCCGAAGGACGAGGGGCAGCCGTGCGGTGAGGAGGGGGAGGAGTGTGGGCAGTATCAGTGCAAGGCGGGGGCGTGCGCGCCGGCGGATGGGCAGGAGAACACGGATGATCAGGAGTGCGACGACGAGAGCGAGTGCACGGAGGACGATCGCTGTCAGAACGGCGAGTGCAAGGGGGACAAGCGCGACATCAACAAGGTCGAGGGTGGCGTGCAGTTCAACTTCTCGCGGGATATCGAGGCGATCGCGAGCCGGATGGAGGCGCTGATCAACCGGGTGCCCTTCTTGAGCGCGAACTTCGGGACGGGGGGGGCGTTCAGCCTGAAGGGGTCGCGGGAGGATTGCTGCAAGGACGCGACGGGGGAGTTCATCGAGTTCGGGAAGCGTTCGCTGACGGGGCAGTTCCAGGTGGGGGCGAGCATCGCGGGGACGTTGCCGGGGCTCGGGTTCCTCGACAGCTTCGAGGAGCGGGTGGGCAACAACCGGGTGGCGTGGAACATCCGGGTGGGGATCATCGCCGATATCGGGCTGACGTTGTCGGGGAGCGCGGGCTATACGCAGGATCAGTGCCTCAATGGGGAGGATGGCTGCGTGACGCTCGAGGGCAAGCTGGAGCTGAGCGGTGGCTTGAGCGCGACGTTCTCGGTCGAGGCGTGCGTCGAGGTGGGGATCTTCGGGGTTTCGGTGTGTCCGAACCTGACGATCACGCCGGCGCGGATCGTGGCGACGGCGTCGGGTCAGTGCGCGGCGCGGTTCGGCAACTGCGGGAACGATCCGGCGTGTAGCTTCACGTTCGGTCAGCTCAAGTTCGTGGCCGAGATCAACTACATCTTCGATGTCTTCACCTATGAGCGGGTGCTTTATGGCGGGCTGTGATGGGAGGTTCTCGATGACACCGCGTCGTGTGTCGGTCGCGCTCGCCGCAGGGTGGGCGCTGGTTGTGTTGCTTTGTGCGGGTCCGGCGGCGGCGCAGGCCGTGGCGCGGAGTCATCCGGTGGGGGTGAAGTTCGATGGGGAGCTGCACGCGAGCCGGATGCATGTGCGGTTCGCGAGCGAGCTGTTCGAGCAGGACTTCAAGCCGTGGTCGGCGCGGCGGCAGGATGGGGCGGGGGCGGCGTTCGTGGCGTTGATCCGGTCGGTTCAGCGGCGGGATGTGCCAGCGGCGCGGGCGGTGCTGGATCTGGCGGCGACGCGGGCGAGCGTGGAGCGGCTGGTGTCGGAGCTGGGTGAGATGGGGGGGGAGTTCGCGCGGATGGAGGTGGTGGCGCGGGCGCGGGTGGAGGGGGATGAGGTGTTCTTCTGGCGGACGCCGCGGCCGGATGGGTGGGCGACGGGGGCGTTTGCGTTCCGGCAGGTGAACGGGGCGTGGAAGGGGCGGCTGGTGACGAGTCAGATGCCGGCGCTGTCTCTGATGACGGATGCCTATGACTACTATGGGCGGGAGAAGAGCGCGTTCATGCCGCGGGCGGTGAGCGGGAACGGGTACGCGGTGCCGTTGGCGGCGGATGGGTCGGTGCTGTTGGAGTTCGATGGGACGCCGGTGGACTTCGCGCCGCTGGAGGGGGGGTCGCCGGTGAGCGAGGCGACGGCGCTGTATCAGCAGGGGGTGATGATGCTGGCGGCGGTGGATTGGGTGGGGTTCGCGTCGCTGCATACGGCGGTGAGCAAGGCGAAGATCGAGGGGTGGTTGGCGAACGAGGGGCGGGATCCGCGGGCGCGTGAGGTGGGGGCGGCGTTGCTGGCGCGGGGGGTTCGGGTGGTGTTCGAGGTGGATCTGGGGCCGGCGGGGGCGATGTTGCTGGTGGCTCAGGGGGAGGGGGCGGATCCGGGGGGGTATCCGGTGAAGCGGGTGATGGTGGCGAATACGGCGTCGGGGCCGCGGCTGACGAACCACTTCATGACGTATCAGCTCGGTTTGACGCTGATGCGGTCGCCGTTGTGGCCGAAGGAGGCGGGTCCGTTGCTGGCGTTGCTGGCGCGGAGCAAGCGCTGAGGTCGGTTGGCTGCGGTCGGTTGAGTGCGTGCGGTGGGGTGAGTGCGGTTCGCTGGTGCCTGCATGGCGGCGCGGTGTGCGTCGCTTCGTGTGCCTGCCTGGGGGAGTGGTGATGTCTTCTTGCCTTCGCGTCGCAGTGGTCTCTTGCCTGGCGCTGGTGGTGGTGTGTCCGGGGGCTTGGGCGCAGACGTGGGTGGGGGGGGAGCAGGTCACGTTGGGTGAGGGGTGCGTGGTGAATATCGCCAACCGGACGGCGCGGCCGGGGGCGGGGGGGGCGTTTGCGATCCCGAACGTGCCGTTCGAGGAGGGGGTTCGGTCGCGGGTGCGGGCGGTGTGCAATCGGGGGGGGCGGTTGGTTTATGGGGCGTCGGAGCTGTTGGATCTGCGGGAGGATGGGGCGCCGGTGAAGGTGGCGTTCGATCGGGTGCCGCCGTTGCCGCGGCGGTTGGTGCTGCATGCGGTGAATGATGATCCGGTGATCGTGGATGCGGACGCGCGGTTGAGCGTGATCGCGTTGGCGGAGATGGGGGATGGGCGGTCGTTGTTCGTGTCTCCACCAACCGCGGGGACGCGGTGGACGTCGTCGGATCCGACGGTGGCGACGGTGGATGCGCAGGGGATCGTGACGCCTTTGCGGCGGGGGGAGGTGATCGTTCGGGCGCAGTTGGAGGGGATCTCGGGGTCGTTGCGGGTGCGGGTGGAGATCCCGGCGGATCGGGATGGGGATGGGTTGCCGGATGAGTGGGAGGTGCAGAACGGGCTGGATCCGGATGATCCGGGCGATGCGCTGCTGGATGTGGATCTGGATGGGCTGGATGCGGTGCAGGAGTTCGCGGCGGGGACTTCGCCGGTGGTGGGGGATGCCGATGGGGATGGGTTGCTGGATGGGGATGAGGTGGCGCGGGGGACGGATGCGCGGCGGGCGGATAGCGATGGGGATGGGTTGCTGGATGGGGAGGAGCTGCGGGTGGGGACGGATCCGGGTGTGGGAGACACGGACAACGACGGGATCTCGGATGGGGCGGAGCTGGCGTATGGGCTGGATCCGTTGGGGTTCGACGAGACGACGACGGTGATGGGGCGGGCGGTCGATGGGGATGGGGTGGCGGTGGCGGGGGCGGTGGTGCTGGTGGATGATCGGTTCGGGGGGGTGACGAATGTGGCGGGGGTGTTCGAGGTGGGGGGGGTGCTGGCGGGGGTGGATCGGCTGGATGTGAGCGTGCGGGCGGTTCGGGGGGGGGCGGTGCTGGATGGGAAGGTGCGGGTGGTGCCGGTGCCGATGGGGTCGACGGATGCGGGGGTGGTGACGTTGCGGCCGGCGCGGGGGGCGGTGGGGGGCACGATTCGGGGGCCGCGGGGGAACGCGGTGGCGGGGGCGCGGGTGCGGGTGCGGGTGGGGGAGGATGAGCGGGCGGTGAACGCGAACGCGGCGGGGCAGTATCTGTTGCAGCGGTTCGATGAGGGGCCGGTGACGGTGGTGGCGACGGATCCGCGGACGGGGCTGCGGGGGTTTGCGTCGGCGGTGCTGGTGGCGGGGGCGTCGGTGACGGTGGATGTGGGGTTGACGGCGTCGGGCACGGTGGAGGGGACGGTGTTCGGGCGGGGGGATGTGCCGGTGGGGCCGGGGGTGCCGGTGGTGCTGCGGGGGCCGGTGAATCGGGAGACGGTGACGGATCGGTTCAGTCGGTTCCGGTTCGATTTCATCGCGCTGGGGGCCTACACGGTGGAGGCGTTCGATGGGGTGGGGAACCGGGGGCGGACGGGGGCGGCGATTACGGGGACGAATCAGGTGGTGGCGGCGGATGTGACGTTCTTGGGGAAGGGGCGGGTGCGGGGGTTGGTGGAGACGGGGGGCGGGGCGTTGGTGGCGGGGGCGCAGGTGGCGTTGAGCGGGTCGGGGGTGTTCGGGGGGAGCGGGAGCGCGGTGTCGGATGGGGTGGGGGCGTTTGTGATCGAGGATGTGTTCGTGGGGCCGTTTGCGGTGACGGCGCGGGATCCGCGGACGGGGTTGGCGGCGGCGGGGGAGGGGCGGGTGTCGTTCGAGGGGGAGGATGTTCGGGTCTCCCTCACCTTGCGCGCGGCGGGGCAGATCGGGGGGATGGTGCGGGCTTCGGACGAGGAGACGCCGGTTCCGGGGGCGATCGTGACGGTTGATCCGGGCGGGCGGCGGGTGGTGGCGGATGGGGCGGGGCGGTTTGTGGTGGAGGGGCTGCCGCTGGGGCGGTACGCGGTGACGGCGCAGCCGGTGGGGGAGGCGGATCGGGGGCGGGTGGAGGTGGATGTGCTGGAGGCGGATCGGGAGGTGGTGGCGGATGTGACGTTGCGGGGGCTGGGCACGGTGGAGGTGCGGGTGCGGGACGCGGGGGGGGCGGCGGTGGCGAATACGCGGGTGGCGTTGTCGGGGCGGGCGGGGTTCGTTCAGGAGCTGGTGGGGGTGTCGGGGGCGGATGGGGTGGCGCGGTTCGAGGGGGTGATCGCGGGGGGGTTCGGGGTGGCGGCGACGGAGCCGTTGTCGGGGCTGTCGGGTGAGGTGGCGTCGAGCGTGCTGGCGGGGGAGACGGTGGGGGTGGAGCTGCGGTTGGAGGGGGCGGCGACGGTGTCGGGGCGGGCGTTGGCGGCGGATGGGGCGACGCCGGTGCGGGGGGTTCGGGTGCGGTTGGTGCCGTCGGAGCGGGAGGTGTGGTCGGATGCGGCAGGAAGGTTCCGGTTCGATCTGGTGCCGGTGGCGGGGGGGCCGTATGGGCTGGAGGCGTTCGATGGGACGGGGACGCGGCGGGCGCGGGTGGTGGGGGTGGCGCCGGTGGCGCATGGGGAGGTGGTGGAGCGGGATCTGGTGCTGATCGGGACGGGGACGGTGGTGGGGGTGGCGCGGGATCCGGAGGGGCGGCCGGTGGTGGGGGCGGCGGTGACGGTGGATAGCGCGGTGGAGGGGGCGCCGCGGCGGTTCGCGGCGACGGGGCCGGATGGGGTGTTTCGGGTGGTGGGGGTGCCGGTGGGGCGGGTGACGGTGGCGGCTTCACTGCGGGCGGGGCGGCTGGCGGGGCAGCGCTTGGGGGAGGTGCGGGCGGATGGGGAGGTGGTGGAGCTGGATGTGCCGATGGCGGTGGATGTGATCCCGCCGCCGGGGGATCCGGCGGCGTCGCTGGGGAATCCGCGGGTGGCGCGGTTGTTCGATGGGAACAACCTGGAGTTTGCGATCCATCAGGATGGCTCGATTCGGAATGGGACGGGGAATGTGTTCCGGGGTGATGGGGGGCTTTCGAGCGGGGGGTTCTTGCTGGGGGTGCGGGGCGAGGGGGAGGCGGGCTTCGCGCCGTTCGTGGGGCGGGGGGGGCGCCTGGAGCTGGGGGGGCGGCAGGTGGTGCTGCCGGGGGATGGGCCGGGGGGGTTGCGGATCACGCGGAAGGTGTTCGTGCCGGCGGATGGGTACTTCGTGCGGTTCCTGGAGGTGCTGGAGAACCCGACGGATGCGCCGGTGACGGTGGATTTGCAGGTGCAGAGCCACTTTTCGTTCACGACGGAGGTGCGGGACGGGTTCACGTTCACCGATCCGCCGCAGTTGGTGACGACGGGGAGCGGGGATGGGTTCGTGTTGGTGGGCGCGGCTTTGGGGGCGGGGGCGGATCGGTGGGCGATGGTGGATGACGATGATGATGTGGATCCGTTCGAGGCGGCGAACAGTCCGCCGGTGGTGCATGTGTTCGATGGGGACGCAGGGGGACGCGGGGCGGATGAGGCGGCGTTCGAGCTGGATCCGGGGGCGCGGTTCGCGCGGTTGTCGGCGACGTGGCGGCGGGTGGCGGTGCAGCCGCGGTCGACGGTGGTGGTGATGCATGTGGGGGTTCAGCAGCTCGATCGGGAGGGGGCGTTGGTGGCGGCGGAGCGGCTGGCGGCGGGGGCGCCGGAGCTGTTGGCGGGGCTGTCGGTGGGGGAGGTGGGGGCGTTGTTGAACTTCGGGGCGGGGGCGGTGGCGGCGTTGCCGGCGCTGGATGCGGCGGTGGAGGGGCGGGTGCTGGAGGGGGATGGGGTGACGTTGGTGCCGGGGGCGGGGGTGCGGTGGCAGAGTCGGCATCCGTTGTTTCGGCGGGTGCAGCGGGTGACGGCGCGGGCGGATGGGCGGTATGGGGTGGTGGCGCGGGTGGGGAGCGATCGGGGCGATAACGTGGTGGTGCCGCGGGTGGGGTTCGATGTGTGGGGGGTTCATCCGAGTACGGAGCTGGTGGCGCCGCGGGTGGGGGGGGCGTGTGGTGGGGTGGGGGCGGCGGTGCGGGATGTCGTGTTCGGGAATGGCGCGGTGGTGGGGGGGGTGGTGCGGCGGGCGGATGGGAACGTGGTGAGCTCGGGGGAGGTGGCGTTGCTGGATTCGGGGCTGCGGCGGGCGCCGCGGGTGCCGATCGCGGTGGATGGGCGGTTTGTGCTGACGGGGGTGCCGGCGGGGAGCTTCCGGGTGCAGGCGGAGGTGCCGATCCCGGGGGGGACGCCGCTCTTGGGGGGGGCGCCGGTGGTGGTGCGGGCGGGGGAGGCGCTGGAGGTGCCGATCACGTTGGCGGCGGCGGGGGGCGTGGGGGGGACGGTGCGGGATGGGGGGGGGAACCCGGCGGTGGGGGTCGCGGTGGGGGTGGCGGCGGGGGCGCTGCGGCGGCGGGGGGAGACGGATACCGGCGGGCGGTATGCGTTTTTCGATCTGCCGGAGGGCGTTGTACGGGTCTCCGCCACCGAGACGCGGACCGGAATCGTGAGCGCGGTGGATGTGCTGATCGACGCGGCGGAGCAGGCGACGGCCGATCTGGCGCTGGTGCCGCTGGGGTCGGTGCGGTTGGTGGTGACGGACTCGCGGGGGGCGGCGCTGGTGGATGCGCCGGTGGCGGTGCGGCGGGCGGCGATGGGGGAGCACTTCGTGTCGGCGGGGCGGACGGGGCCGGGCGGGGTGCTGCGGGTGTTCGACGTGCCGCGGGGGGCGTTCACGGTGCGGGCGCAGAATCCGCGGAACTCGGAGATCGTGGCGGCGGGGGATGGGGCGGTCGCGAACCACGGCGAGGAGGTCGAGCTGCGGTTGGTGGTGCCGGTGGACGAGCCGCCGCAGGTGGTGGTGACGGCGCCGGTGGCGGGGGCGGCGGTGCTCGAGGGCACCGTGGTGACGATCCGGGCGGAGGCGGTGGATGACTTCGGGGTGCGGCGGGTGGAGTTCTACGCGGACGGGGTGGCGATCGGGGCGGATGAGACCGCGCCGTATGCGGTGGATTATGTGATGCCGCAGGGTGATGGCGGGGCGGTGGCGGTGACGGCGGTGGCGGTGGATGGGGGGCAGAACCGGACGACGTCGGCGGTGGTGTCGGTGGTGCGGCGGGATGACGCGCAGCTCCCGACGGTGCGGTTCACGGCGCCGTTCGAGGGGGCGGCGTTCATCGAGGGCACGACGGTCGATGTGGCGGTGAACGCGGCGGATGACGTGGCGGTGGCGCGGGTGGAGTTCCTGGCGGATGGGGCGCCGATCGGGGTGGTGGCGGAGCCGCCGTATGCCGTGCGGTATGCGGTGCCGGTGGGTCGGCCGGGGGCGCTGACGCTGGCGGCGGTGGTGGTGGACGGGGCGGGGAATCGGGTGGAGGCGCAGCGGGTGATCACGGTCGTGGATGACGCGCCGCCGGTGCTGCGGGTGGTGGAGGTGCCGGCGCGGGTGGTCGAGGGGCAGCCGGTGCGGGTGGTGGCGGAGGTGGTGGATGAGGGGGAGGTGACGGTCGATCTGCTGGCGCCGGGGGGCGGGGGCGCGGGCGCTGTGCGGGTGGTGGAGACGCGTACACGGCCGCCGTATCGCTTCGAGCAGACCGCGCCGTCCGCCGCGTCCGTGGGTGGGATCTGGAACCTCACCGTGCGTGCTCGTGACACGCAAGACCAGGTCTCGCAGCTGGAAATCCCGATCGAGGTCATCGTCGACGCTCCGCCGGTCGTCCGGATCCTCGCGCCCGGCGTGGGCGCGGCGGGCACCGAGGGCGCGACCGTCGCGGTCACCGCGGAGGCCGAGGACGAGCTCGGGGTCGCTGAGGTCCGCTTCTTCGTCGACGGCGTCCAACGCGCCGCGCGCCTCGCGCCGCCCTTCACCGCCGATCTCCAGATCCCGGCCGGCGACGATGGCGCGCCGGTCGCGTTCCGCGTCGAGGCGGTCGACACCGGAGGCCAGGTCGGTCAGGCGCAGGTCGAGGTGACGCGACGCGACGACGCGGTCCCGCCGACCGGGCGCATCACCAGCCCCGAGGCCGGGAGCACGCTGACGGTCGGCCCGAGCGACGTGATGATCCTGCTCGCTCGCGATACGCGCGCGGGGCCGATCGCCGACATCGGCTTCGGCGGGGACGGGCGCGCGGCGCAGGTCGCGGTGGCGCGGGCGCTGGTCGCCCGGTTCGATCCCGCCACGACCCGGATCGGGGTCGCCGACTACGCTGATGCGGCGCTGACCCGGCAGGCGATCACCGGCGACTTCGCCGCGGTCGACGCCGCCTTCGCCGCCTTCGCCGCTCGTGGGGTCGCTGGTGGCCCCGATCTCGGCGACGCGGTCGACGAAGCGCTGCGGCGCCTCGTCCGGGCCCCGGCTCGGCGGGCGGCGGCGCCGGTGGTCTATCTCTTCTCACTCGGTGGCGGGGCGCTGCCGGGGGCCGCGCTCGAACGGGCGGTCGCGGCGGGGCTGGTGGTGCACACCGTCGGCTTCGGGGCGGTCGCCGATCCGGTCCTCGGCCAGATCGCCGCGGTGACGGGCGGGGTCTACACCCGCCTCGCCGGGCCGGCCGATCTCACGGCGCTCGACAGGGTCGCGCAGATCGGCGCGGCGGCGCTGGTGGTCACCGTCGACGCGAGCGACGACGTCGCCGTGCGGCGGGTGACCTCCAGCGTGACCGGCGCGGGGATCGCGACCGAGGTGGTCGATGATCGGGCGCCGTTCAACATGATCGTCGACCTGCCCCCGCTCGCGGGCCCCACCGCGCTGATCCTGGGGGGCTCGGTCGAGGACTTCGGCGATGTCGCGACGCCTCTGGAGCCGGTCGAGGTCACCGTGCTCCCGGCCGATACCGCGCCGGTCATCGACGCGGTGGCCCCCACGGTGGGCGCGGAGGGCGATCTCGTCGTGTTGAGCGGCCGCTTCTTCGACCCGGCGGCCGCGCGCAATACGGTGCGCTTCGGCGGTGCGGCGGGGCGGGTGATCGACGCGACCAAGATCGAGCTGGTCGTCGAGGTCCCGCTCGGGGCTGGAGACGGCATCACGGTCGAAGCCGAAGGGCGGCGGTCGTCGCCGATCGCGTTCGCGCTCGACAACGACCGTGATGGCATGACCGACGCCGAGGAGCGCGCGCGCGGTCTCGATCCACGGGTGGCAGACAGCGACGGGGATGGCATCGACGACGGCGACGAGCTCGCGGCCGGGACTGATCCGGGGCTGGCGGACACGGATGGGGATGGGCTACGCGATGGGTTCGAGGTGGCGTTCGGCTTCGATCCGACCGGCCCCGACGACGGTGGTGGAGACCCGGACAACGACGGGTTGATCAACCGGCGTGAGCAGCTCGCGGCCACCGATCCGCGGGTCCCCGACAGCGACGGCGACGGCCTCCTCGACGGCGCGGAGATCGACACCCACGGCACCGACCCCGCCCGCGCCGACACGGACGGGGGCGGCGTGGTCGACGGCGACGAGGTGCGCGACGACGGGACCGATCC
Organism: Myxococcales bacterium; assembly: GCA_020633515.1. Next base: position 45,748 of record JACKDM010000021.1, read on the forward strand.
GCGCCTCGCGGGCGATGACCGGGCGCCTCGAGCGACCCCCCTCGTGCTGCGCGATGGGGATGGCTTCAACTGGGACATCGCCGACGACGGGCACGTCGAGCAGGGGACCTTCGATGCGTTCGACGGTGCCCTGCGGCTGCGTGTCGGGGGACAGGCGTTCCCCGTGGGGGCGCGCGTCACCGCCGAACTCGGCGGCCGCCAGCTCCGCATCGGCCCCGCGGCCGTGGCGGGATTGCAGGTGCGACGAAAGGTCTATGTGCCCGCCGACGCCGGCTTCGCGCGCTACGCCGAGATCATCGACAACCCGAGCGGCGCCGCCGTCGCCGTCACGGTGCAGTTGACCGGGCGCCTCGGCAGCGACGGTGAGACCAGGCTGGTCGCCTCATCGTCGGCTGACGGGCAGACGACGGCCGCCGATGACTGGTGGATCACCGACGATGGCGACGCGGGCGGCGGCGATCCCCCCGTCGAGCTGACCTTCTCCGGCGTCGGCGCGCGGGTCGAACCGAGCCTCGCGCGGGTGGTCGGCGCGACCTACACGATCGACTTGCCCGTCGTTGTTCCGGCCTCGGGGCGCGTGGTGGTGCTGCACTTCGCTCGTCAGCGCCCCAATCGGGCGGCTGCGCTCGCCGACGCGGGCGCGCTGGCGTCACTGTCGGGCGGCGCGCTCGCGGGGTTGCGCGTGGATGAGCGGGCGGGGGTCGTCAACTTCAACGCGGCGCCAGACGCCGACGGTGATGGCCTCTCCGACGTGGATGAGCTGACGTCGGGGACCGATCCGGCGGCGCCGGACACCGACGACGATGGGCTCCTCGACGGCTTCGAAGTGCGCTTCGGCTTCGACCCGCTCACCGCCGGTGAGGGTGGGGGAGACCCGGACAACGACGGGCTGACGACGCTCCGCGAGCAGGCGGCCGGCACGAATCCCCGCCGCTTCGACAGCGACGGCGACGGCCTCGGCGATGGCGCTGAGCTCGATCTGCACGGCACTGATCCGCTCTCGATCGACACCGACCTCGACGGCCTGACCGACGGCGTCGAGATCGATGAAGCCGGCAGCGATCCCACGGCGGCCGACACGGACGGCGACGGCCTCGACGACGCCGACGAGTTCGAACTCATCGGGACCGATCCCGCCCGACCCGACACCGACGGCGATGGCATGCCCGACGGTTACGAGTTCGCCGAAGGCTTCGACCCCCTCCTCGCCGCAGACGGCGTCGCGGATGCCGACCTCGACGGGCTCGTCAACCGCGCCGAGTTCGCCGCCGGCACCGATCCGCGCGACGCGGACAGCGACGACGATGGCCTCCATGACGGCGAAGAGGTGGCCATCGGCACCGACCCGCTCGAGGTCGACACCGATGGCGGCGGTCGGAGTGACTTCGACGAGACTCGGCGCGACGGCACCAACCCGCTCGACCCGCTCGACGACCGGCTCGTCGCACCGCTGCCGGTGACCCTGGTCGACGGCGCGGGCTACCGGTGGGACGTCGTCGCCGGCGGCGCGATCGCCGATGGCACCGACAATGCCTTCGACAATGCCTTCCGCCTCGGCGGCGATGTCTTCTTCGACTACGCGGGCGAGGCCCTCCTCGTGGCGGCCGGGCGCGAGCTCGTCCTCGGCCCCCTCCAGATCAACGCGCCCGGTGGACCGCTGCGGATCACTCGACGGATCTTCGTGCCCGCCGACGAGGCGTTCGTCAGGTATGTCGACGTCTTCGAGAACCCCGGCGCCGTGCCGCGAGCGCTCGATGTCGACCTCGCGGTCGACCTCGGCAGTGACGCAACCACTCGCCTCGTCGTCGAGACCACTGACGACGGAAGCATCGACCCGCGAGACGACGCATGGGTGATCGCGAGCGAGTCCGATCATGCCGTCGCCATGGTCGTCGCCGACGAGCGGGCGCCGCTGCGTCCATTGGCGGCCAGCCTCGGCGGTGATGACGTCTCCGTGACCTGGCGCCTCCTCGTCCCGGCGCAAGGCCGCGTGGCGCTGCTGCACTACGCGGCGCAGCGCAGCGACATCGAGAGCGCAGCCAGCGCCGCCGACCGACTGCTGCGATTGCAAGGCGCAGCGCTCGCCGACCTCGACCCCGCGCTGCGTGCGGTCGTCGTCAATCGAAGCCTCGTCCCCGACACCGACGGGGACGATCTGCGAGACGACGAGGAAGCCCTCGCAGGGACGGATCCGGCCGATCCGGACAGCGACGCCGACGGGCTGCGTGATGGCTTCGAGGTGCGATTCGGCTTCGATCCGCTGTCGCCCGGTGAAGGTGGGGGAGACCCGGACAACGATGAGCTCACGACCCTCGACGAGCAGGCCATCGGCAGCGACCCGACGCTCGCCGACACCGACGGCGACGGCCTCACCGATGGCGCCGAAGCCACCTTGCACGGCACGCTGCCCACCCGCGCCGACACCGACCGCGGCGGCGTCGACGATGGCGCAGAGATCGCCGCTGGCACCGACCCACTCGACCCTGCCGACGACCGAGGCAACCCCGGCCTCTGCGAGTTCACCGCCAACGCCTTCCTCGTCACCCCGCCCGGCGGGCGCTATGCCTTCGACACGACCGGAGCGCCCTCGAGCGGCGCGAGCACGTTCTGTGGCGGAGGCGGTGGTCAGGCGGTAGCGGTCGTCGACGTCGTCGAGCGCGCCGAAGTGTCGATGATCATCATCGACGCCGAGCACGACACCGTCATTGCGTTGCAGGAGGTGTGCGGTGACGACGCCAGCGAGGTCGACTGCAACGACGACTTCAACGACGTCCTCTCGGGGCTCGAGCTCATCCTGGAGCCGGGGCGCTACTACCTGATCCTCGATGGCTTCGAAGGCGACGAAGGGCAGGGCACCCTCGAGGTCACCTACACTGCCCGTCCTTGAGGGCCACCGGAAGCCTGCCCCGACGCCCACGGCCCGAACCGCCGGCATGGCAATCGACCCGGGTCCCACCCACCCATGGGGAAGCAGAACGCTTCACCGTGCACCATCGCTTGCCATGCCTCACGATACGCCTCGACGAAGTGTCCCAGCGCTTCGCCAAAGCGCCGCCGGAGCGGCTCCCCCGATGCGAAGACCCTCTTCGCCGCCCGTGTCACTGGCGTGGTTCGTGGTCGCCCGAAAGGATTGAGCCGGCGCAGGCGCTCGACAGCAGGCAGCCGCACACGCTCTCGCCGTTGCCGCTCACGCGTCTCTTCTTCGATCGCTGCCTCGAGGCCCGAGAACCAGGCTCGACGGGCTTCGATGGTCTCGCCGGCGAGAAAGGGTGGGGGGTCGAGTTCGAGCACGACCGATTGGCTGAACGCTTCCTCCTCGACTCTCCGACTGCGCGCGGCCGACCGCTGCCGCGCGCGATCCACCCACCGCCCGATCAGGGCCTTGCCGCGACACAAGGCATCGATGCATTGAACCCCCGGCCAGTCACGGGGCCGCGCCGTCAAATCGTCCTTCGTCGCCTGATCGAACAGGTAGCGGTAACGCGCCCTCAAGGCATCGTCGTCGAGGATCTGCGCGATGTGTGGCGGCCGCGCGAAGACATGCCCTTCGCCGCCGTAGAGCCGCCGGGCAAGGCGGGCGAGCCCGCTGTGTACGTCGCGGAGGAAGGCAGAGAGCGTCTCGTGGTCGGGAACCGAGAGCAGCGCGTGCACATGATTGGATGCGATGTGCAAGCAAAGGACCCCGACCGCGTAACGTGCGCGGGCGCGGGCATAGATCGCGGTAGCGGCCTCGGTGAAGGCTCGCGTCGGCGCGAGGAGGTAGCGTCGGCTGATGGTGCGAATGCTCACCTCGAGGATGGCAGGGCCGCGATCGAGCTGGAGGAAGCGGGGCGGAGGAGGCATGACGGGCATCCGGGCTCATGGCGTCGCGGGTCATGAACGGCAAGTTGAATGCCAGGTACTCATCCCTTTCAGGACGGGCGCTTACAGCAGCGGCGGTCGAGGTCGAGTGTCCAGGTCGTCCAGAATCTGGAATCGACTGGACACTTCCGGTCCGCGTAATGGCCCCCTTGTTTCGCTCCGACCGGCCGCGCTAGTGGATGGCGGAGCGATCAATCGTCGAGAGCCCCCAATGCGACGTCTTCTGCTGGCAATGTTGACCGTGCTCCACCTCGTCGCCTGCGAAGGGGAGACCCGCACATCGGGGGACGCGGGCGGCTCGGTGACCGATTCTTCAGTACCCCCGGGCCCCGTCGGCAGCGGCCTCGCGCGTGTTCCCGGCGATGTCGAACCGCTCTTCCTCGGCGTCTGGAGCGCTTCACCCGATGACGTCTGGTTCGCCGGAGGCAGCCGCGGCGCCCTCGGCGGGGTCCTCGCGCGCTTCGACGGCCAGCGGATCGCCCGCGAGTCGATCCCCCTTGGTCCGACGCTCTGGTGGATCTGGGGCGCCGATCCGCGTCACATCTGGGCGTGCGGGCAGGGCGGTCGCATCCTCTCGTGGCGTGATCGTGCGTGGCGCGAGGAGCCGACCGGCCTCCCCAGCAACGCGGTCCTGTGGGGACTTTGGGGTTCGAGCCGCACCGACCTTTGGGCGGTCGGGGGTTCACAGATGCCCGGCGGCGTCAAGGGCGTCGTCCTGCGTTCGCAGGGCGACGGCGTCTGGCGGCGCTTCGAAGACGCGGCACTCCCCGATGATCGCAACCTCTACAAGGTCTGGGGCACCACCGCCGACGACGTCCACATCGTGGGCGAGGGGGGCATCGCGCTGCGCTGGGACGGCGTCCGCATGCGGGTGGTGGAGACCCGAACAACCGACCTCATCTTCACCATCCACGGCCGCCCGGACGGTCCCATCCTCGCCGTCGGCGGCGTCCAGACCGGCCTCGTCCGCCGTTTCGACGGCCTCGGGTGGGTGGAAGACGGCGCCCCGGACGGTCTCCCGCCGCTCAACGGCGTCTTCGTCCGCGCGGACGGACACGCCCTCGCCACCGGCGCGCGTGGCGTCGTCGCCCACCGCGCCCCTGACGGCACATGGGCTCGCCTCGATGTCGCACGCGAAGGCGGCTTCGACACCGACACCCTGCACGCCATCACCATCGGGGGGGACACCTGGGCTGTCGGCGGCGACTTCGCCACCGCGAGCCGCGGCACGATCGTGACCGACCGCCGTCCGCTGCCGCCGATCGACCTCACACCCGTCGCGCCGCCCCTCGATGTCGGGGTCTCCCCCACCGATGCGGGGCTCGATGTCGGGGTCTCCCCCACCGACGCAGAGCCCGATGTCGGCGTCTCCCCCACCGACGCAGGGCCCGACTCCGCCCCCCCCGATGCTCTCCTCGCCGACACCGGCCTCGACGCCCAGAGCGACCTCGACCTCGCCCTCGACGCCACCACCGACCCCCTCACCGATCTCGGCCCCGACGCCACCCATCCCGAGCCCGACCTCGCCCCCGACCTCCCCTTCGCCCGTTGCAGCGACGGCATCCTCCAGCCCCTCGAAGACTGCGACGACGGCAACCTCCTCCCCGGCGACGGCTGCGACGCCCGCTGCCGCTTCGAATGCGGCAACGGCCGCCTCGACGGCGACGAACAGTGCGACGACGGCAACCGCCGCGCCGATGACGGCTGCGGCCCCAACTGCGGCCGCGAGTGCGGCGATGGCGACCTCGACGGCGCCGAAGAGTGCGACGACGGCAACAGCGACCGCGGCGACGGCTGCGACCCCCTCTGCCGCTTCGAATGCGGCAACGGCGCCCTGGAAGCCGACGAAGCCTGTGACGACGGCGATCGCGACCCCGGCGACGGCTGCGACGCCGACTGCCAGCTCGAGTGCGGCAACGAACGGCTCGACGGCGCCGAAGAATGCGACGACGGCAACCGCCTCCCCGGCGACGGCTGCCGGGCCGACTGCCGCCTCGAATGCGGCGACGGCGCTCGCACCCTCGGCGAAGCCTGCGACGACGGCAACCGCCTCCCCGGCGACGGCTGCGACCCCGACTGCCGGATCGAATGCGGCAACGGTCGCCTCGACGGCGCCGAGACCTGCGACGACGGCAACCGCGCGGCGGGTGATGGCTGCGATGGCAACTGCCGGTTCGAATGCGGCAACAATCGCATCGACGGCCCCGAGACCTGCGATGATGGCAACCGCGCCGCCGGTGATGGCTGCGACGCCACCTGCCGCCTCGAGTGCGGCAACGGCCGGATCGACGGCGCCGAGACCTGCGACGATGGCAACCGCGTCGGGGGCGACGGCTGCGGCGTCGACTGCCGCTTCGAGTGCGGCAACGGCCGCCTCGACGGGGCCGAGACGTGCGACGACGGCAACCGCGTCGCCGGCGATGGCTGCGACGCGAGCTGTCGCAGCGAGTGCGGCAACGGCCGCCGCGATGGTGGCGAAGAGTGCGATGATGGCAACCGCTTCCCCGGCGATGGCTGCGATCCCGACTGTCGCAGCGAGTGCGGCAACGACCGCCTCGACGGCGACGAGGAGTGCGACGATGGCAATACCGTCCCGGGTGATGGCTGCGCGCCCGACTGCACCAGCGAGTGCGGCAACGGCTTCATCGACGGCGGCGAACAGTGCGACGACCAGAACCGCGTCAACGGCGATGGCTGCTCAGCGGACTGTCGACGCGAGCCCGCCCCCGGCCCGGGTGAGGACTGCCGTGGCTTCCTCTGCGCCGACGGCCTCGAGTGCTGGGGGATCGCGCAGGCGAGCTTCCGCAACGTCTGCACCCATCCGTGCGTGACGAACGCCGACTGCGGTGACTTCGCCGAAGCAACCTGCTGTCAGCCGCCCGGGCCGCAGGTCATCGACACCTACTGCGTGCCTCGCCGCCTGCTCCGCAACCCCTGCCCGCTGTGAGGATCACTCCGCCTCTTGCACCGGGCGGAAGCCATAGCTGCGCTGCAAACCCAGCGGTGACTTGCCTTCGAAGAGCGGGCTCTGGCCCACGAGCACCCCGCCGAGCGCCACGAAGACCTCCTCGGCGTAGAGCGTGTGACCCCGGTTGTTGAAGTGCAGCGGATCCTCCAGGTAGTCGTGCAGCGGCAGGCCCTGCGCCGCGCCGAACATATCGGCGAGCACCAGGTGCGGCTCCTCGGGCATCGAGTCGCGCGCCAGCTCCAGCACGCCTTGCAGCGTCTCCCGTCCGAGCAGGCCGCCGACGAGCCCCCAGATCGCGTTCCCGGTCGCCTGGGTGTAGTCGGCGTAGAGGATGTAGAGGATGTCCGCGTCGGCGTTGACCGTGCGGATCTCGGCGAGGATGACCTCCACGTTGACGATCACCTGCCGCACGACCTCGCGTGCGCCCTCGATGGCCGCCGGGATGTCGGCCGGGATGCCACCGAAGCTCGCGATGTATTGCATCACGTCGTTGCCGCCGAGGGTGACGACGATGAGATCGGCGTCGGCGAGCTCGGGGCGCAGGTTGCGCTCGAACGGCTGGCCGCCGGGCAGCCAGTCCTCGGAGGTGCTGCCGCCGATGGCGACGTTGCGGTTGTCGATGTCGCCGAGCGGCGCGAAGAGCTCGACGACGCGGTCGGGGAAGAGCGTGGTGCCGGCGGTGCCGACGACGGCGATGCTGTCGCCGAAGGTCACCATCTTCGCCTGACCCGCCGCGAGCGCCCGCGCGAAGCGGCCGGGGCAGTTGCGCTGGCTGCAGAGCTCACCGGCCGGCGGCTCGGCGATGACGAGGTAGACACCGTCGCCGAGGCCGTCGAAGGCATAGCTGCCGTCGGCGCAGAGCGCAGGCTCGACCTCGCCGCCGGGCCCGAGCAGCCGCAACACGTCGCCCTCGAAGACGCGGTCGGCGTCGCTGATCTCGAACGCGTAGCGGCTGCGGTCGCTGGCGTCGTCGTCGTGATAGAGCCACCCGTTGACGGCCGTGCCCTCGGCCTGCTCGCCACACTCGCCGACGGTCTCGACCGGGTCGACGGGCGCCATGTCGGGCTCGACGACCCCTTCGTCGGGATCGGGCTCGGCGCCTTGGTCCGGCGTCACTTCAGCGTCGGGTGTGGTGCCTTCGTCGGCCTCGGCGGAGGCCACGTCGAGCTCGATCGCGGCGTCGTCGGGGTCTTCGCCACCGGCGCCGCCGTCGTCACATCCCCAGGCGAGCGCCGCTGCGAGCGCTGCTGCGTGTCCAAACCGCATCGTGATGTCTCCTCCCACGGTTGGGGAGGGCGTGCCACGAATGCGTCGACCGAGGCAAGGGTCAAGTGGGCGCCGTCGCGGCGCTCAGGGCACGCGCACCCGCTTGCGGACGGCGGCGAAGAGGTCGGGCAGCGTGCTGCTCTGGGCGCTCGCGATCAGCCAGTCGGGGAGGCTGATGTCGGGGTTGGCGTCGAGCTGGTAGACGAGCAGCGTCTTCTGGCCGCCGTCGAACGGAAACAGGCTCCACGAGCCGCTGTTGCGCTTGTAGGTGCCTTCGATGAGCGTCCAGCGCCGCACGAAGCTGCCGTCGGCGGCCTCTTCGTGCACCGCGTCGACGACCGACCACAGGTTGTCGAACGGGAACGGCATGTCGAGCTCGACGAAGCACTTCTGCCCGTTCGGGCTCGTGCCGCGCACCTCGCTCTTCTCGGTGCGGGGCATGAAGCGGTGGTAGGCCGCGCAATCGGTGATGACGGTCCACACCTTGGCCGGCGGCGCGTCGACGAGCCCGGTCACCCGCGCGGCGATGCCTTCGCCGCCGGTGGGGGTGAGCTCCTTGACGATCACTTCGCCCTTGCGCAGCTTCTGTTCGGCCGACGCGCTGAGCGCGGGGGGTCCGGCGTGCGCGATCGCGGCGCCGATGAGGAGCAGCAGCGCGACGAGGGGGGCAGTGGGAGCCATGGTGCACCTCCTTGGACCGCGGATGGTGCCCGACGCAGTGCGTCATGATCAACCGACAACTTGTGGTCATATCGGCCTCGGCGAGAGGATGAGCGGACATTGACGCGATGGTGGAGGTGAGCGATGGCAGACGCGGATGATGTGGTGGGTCAGGTCGTCAAGGTGCTGGCGCGAGGCCGGCTGGTGGTGGACGTCGGACTTCGGGAAGGCGTGCGGGTGGGCGATGTCTTCGCCATCTTCGAGGCGGGGGAGGAGGTGCTGCACCCCGCGACGGGGGAGTCGCTCGGGGTGCTGGAGCGGGTGAAGGCGCACCTCGTGGCCGAGCATGTGCAGCCGCGGTTGACGCAGCTCGGGTCGCCGCCGGAGACGGGCCGGGGGGCGGGTGACCGTCGGGTGCTGTCGGCGGTGCTCGCCGAGACGAGCGCGGCGCCGCGTGGTGTGGAGTTCGAACAGCGCGGGCGGGCGCCTCAGGTGGGGAACGGGGCGCGACGGGTGGCGAGGTGAGGGTGGGGGCGCGGCAGAGACGGGTGTGTGGTTGGGAAAAGGCTGAAATATCCGCCACTTGTGATGGTGGCGGAGACCCGCACATCGGGTGTTGGAGACCCGCACATCGGGTGGTGGAGACCCGCACATCGGGTAGTGGAGACCCCGTCGCCGGCCTGCGGAACGGAGTAGAATCGGCCGCTTGTAGCGGTGGGGGAGACCCGAACATCGGGTGGCGGAGACCCGAACACCAATCCCCCACCACCCCGAATTCACCCCATCCCCCCCATCCCCGTTGAACTCCCGCCCGCCCCGCGGTACCAGAACACAGCGCCGTCCGCCGCGGAGACCCCCATGCTCGCCCGCATCACCCGCACCCTCGCCCCGCTCCTCCTCCTCGGCGCCCTCGCCGCCGGCCTCTACGGCCTCTCGCGCCTGACCATCGACCCCGAGCTCCGCGTCCGCAACGCCGAGCTCAACGCCGAGCTCGCCCGCGTCCACGCCCGCAACGCCCGCCTCCAGGCGCAGGTCGAGACCCTCCGCGGCGAGCTCCGCCGCCTCCGCGACGGCGACGACGAGAGCCTCTACCACGCCCGCACCGGCCTCGGCCTCGTCCTCCCCGGCGAGATCGTCTACCAGTTCGAGCAACCCCCCGAGGGGACCACCCCCCGGTGAAGCAGAAGACCACCCCCCACGAGCGCCTCCTCACCGCGCTCGCGCCGTGGTCGGTCCTCGGCGTCGCCACCTTCGGCGGCGCGGCGGTCGTCGCCGGCGCCTTCGAGCCCGGTTACGACGCCCGCTGGTTCTCCGCGCTCGTCGCCGCCCTCGTCGCCCTCACGGCGGCCTGGGACATCCGCCGCCGCCACCGCGAAGGCACCGGCGACCGCCTCTTCGCGCTCCACGAAGGCCCCATCCTCTGGATCGTCGCCACCTGGATCGCCATCCGCGCCGCCGGTCCCTACGCCCCGCACCTCTACGTGCTCCCCGCCGCCCTCCTCGCGTGGCTCGCCGCCACCCGCGCCCCCGCCGTCACCGCCTTCGCCGCCGGCGCCGCCGCCGTCCTCGAAGCCGGCCTCACCCTCACCGGCAACCAGACCCTCCCCGCCTTCGCCCTCCACCTCCTCCTGCTCGGCGCCGCCATGCTCGGCCTCCGCCTCTTCGCCCGCAGCCAGGTCTACCGCGAACAGGTCGACGCCGCCCGCGCCGCCCGCGCGCAGGAGAGCGACCTCGAAGCCCGCCAGCGCGACTTCGGCCTCCTCACCGCCCAGGCCCCCGCGCTCCGCTCGCTCCCCAGCGCCGACGACCGCCCCACCGTCGGCCGCTCCACCCTCGACTACCTCACCGAGTCCTTCGCGCTCCAGCTCGACATGCTCCGCCACGGCCTCGGCCTCACCACCGCCGCCGTGCTCTGGCGCACCCCCGACGGCCTCGTGCTCCGCGGCATCTCCTCCACCCGCACCGACCTCGCGCAAGGCCCGTACCCCGCCGGCCTCGGCCTCCCCGGCAGCGTCATGCGCGACCTCCCCGAGGTCGCCGTCGCCCCCGTGCACGACAAGTTCGCCGGCCTCCCCTACTACGACGCCCCCGGCGGCGTCGGCGCCGCCATGGCCGTCGCCGTCCCCGCCACCGCCGCGCTCACCGACGACGCCCCCACCGAACGCGGCCCCGCCGGCGTGCTCTGCGTCGACCGCGCCACCCCCCGCCCCTGGACCGAAGCCGAACGCCAGGTCGTCCGCGCCGCCGCCCGCAAGCTCGCCCTCGACGTCGCCACCGGCCAGCGCCTCAAGCACGCCGACCACGAGCGCAACACCATCCGCCGCTTCTGCGTCGCCCTCCAGCGCCTCAACGCCTCCCTCGGCCTCGAGCAGGTCGCCGAAGCCTCCCTCGCCGCCGCCCAGACCATGGTCGCCGCCGAGCTCGCCGTCGTCAGCGTCGTACACGGCGAAGTCCACCGCGTCGTCCGCGCCGCCGGCCTCTACGCCGAGCGCTACGCCGACCTCCAGTTCACCGGCGAAGAAGGCCTCGTCGGCCGCGCCATCAAGGTCCGCTCCTCGCTCCCCGCCACCGGCGAGTACAAGGGCAACCGCCCCGTCTTCACCGCCGGCGATCGGTTGGGGGAGATGCGATCATTGCTCGTCGTGCCCCTCACCGAGCCCACCGGCAACACCATCGGCGCCCTCACCGTCGCCGCCCGCGAAGACGGCGTCTTCGCCTCCCCCAACCGCGAGATGCTCGAGCTCATCGCCGGCCAGGTCGCCGTCAAGCTCGACCTCGCCGCCGCCCACGAACAGATCCGCGAGCTCGCCACCACCGACGGCCTCACCGGCCTCAACAACCACCGCACCTTCCAGCAAGCCTTCGACACGATGCTCAGCCGCGCCGACCGCCGCGGCGACCCGATGTGCGTCATCCTCACCGACATCGACAAGTTCAAGCCCCTCAACGACAACTACGGCCACCCGTTCGGCGACGAGGTCCTCCGCGGCGTCGCCGCCGTGCTCCGCAACGCCGTCCGCAAGGTCGACCTCGCCGCCCGCTACGGTGGCGAAGAGTTCGCCATCATCCTCGAAGGCTCCGACCGCGAAGGCGGCCGCGCCCTCGCCGAGCGGATCCGCGCCGAGGTCGAGACGTTGTTGTTCCACCACGAGGTCAAGGGCGAGGTGCGCACCAGCCTCTCGCTCGGCGTCGCCGCGTTCCCCGACGACGGCCGCGAGAAGGAGACCCTCATCGCCCACGCCGACCTCGCGCTCTACTACGCCAAGGCCGAAGGCCGAAACCAGGTCAAGGCCTTCGCCGATCTGCCACCGGGCGCCGAGATGCCCCAGAAAGAAGACGCCGCCTCGTCGTGAGCGGCGCACCCTGAGCATGCGCAAGACCTTCGTCCTCGACACCAACGTCCTCCTCCACGAGCCCCGCGCGTTCCGTCGCTTCGCCGACAACGACGTCGTGCTCCCGATCTATGTGGTCGAGGAGCTCGACGCCTTCAAGAAGGACATCAGCGGCCTCGGCCGCAACGCGCGCGCCGTCTCCCGCGAGCTCGACGAGCTGCGCAATCACGGGCGGCTCAACGACGGCGTCCCCCTCGACAACGGCGGCACGCTCCGCGTCGTCTTCGCCCGCGACGTCAACCGCGCCATGAGCCCGTTCGGGGTGCAGCACCAGTACGACAACCTCATCCTCCGCTGCTGCCTCGAGCTCCGCGAAGCCAACCCCGACGGCAAGGTCGTCCTCGTCACCAAGGACACCAACCTCCGCCTCCGCGCCGACGCGCTCGGCCTCGACGCCGTCGACTACGACCCCGAGCACGTCGACATCGCCGACCTCTACCCCGGCCACCGCGAGGTCGACGTCGACGAAGCCACCCTCCGCCGCGCCTTCGACGGCGGCATCGCCCCGCCCGCCGACGGCCTCATCGCCAACGAATACCTGCTCCTGCGCAACACCGACCGCCCCAAGCACACCGCGCTCGCCCGCGTCGAACCCACCGCCGACCGCGTCGTCGCGCTCCCCCCCCGCCGCGAGCCGATCTGGGGCATCACCGCGCGCAACAAGGAGCAGTCGTTCGCGCTCGACCTCCTCCTCGACGACCGCGTCCCCCTCGTCACCCTCGTCGGCAAGGCCGGCACCGGCAAGACGCTGCTCGCGCTCGCCGCCGCGCTCGCCAAGGTCACCGACGACGAGCGCTACCAGCGCGTCCTCGTCAGCCGCCCGATCTTCCCCCTCGGCCGCGACCTCGGCTTCCTGCCCGGCACCGTCGAAGAGAAGCTCGACCCCTGGATGAAGCCCATCTACGACAACGTCGAGCTCCTCCTCAGCCAGAACGCCGACGCCCGCCGCCTCGGCCACGGCCACCAGACCCTCGTCGACATGGGGCTCCTCGAGATCGAGCCGCTCACCTACATCCGCGGCCGCTCGATCCCGCGCCAGTACATGATCATCGACGAGGCGCAGAACCTCACGCCCCACGAGGTCAAGACCATCCTCACCCGCGCGGGGGAGGGGACCAAGGTCGTCTTCACCGGCGACCCCTACCAGATCGACAACCCCTATGTGGACGCGAGCGACAACGGGCTCGTGCACCTCGTCCGCCGCATGGCCGGCCAGCCCCTCGCCGGCACGGTGACCCTGAGCCGCGGCGAGCGCAGCGTGCTCGCCGAGCTCGCCGCCAACGTGCTCTGAGCCGGGCACGGAGCGCGCTCACGGGCAGAAGCCCTTGTCACACGACTTTTATTTGTCGGGGCGAAGGTGAACTACGGTAGCCTTTGAAGCGCGGGCCGTTCGGCCGGAATTTGATCTTGTATCGCGATTCGCGCCCGCTCGTTGTATCGTCATGTTTCATCGCGGCTCCGGACGACGCCGCCACCGTGGGGGGAGACGACAATGTCCCGCATCGACAACCTCAACAAGATCCTGCGCAGCCTCCAGACCAGCACGCCCGACATCGAGGCCTGCGCGCTGCTCTCCGACGACGGGCTGATGATCGCCAGCGCGCTCCCGCAGCACGTCGACGAGACCCGGGTCGCCGGCATGACCGCGACCCTCGCCAGCCTCGGCACCCGCGCCGCCACCGAGCTCGAGCGCGGCGTCGTCGAGCAGGTCATGATCCGCGGCAAGGAAGGCTACGCGGTCATGCAGAACGCGCCCTCGCAGACCCTGCTCCTCGTGCTCGCCGGCAAGTCGGCCAAGCTCGGGCTCATCTTCCTCGACATGAACCGCGCGACCGCCGACATCGGCAAGATCCTCTGATCGCGCCTGTCACCCGCCGCGGATACCTTCCTGCCTGATCCCATCCGATCGCTTCCGATCGCTTCCGCTCGGCGCTGATCGTTACCATTCTCATCTGCATCATACATCTACCGCACGCGCTCACCCGGAGCCCACGCGGAGCGTGGATCGGCGCGCGTTCGTGTGGTGTCATCCTCGCCGCGATGTTTGTGCCTCGACGTGTTGCAAAACACCGGAGGTCGTGGCATCGTAACGAGCGATGGTTCCGGGGTGGTAACGGCCTCGGAAGCGGGCCGAAGTAAACAATTGTGACGACCGATGCCATCCGCCAGTCATCCTCGGCGGCTTCTGCCTCACGCCCCATGTGATTGAGCAAACTACGCTAAGGGTGAAATACCCCGTTATGATAGCCTTGCATTCATTGGTTGAACCGTCCCGGTAACCAAAGCGACACGCAGGTATCTGTGGACGACCGCGCGATCGCGCTCTGTCGTGGGGAGGCTCTCATGAACGTCACGACCGCCGAGAAGACCGGAGCGAACGCGTCGGTCGAGGCCCTCGATCACCGTGATCGCCTCTGGACCGCCGCCGAGCAGCTCCGCCTCGCCGCCGTCGCCCTCAACGGCATGTCACGGGCCCGCCTCGACGCCGCCCCCGATCTCGCCGGTCACATCGAGCGCCTCGAACACCGCTCGGCCGAGCTGATGCGCGCCGCCGCCCGCCTCGGCGAGGCGCTCTCGGTCAGCGGCCCGTGGGGCCTCGACATCCTCTTCCAGCCTGCCGAGCCGATCGCCCCGCGCGCGCCCGCGCCGGCCAAGGCCCCGAGCCTGCCCGCGACGGTGCGGCGCAAACACCGCCCGGTGTTGCAGAAGCGCGTCGCCCCCCGGGCGCGGCTCGCGGGCGATCCGATGAACGAGTCGATCGAGCTCGCCCCGATCGAGCTGCTCGCGCGCGAAGTGCCGATCGTCGAGCCGCGCCGGGGGCGGCGGATGTCGGCGCCGCCGATCGGCGGCCCCTCGCAGCCGCCGCGCGCGCAGGCGTGGCTGCCGCCGCCGCTCGAAGACAGCGAGTCCTGATCGAGCGGCCCGTCGATCGGCTTGCTTCGCGGACCGGCCCCGGATAGGAGGTCTGTCATGCGCAGTCACCTCTTCCCTTTGCTTCTCGCCATCGCCGTCACATTCACGGTCGCCGCGTGCGACGACGCGAGGCCGGCGGGTGCCGACGCCGGCCTCGATGACATGGAGCTCGTCGACGCCGTCGTCGTCGACCTCGGCCACGTCGACGCCCGCGTGGATGACACGGGCTTCGTCGACGCCGCCGACGCGCTCGACCCGCCCGGACCGCATGCGGTGCCCGCGCGGGGACCGATGAGCGGCTACTACCCCGTCACCTTCCCCGTCGTCGATCTCGACCCGGCCGCGATCGTCGCGGTCACCGTCGCCGGCGTCGCGGCCTACGGCGTGGAGGCGACCGTCGATGGCGTGCGCGCGGTCGTGCAGGGCGCGCCCACGCCCGGGCCCGCGACCGTCGAGGTCACCACCGCCGACGGCGTCACCCACGACCTCGGCGCGCTGTTCACCTACGAGCCCCCGCTCGACCCCCGCTTCACCCGCATCGTCGCGTTCGGCGGCGGCCTCGGCCAAGGCTTGCAGCGCGGGGTCCCGAGCGCACGCGGCGCGCTCCTGTCGCCGCCGGCTCAGCTCGCGCGCCGCCTCGGCGGGTTCATGCCGCTGCCGATCCCGGTCGACGGCGCCTTCGTCCCGATGAGCCTCGCCGACCTCGGCCCGCCGCCGGTGTGCGCGTCGCCGGACGTGACCACCTTCGTGCTGGCTCGAGCCCGCGCGGCCGTCGACCGCTTCGCCGACGCGGACGGCGCACCCGCGTTCCACCGCGCCCGCGTCGACCCCGACATCAGACCCGCCAACGTCGCGAGCGGCAATGTCGGCGTCCACGAGCTCCTCGCCGGCCCGCGCACCCCCTCGGGCCGCATCCTCAGCCACTTCGTACACGACCCCTCGGGAGCGCCGCTCGACAGGGTCGCACGCCCCCAGATCAACGAGCTCCGGCCGCTCGAACCCACGCTCGTCGTCTCGTTCGACTTCTTCAGCAAGGACCTGATCAACAACGTCGCGGGTCCGGAGCTCATCCCGTGGAGCGAGCTCTCGGCCGAGACCCTCGACACGATGATGATGTATGCGGCCGAACAGCTCGGCGCGCTCGGAGTCCCCGTCTTCCTCGCCGATCTGCCGCGCCCGAGCCTGCTCCCGTGCGTCGCGATGCTGCGCGCGCGGGCCGCGGCCGAGGGCGAGGAGGCGCGTGTCTTCTTCGTGGCCCACCTCGCCCAGATCGACGCCGCCGCCGAGCTCGCCAACGACCTGCTCCGCCGATACACCCGCCGTTTCGCGCAGATCCACGTCGTCCCGCTCGCCGAGAGGTTCGAGGCGATCGCCGAGCAAGGGCTCGTCATCGGCGGCGAGGCGCTCTCCATGCGCCGCTTCGGCGGTCTCATCGGCCTCGACGGAGTGCATTACACCGAGACCGGCTACGCGATCGTCGCCGACCTCTTCGTCGAGCACATCGGCGCCACCCTCGGCATCGAGCTGCCTCGGATCGACATCGCGGCGGTCCTCGCCGCCGATCCCGAGCGCCCGTCCGCGCTCGCCGCCGCGGGCTTCGATCGCGACGCCTGCCTGCGCTGAGCCGCCCCCGGCGCGTGCCGCCGAATCCGCACATTCCGTCGTTGACGCGGCCCCCGCCCCCCCCGCACCCTGGCGGGCAGATGGGGAGGAGAAGCATGCCGTTCGCCCGCCACGCCCTCGCGCTCGGTGTCATCTGTGTCACGCTGCCGTTCGCCGCCGACGCGCAGCCGATCGATCGCTACCAGTCCTTCGAGACCGGCGCCGGCTGCGTGCGTGCGCGCACCGGCTCGCTCTCGCTGGGGCTCGACGTCTACGGCAGCCTCGGCCCCGGCACGGGGACGGGGGTCTCGGCGCTCTACGACCCGCCGGCCGACATGCCCGACCAGGGCGCGCAGAACACGGTGTTTCAGAGCATGCCATTCCTCTGTCACACCGCCGGCGGTCGCAGCGGCGGGCGCTGGCTCGAGGAGACGCTGATCGCGCAGGGCGGCGCGCGGGTGCCGGTCGAGGCGATCGGTGACACCAACACGATGTTGAGCCGGTACACGGTCGATGGCATCGACGTCGACCTCGTCGCGACCTTCGAATGCAACCGGCTGACGCAGTGTTACACCTTCACCAATCGCACCGGCGGACCGCTCGACGTCGTCGCGCTGACCCATTACCTCGACGGCGATCTCTACTTCGTCGGCGAGTTCGGCAATGACTACGGTGGCACCTCGGCGGGCGTGCCGCGGCAGGTCTACGAGTTCGACGCCGGCGACGATCCGCGGGCGCCGACGACGCAGATCGCGCTCTCGGGGGCCGATCCCGACGATCGCTTCCTCACCGGCTGGGAGCTCGCCGAGTACAACGAGAGCCGCTTCCGCATCGCCGACACCCGCGATGGCTGCGATCCCTTGCGCGGTGGCATCACCGACGAGGCCGGCGCGCTCGTCGATCGGGACGGCGATCTGGTCACCGACGGCGGCTACGATGTGACGCTCGCGCTGCGCTTCGACGTCGGGCCGCTCGACGACGGCGAGATGTCGCCGGTGCTGTGTTACGGGCTGCGCTGGGGCTACAAGCCGGCGTGCAGCGACGAGGACGATGACTACGTCTGCGTGCAGGACGACAACTGCCCGACGGTCGCCAACGACGACCAGGCCGATCGCGACGGCGACGGGGTGGGGGACGCCTGCGACAACTGCCCGGGGCTGCAGAACCCCGACCAGCGCGACCTGGATGGCAGCGGGCGCGGCGACGCCTGTGAGGTGTGTCATCCGATCCCCGAGCTGTGCAATGGCATCGACGATGACTGCGACGGGCGCACCGACGAAGAGACGCCCGGGAGCGGCGACGCGTGCGCGCTCGACCGGCCGGGGGTCTGCGGCGATGGCGAGCGGGTCTGCGTCGAGGCGCGCATGAGCTGCGTGGGGCCCGATCCGAGCGGCGACGAGCTCTGCGACGGGCTCGACAACGACTGCGACGGTGGGATCGACGAGGGGATCGAGGGCGCCGGCGAGCCCTGTGGGACCGGGCGGGCGGGGGTGTGCGGCGAGGGGGTGACGGTGTGTGATGCCATGACCGGGCGCATCACCTGTCGCTCGGAGGTCGATCTCTCGCCCGAGCAGTGCGACGGGCTCGACAACGACTGCGACGGCGTCGTCGACGAGGCGCTGACGGGCTCGGCGACCTGCGACGCGGGCGGGGTGGGGGTGTGCGCGCGGGGGCGGGTGAGCTGCGTCGAGGGCGTCTCGCGCTGCCGCCCCGATGCCACGTTGCAGGGCGACGAGGTCTGCGACGGGCGCGACAACGACTGCGATGGCACGATCGACGAGGGCGAGCTGCGCAACGCCTGCAACGCGTGCGGTGATCCCGGGCCCGAGGTCTGCGATGGCATCGACGATGACTGCGATGGCAGCGTCGACGAAGACACCCGGCCGTGCCCGATGGTCAACGGGCGCGTGGGCAACTGCGCGCCGGGCGTGGGCTGTGGTTATCCGTGCACCGACAACGAGTGCCTCGGCGATGACTTCTGCCTCGTCGAGTTCGACACCTGCGTGCCGCGCTGCCTCGCGATCGGCTGCCCGCAGGGCGGCGTGTGCAACCCGGCGACGGGCTCGTGCCTCGACCCGTGCACAAGCGTCGAGTGCCCGGCGCGGCAGGTGTGCCGCGAGGGCGCGTGCGTCTTCGACAACTGCTTCGCCCGCGGCTGCCCCGAGGGGCAGCGGTGCCGGGCCGATGTCTGCGAGGCCGATCCGTGTCTGGGCGTCGAGTGCGGCGATGGCTTCTGCCGCGATGGGGCGTGCGTGCCGAGCTGCACCGTCTCGTGCGGCTTCGACGCGATCTGCCTCGACGGGGTCTGCGTCGACGACGCCTGCGGCGCGCGCGAGTGCCCGCCGCAGCAGGCGTGCGTGGCCGGGCGCTGCATCGATGATCCGTGCGATGGCGTCAACTGCGCGCTCGCGCAGGTCTGCGAGGGCGGGGTGTGCTTCGATGATCCGTGCTGGGACGTGGTGTGCCCGGCCGGGCAGGTGTGCGCGGTGCGGCGGCGCACGGCGCAGTGCCTCTACCCCGAGGAGGATCGGCCGGCGCCCGACATGGGCGAGGAGGACGGGGGCGCGGCCGACGAGGGGGTCGCCGACGCCGAGGTGGACATGGGGCCGCCGCCGGCGCTGCCCGAGCCGATGCCCGAGCCGCTGCCCGAGTACGAGCCGCCCGAGCCGCTGCCCGAGCCGATGCCCGACGCGGCCTTCGAGCGGACCTCACCCAAGGAGTCGGGCTGCCGCGCGGCGCCGGGGACGGGCGGTCGCGCGCCGTTCGCGTTGTGGCTGCTGGTCTTGCTCGCGGCGCGGCGCCGGCGGTGAGGTCGGGGCCTACCAGGCTGCTGAAATACGCCCTCCCACGCTTCGCGTGCAGCCGACGCCCCGTCAGGTCGCGGGCTTGGCTGCACCGCACCGTCTCGCGGGCCGATTTCGGCGTTGCGCAAGCTCGACAGACCTTCGGGTATGCCTGCGCTTGCGCGCCTTGAACTCGGCCCGCGATCCGGCACGGTGCTCGGTCCGGCCTTTTTCAGCAGCCTGCTACGGGCTCGCCCGAGCATGGGTGTTGACCTCACCCGGAAGGGCTCCGATGCTGTGGGCGTTTGTCAGGGAGGAGGTCCGCTCGATGCGTTTGCTCTCCGGCTGCCGGCTGTGTCTGGCGGCGTTGTTGTGCCTCGCGTGCGCCGAGGTGACCCGTGAGGCGGTGGACGCGGGCGAGCCGGGGCGGGATATGTCGGTGGTGCCGGCGTGCAACCCGGCCGATTGCACGACGGGGGGCTGTGATCCGACGACGGGGCGGTGCCTCGCGCGCTGCACCGCGGAGAGCTGTGGGGCGGGGCGGGTCTGCGACGCGGCGACGGGGCAGTGCGCGTTCGAGACGGGCTGCGGCGGCGACGACGGCGCGTGCGCGGCGGGGCAGTACTGCGGGGCGGACGGGCGCTGCGTGGCGGTGGGCGCGAGCCTGTGCAGCCCGTGCGGCGACGACGTGGAGTGCGGCGGGGCGAGCGATCGGTGCGTGCAGATCCCGGGGGGCAAGGTGTGCGCGGTGGCGTGCGACGCCGAGGGGCGCTGCGCGCCGGGGCTGACGTGTATCGACGGGCAGTGCATCCCGGCGGGTGGCTGCGGGCCGTGCGTGGGGCTCGCGTGCGGCGAGGGCGAGGTGTGTGATCCCAACCAGGGCGGCTGCGTGCCCGACTGCAACGCGCCGGGTGCCATGCCGTGCCAGCTCCCGACGGTGTGTCAGGCGAGCGGGCTGTGCCGGGAGTGTCTCGACGACGCGCAGTGTGACGTGGGCGCCGGGTTTCGCTGCGAGCCGACGCGCAACCGCTGCATCCAGTGCGCGCAGGACGCCGACTGCACGATGGGCGGGCGCTGCGACGCGCGGGGGCGGTGCCGGGAGTGCGCGCGCGACGCCGACTGCGCCGAGGGGGTGTGCGACGTGGGCGGGGGGCGCTGCGTGGCGTGCGTGCGCGACGAGCACTGCGCCGAGGGGGTGTGCCTCTCGGCCGAGCAGCGGTGCGTGGCGTGCGTGGGGCGCGCCGATTGCCCCGATGGCGCGGCGTGTGATCCGACGAGCTACACCTGCGCGGGCTGCCTCGCCGACGGCGACTGCCCGGCGGGGGTGTGCGCGGGCGGGACGTGCGTGGGCTGCCGGGACGCGGCCGACTGCGGCGGCGGGGCGTGTGTCGATCAGCGGTGCGTGGTGTGCGACGGCGACGAGGACTGCCCGGGCGGGCGGTGCGCGCCGGGGGGGGATCGCTGCGTGGCGTGCCTCGCCGACGGGGACTGCCCGGGCGGGCGGTGTGATCCGGCGTCGAACACCTGCGTGACCTGCCTCGCCGACGCGGACTGTCCGGCGGGGGTGTGCGAGGGGGCGCGCTGCGTGGCGTGCCGGGGCGACGGGGACTGCCCGGGCTCGGCGGTGTGCAACGCGCAGCGGTGCGTGGGGTGCGCGGCGGACGCCGACTGCGGGCAGCAGTTCTGCCTCGACGAGGCGTGCGTGCCGTGCCGCGACGACGGCGACTGCCCGGCGGCGGGGCGGGGGCGGTGCGCGCCGGAGCTCGGCGGCTGCGTGCAGTGCGTGGGTGATGGCGACTGCCCGGGCGGGCGCTGCGACCGGGGGCGGGCGCGGTGCGTGGGCTGCATCGATGACAACGACTGCGCCGGCGCCTGCCTCGACGGGCAGTGCGTGGAGTGCGTCGACGACGGCGACTGCGGCGGGCGGCGCTGCCTCGTGGCGCAGCATCGCTGCGTCGACTGCCTCGCCGGGGCCGACTGCCCGCAGGGGGCGTGCAGCCCGACCAACACCTGCGCGCGCTGTGTCGCCAACGCCGACTGCCCGGCGGGGCAGGTCTGCGACCGGGTGAACGATCGCTGCGTGGGGTGCTTGCAGAACGCCGACTGCGCGCCGCGGGTGTGCGAGCTCGGGAGCAACACCTGCCGCACCTGCCTCGGTGACGGTGACTGCCCCGGCGGCAGACTCTGTGACCGGGCGCGCGACCGCTGCGTCGAATGTGAGAACAACGCCGACTGCCCGCAGGATCGCCCGCTGTGCAACCCCGCCAACAACACCTGCGTCGAGTGCGCGACGGCGGGCGATTGCCCGGCGGGGCAGTTGTGTCGGGCCGACGCGACGTGCGGGCCGTGCGAGGCGAACCGTGATTGCAGCGCGCCGACGCCGTTCTGCAATGCCTTCATCGGGCTGTGCGTGGCGTGCAGCCAGGACGGCGACTGCGGCGGGGGCACGGTCTGCAACGAGGCGGCGGGGCGCTGCGTGGCGCCGGCGGCCATCTGCGATGACAACGCCGACTGCGGCGCCGGCCGGGCGTGTGACGTGATCTTCCAGCAGTGTTATGCGCTCGATGGCACCTGCAACAGCGCCAATGACTGCCGGCCGATGCATCGGTGCGTCAACAGCATCTTCGGTCGGCGCTGCACGGGCTGTGGCCTCTTCGGGCTGCCGCTGGTGTCGTGCCCCGAGACGCAGTTCTGTTTCTTCGACGCCTGCAACCCCGCCGAATGACTGAAAGGAGCGCCATGCGCCGCCTTGTCTTGTTGTGCCTGCTCGTGTGCCTCGGCTGTGAGGACGCGCCGAACGCGCCTCCCGGTGGCATGGGGGGCGCCGCTGGCGATGGTCCGATCGACATGCCCGACGTGGGCTGCGACATGATGATGGCCGAGGCGTGCAACGGGCTCGACGATGACTGCGACAGCAAGATCGACGAGGACGCGGCGGGGGAGGGCGCGGCGTGCATGAGCGCGTGCGGGCAGGGCTCGATGCTGTGCGAGGGCGGGCAGTTCGTGTGTCGGGGCGCGGGGACCGATCGGGCGGAGACGTGCGATGGCACCGACGAGGACTGTGATGGCACGGTCGACGAGGACGCGATGGGCGTCGACGAGCCGTGCGCGACGTGTCCGGGGGTCTATCGGTGCGCGGCGGGGGATCTGGTGTGCACCGGCGGGGTGGCCGAGCTGTGCAATGGCATGGACGATGACTGCGATGGCAGCGTCGACGAGTCGTTGGCGCGCGAGTGCGGCGAGGGGCGCGGCGCGTGCGAGCCGGGGCGGGAGACGTGCGCGGCGGGGCAGTGGGGGGCGTGCGTGGGGGCGATGGGGCCGGCGGACGAGGTGTGCAACGGGCAGGATGATGACTGCGATGGCATGAGCGACGAGGGGATCGCCGACTGCCGGGGGATCGGGGGGCCGTGTCAGCGGGATGGGGACTGTCCGAGCGGGCTGTGCCTCGACGACGATGGCAGCTTCTATTGCAGCCGGCGGTGTGATCTGGTGGCGAATGACTGCGGGCCGGGCAATCTGTGCGTGGAGGTCGACGGGCGGCCGGTGTGCCTGCCGATGTTCTCACCGTGTACGAGCGATTGCGACTGCGCGGGGGGGCTGGCGTGCATGCCGTCGCGCAACCTGCCGGGGGTCGAGCTGGCGTGTCGGCCGGAGCGGCGGGGTGGGCTGCCGGTGGGGGCGGAGTGTGATCCGGATCGGGCGGGGGAGTGCGCGACGGGGCATTGCATCGCGCGGTTCCGGCGGTGCGGGCGGCTGTGCTGCGATCAGGCGTCGTGCGCGGAGGGCGAGCGGTGCGTGACGTTGCCGGGGCTCGGGGAGACGACGGTGTGTGTGACGGGGTGCAGCGATGACGATGACTGTCCGCTGCGGACGCCGCCGCCGCCGGGGGAGGAGGGCTTCTCGCAGGAGCTGTGTCGCTATCGGCCGGACGCGGAGATGACACGGAACGTGGGGGTGTGCGACTGGCCGAACGTGGGCGGGGCGGCGGTGGGGGCGGCGTGCGAGCGCGGCAATGAGTGCGCGCATGGGATCTGTCTGACGTTCCCCGATCGCGACAACTACTGCACGAAGGGGTGCGAGGCGCCGGAAGACTGCCCCGATGGGTGGGAGTGCCGGGACTCGATGCTCAACTCGCTGCCGGTCAAGATCTGTCGGCAGTGAGCCGGCGGCGGCGGCTCCGCCAGGCGAGGCCGGCGAGGAGGAGGAGCGCGGGGGCGGGGGAGCCGTCGGCGCCGGGGGCGGCGCGGCAGTCGTCGTCGCTGCCTTTGCGTTCGTCGTAGATGCGGGCGTAGACATCGCAGAGGGCGGCGATGTCATCTTCTTCGAGCGATCGTTTCTTGGTCTCGCCGACGGGGGCCGAGGCGAACATGGTGGCTTCGGTGTCGGGGGTGTGATCGAAGCCGAGGAGGTGGCCGACCTCGTGGGTGAGGGTGTTGCGGAGGTCGAAGCGGTTGGCGGGCGGGGTCTGGTCGATGGAGAAGCGGAAGAAGGCGCCGTTGACCTCGATGTCGGCGTCGAGGATCTCGCCGGGGAGGTCGCATTGGCCGCCCTTCTCTTCGCAGAAGGTGACGGTGGTGACGGCGATGATGGTGGACTCGCGGGGGCGGCCGGTGTTGGGGTCGATGGTCCGCCAGTCTTCGCGCTCTTCGCGGAAGACGACGACGTTCTCGTTGGGTCCCTCGAGGTCGAAGCCGATGTCGTCGAGGTCGGCGCCGGCGTCGGTGAGGCCGTCATAGGGGAACTCGATGATGGCGCAGGTGTGCTCGGCCCAGGGGGCGAAGGCGCGCTGCACCTCGGCTTCGAGCGCGGCGAGCTCGATGTCGTCGCTGCCGGCGGCGTTGAGGGCGAAGTGGATGACGCGCTGGTTCCATTCGAGGGGGGCGCCGCGGCTGGTGGTGGAGCGCTCGTAGGCGGACGCCGCGCCGGCGGTGAGGGTGAGGGCGAGGGCCAGGGCGGTGCGGTTCACGAGTGCGATCTCCTCGGGGTGATGCGGGCGAGGGCGATGAGCGACAACAGAGTGATCAGGCTGATGTTGCGTGAAGTGGGCGTCTGGGGAAAGTCGGGCGCGGCGGCGCAGCCGGGATCGGCGGGGGCGGGCGCGGCGTCGGGGGCGGCGTCGGGGCCGAGGTCGGCGGCGGGCGGCGGGAGCGGGGTGAGGGTGCCTTGGCCGGTGGCGGTCCAGAGCGCGGCGTGGGTGGCGCGGGGGTCGCCGAGGAGGCGCGGGGGGTCGAGCGCGAGCGGGGTGGGGGTGGCGTCGATCCAGCCGCGGGCGTGGTCGCCGGGTTCGAGGCCGGCGGCGTGGAGGCGCCAGCCGTCGGGGGCGGGGTCGACGCGGGCGAGCGCGGGGCGGCGGAGGGGGCGGTCGGGGGAGACGGCGGCGAGGCCGGCGGCGTCGTCGGGCGCCGGGTCGCGGGCTTCGCCGAGGGGGAGGCGGGGGACCATGAGCGCGGCGGGGGCGTCGGTGTGGCCGAGGCCGAGGGCGTGACCGAGCTCGTGGGCGAGGAGGGTGCGGCGGTGCCAGGCGTCGGGGGTGAGGGCTTCGGTGATGCGGAAGCGGGCGGTGTGGAGGAGGACGTCGGCGTCGGTGATGACGCCGTCTTCGGCGGTGACGAGGGTGAAGGCGACGAGCGCGGGGTCGCCGACGAGCTCGAGCCAGGCGGCGGGGTCGTCGATGGCGGTGACGGTGGTGGCGCCGTCGGGGGCGAGCGGGGCGGCGGGGGCGGGGGCGAAGGCGGCGGGGCCGGCGTGGGTCCAGGCGGCGGCGGCGGCGTCCCAGGGGGGGCCGGCTTCGGCGAGCGGGATCGGGTCGGCCGGGGGGCGGAGCGGGTCACCGGCGGCGTCGAGGAGCGGGGTCCAGGCGGCGAGGAGCGGGGTGAGCAGCGGGATGAGGCGCAGCGCGGGGGGGCGAGCTGGCCGGGGGGGGCCGGGCGCGGGCGGGCGAGCGGGCCGGGGGTGGCCGGGCGCGGGCGGGCGAGCGGTCACCGGCGGTCAGGGGCGGACGGTGGGTGCGTCGGGGCGGAGGTCGAGCGCGTCGGGGTCCGCGGGTGCTTCGGGCGCGGCCTGCAGGCGCGCGATCTCGCCGACGAGGCGGGTCAGCGGCACCTCGCGGGCGGTGGGGCCGTGGCCGGCGAGGGTGCCGTCGGGGGCGATGTCGACGAGGCTGAGGCCGTCGAGGTCGCGCACGAGGCGGGCGCCGTCGAGGCCGGGCACGACGCGGAGCTTGCCTTGCGCCATGCCGACGACGGCGAGGGGGGCGTCGGGCGCGCTCGCTTCGAGGAAGACGATGACCTGTTCGCCGACGTCGAAGCGGGCGGCGCCGGGGACCTTCTGGCCGATGCCGCCGATGACGCCGCCGGGGACCTCGACGACGAGCGGGTCGGGCGGCGTGCCTTTGAGGGTGGTCTCGGGGAGGAGGGTGGCGCGGGTGACGATGCGCTTGCCGCGGCGGGTGGGCTCGGTCGCCTGCACGGTCGCGAGCACGATGAGATCGGCGAGGCGGACGAGGTCGGGCAGCTCGAGCCGGCGTACGGTCGCGGCGGCCGCCGTGGTGGGCGGGATGAGCGCGGCGGGGGGGAGCACGAGCGCGAGGGCGGCGAGGAGGCGGGCGAGCATGGGGCAGGACCTCTGGTTCGGTTCGGGGCGAGGTTACCGCAATTGGGGATGCCGGCGCGGGGAGAAGGGCGCCGCAAAATGTGGCGGGGCGCGCGCGGGTAGGGGGCTCGGGCCGGGTCGGCCGCGGGCTCGTCGAGCGCGACGGCGCGCGGGAGCGGTCGGGCGATCGGCCGGCGAGGTGGTGGAGGGAGTTCGGGCTACCGGCGCGCTCAGGCGTCGCGGCGCTCGATCCAGCGGCCGAAGCCATCGCGCTCGGGAGAGAGGGTGTCGTCGAAGACATGCTCGCCCTTGCCGGTGCTCCCCTTGCTGCCATCGACCCGGATGCGGAAGCTGCGGGGGCGGGTGTCGTGCGGGAGGGGGAGACGGGTGTCGTGCGGGAGGGGGAGACGGGTGTCGTGCGGGAGGGGGAGACGGGTGTCGTGCGGGAGGGGGAGACGCGAACATGCGGCTTTCGGGCTGCCGGGAGCGGGCGTCGTGCGGGAGGGGGAGACGCGAACATGCGGCTTTCGGGCTGCCGAAAGCGAGTGTCGTGCGGGAGGGGGAGACGCGAACATACGGCTTTCGGGCTCCCGAGAACGGGTGTGATCGCCCACCTCGTCGACCGGGCCGGCATCGGGCGCACGGTGAGCCGCTCGTAGACCCGCGATGGGTCAGTCGGTATGCCCTTGGCCTCGACCGCGCGACCGTAATAGTCGGGGTCGAGATGCTTTACGCGCGCCATTGACTCGGCGATGACCACGGCGGGATCCACATTTACTTGGCCGCTACAATCCAGTAGCGTCCTGCCTGCGCGCTGGAATAGACCCTCGCAACGGTCTGGATGGCCGATCCTCCTTCTCACATCGAAAATCGGAGTTTGTCATGTACCAGAACCCGACTGGAATCCCGCTGGCAACGACGCAAGAGCTCGTCCGCGGCAACGGCGCCGCAGTGTCTTCGCTCGACCCTCACAAAGCGGAGCGCGCTCCCGAGTGCAACGTGCTGCGCGACTTGATGGAAGGGCTGGTCATCCAGGATGCTGCTGGCAATGCGATCCCTGGTGCGGCAGAGTCTTGGGAGATCCAGAGGGATCAGCGCTTCGAGTTCAATCTTCGCCAAGACGCCAAGTGGTCCAATGGAGACCCTGTCACTGCGTACGATTTCGAGTACAGCTTCAGGCGGGTCGCTGACCCCTCGACCGCTTCTCCTCACTCTTGGTATGTCGAGCGGGCTCGGATCAAGAACGCCAGAGATGTGATTTCGGGCGCAAAGGACAAGAGCGAGCTCGGAGTCACCGCCGTCGATGCTCGAACTCTGGTTCTCGAGACTGAAGTGCCGGCGCCGCACTTGGTGCAAATGCTCGCCCATGCAGCGGCGTATCCCGTGCACCGGGCTACGGTCGAACGCTGGGGCGATGCCTGGGTCACGCCTGAGCACTATGTCTCGAACGGCGCTTACGCGCTGAGAGGTCGGTCGGCCGCTGAGGGGGTCGTCCTGGTGCGCAACGGGAACTACTGGGACGATGGCAGCACCCTGATCGACAAGGTGACATACCTTGCGTTCGAGAGCCTGAGCGAAGAAATGGACCGCTTCTTGTCAGCGGGCATCCACATGACGGACGGGTTTCCGGACGAGAAGTTCCGTTGGCTCCTCAAGGAGCACCCGCAAAGCGTGGCGGTCTCTCCCTATCTCTGCACCTCTTACTTTGGCTTCAACAACGAGCGCCCACCCTTTGATGATGTGCGGGTGCGCAAAGCACTCTCGTATGCCATTGATCGAGACATCATCACCAAGGCTGTGTTGGGTCAAGGCCAACAGAACGCGTACGGGCTGACGCATCGGGGGATCGCGGATTTCTCTCCCGATAAGCCAGAGTACGCGGCATTGACGCAAGCGGAGCGGGTGGCCAAGGCGAGAGAGCTGTTGAGTGAGGCCGGCTTCACCAGCGGCAGTCCGCTTCGCTTTACCGTGCTGAGCAGCATGGATGACAATGACAAGCGGCTCGCTGCTGCGGTGCAGTCGCTCTGGGCGAGGTCACTCGGGAGCCTTGTCGTGGTAGAACTCGAAGCCCAAGACTGGAGCGCTTATCTGGCGAGATCCAGGCGTGGAGATTTCGATGTCCGCTATGCGAGTTGGCGTGCCGACTACAATGAGGCTTCAGCGTTCTTGTCCATGGCAACAGCGGGCAGTGCCGTGAACTGTGAAAGGTATTCGAGCGCCGCTTTCGACCGGGCCATGAATGATGCAGCCACACGGGCGAAGACGGCGGAGGAACGCAGCCCGTTCTATTCCATCGCGGAAGCGCAATTGGTGAAAGACATGCCCATTGCGCCTGTCTTCGAGGGCGTGAGGTCGCGCCTGGTGAACGCTCGGGTGGGAGGGTATCCAATGGGGAACCCTCATGGAACTGTCTACTCCAAAGACTTGTGCTTGATGCAGGGGTAGCGCAGTGCAGGGGCGCCTGGCCCTGTGTGGCCTCGCCAACGCGAGGGCGAAGCCCTCACCGGCACGAGCAGCGGCGCCCGTTGGCATGTGGAGCCGAGGCACCGGGCCGGCCGAGACGGTGACGCTCGTCGCGAAGACGCCGATCTCGCACTGCGCGCGGGCGCCGTAGAGGCCGGCCGGGACGTCGCAGCCGCCGTAGACCGGGGTGACGCGCAGCTCGATGCCATGGCCGAGGTCGAACGCGCAGCTCAAGAGCCCGAGGTCGCGGCTCTGGGTGATCGTGCGGGAGGGGGAGACCTGTACAGACCTCGCTACCATGTACGCTGATCTGCGGCTGAACCCACTGAAATCACGAGCGAATCACTCGGTATCCGCGTTCCGCCGGTGACGCCTCACCGGCCG
>JACKDM010000022.1 GCA_020633515.1 Myxococcales bacterium
GACCCGATGGCCGGCCGCTCGGGGAGCCGATCGCGCTCGCCGCCCGCGGCACCGTCGCGGTGGTGCCCGCGGTGCTCGCGGCGGGGCGCTGGCTGCACCTCGCCGAGCTCGTCGGCGCGCCGGCCGAGGGCGTCGGCTTCACCCTCGAAGGCGGCGAGGCGCTCGCGCCGGGGGTGTCGCGGGCGCGACCGGGGGACGCCGTGCGGCTGGTCGTGCGCAACGACGGCCGCCGGCGGTGGTACGCCGCCATCGTCGACGTCGCCGACGACGGCTCGCTCGCGGTGCTCTGGCCGCGGCCCCGCGAAGAGGCGGTCGTCGAGCCGGGCGAAGGCTTCACCGTGCCCGCCGAAGGATCGCTGGTGCTGCACCCGCCGCCGGGGCGGGCGGCGAGCCGCGACGTGGTGCACCTCATCCTCACCGCGCGACCGGCCGACTTCACCGCGCTCGGCGAGACCCCGCGCGCCGGGAGTGCCCCGGCCGGGCACCCGCTGCTCGGGTGGTTCACCGCCGCCGAGCGGGGGGCGGGTGAGCCGGCGGCGCTGGCCGATGGGGATTGGGCGCTGCATACCGTGCGGCTGGTGACCTGCGGGACCGAGGGGTGCCCGGAGTGAGTGGCGGCGAGACACACGCAGATATGAGATCGGTGAGCTCTGCGTGGGTCGGCCTGCTGATCCCATCAAGATCGGGTGCCATCTCATCGCGGCTTATGGGATCGGCGGGCTCTGCACCGGTCGGCTGGCTGATGCCATTGAGGGCGGGTTTCATGCCATCGCGCGGTATCGAATCGGAGGGCTCGGTGTCGGTCGACCGGCTGGTGCCTCGCGATAGCGCGTCCCGCGCCATCGCGAGGCACCGGAGCGAAGATCTCGACGTGGATCGGTCCACTGATGCCATCGATGGCGGCTGCAATGCCATCGCGAAGAATGGATCGGATCCGAGCCCCATGACAGCTTGTCCGCGCCCGCTCTGGCTCCTCGCTGCACTCCTCGCGCTCGCCGGTTGCCGCCCCGATCCGCCGCCGCCGGTGGCGACGCTCGTCGGCTTCCGCGCGCTGCTTCCCGTGGCGGGTGAGTGGGTGCCGCTCTTCGACGCCGAGGCGCTGCCGGTGCTGCGCATCGAGACGGGCACGCCGCCGTTTACCGTGCGTTGGGTGGCGGGCGAGGCATCGGCCGAAGCGACAGTGCGCGCCGAGCCGCGGGGAGAGGCGACCTTGGTATGGGTGACGGGTCTGGCGGGTGTACCGATCGGCGAAGGTGTCGTGATCCTGAGCGGCGGTGACAGAGGAGAGATGCGGCGGCGGGCGCGATGGGAGAATGTGCCTGACGCACCTGCCAATGCACCGCGGCCGATGACAGGGCTGCCGCCCGAGCACCCTGATTTCATACCCTTGCTTTGGGGCGGCGTCGCTCGGGCGCGGGCCGCGCAGCAGGCTGGTGACGCAAACGCAGCGATCGCCTCGTGGCTGGAGGCCGCTGACGACGCTGCTCGCTTGGGTGTACAGACCGAGGCAGGGCGTCGACTGCGGGCGGCGCTCTATGTCGCCGTGTTCAATCGTCGCGCGGTCCGAGCGGCCGATCTCCTCAGGAGGGCGCGCCGATACGATGACCCACGCACGGATCCCATCGGCCACGCCAAGCTCCGGTTCTCGGAAGGACAGCGCGCGTACCTCATCGACGACTGGCGAGCCGCTCGCCGTGCATATGAAGATGCCATCTCGCTGGCGACCGCGTTCGGTGATGACTCCACTGCTCGGATGGCGACCGAGGCGCTGTCGGTGCTGTTGTCGGACCTCGGAGACTCTGACGCGGCTGCGCGGTTGCTGCGCGGCGTCCCGCCCGTGGCGGGTGACCGGGCGGCTCGTGGTCGCTATGAGACCAACCTCGGCTGGTTCGCCCTCCGCGCCCAGGAGGCATCACCCGATCCCCGAGCGCTCCCCGCGTTGCGCGCCCGCCTCGCCGAAGCGCGCCGCGCGTTCGCGCCGATCGACCCCGCCTGGACCGCCAACGCCGCCACCAATGAAGCCTGGGCCGCGCTCCTCGCGCGCGACCTGCCGGCGGTACACGCCCACCTCGCCGAGGTCGCGCGCCTCGACCCCGCCGGGCAGGGCTTCGGAGCGCCCTACGCGGCGCTCGTCGGCGCCCGGCTCGCGCTCGCCGAGGGGCGGCTCGACGACGCGGCGCGGCAGTTCGCGGCGGTCGAGGCGCGGGCGCGGCGGGATGTCGGGGGCGGGGACGCCGAGCTCGGCTGGCGGGCGCGCTTCGGGGCGGGGCGGGTCGCGCGGACGCGGGGGGACGCGGCGGCGGCGATCGGGCACTTCACGGCGGCGCTCGCCGAGGTCGAGCGGCTCGGGCTGCGCGCCTCGGTGCGGGGCGATCGGGCGGTGTTCCACGCCGATCGGCGCGCGCTGGTGGTCGAGACGGTCGCGCTGCTCGTCGCCGAGGGGCGCGTCGACGCGGCGTTCGAGGTCGCCGACGCGGCGCGGGTGCGGCCGCTGCGGGCGTTGAAGGCGGGGCTGCGGGTGGGCGCGCTCGACGCGGGGCGGCAGGCGCGGTGGGCGGCCGAGGTCGACGCGGCGCGGGACGCGATCGAGGCGTGGCGGGCGGTGGCGGCGCGGGAGGGGCTGGTGCCGCTCGCCGAGGAGGCGGCGTGGCGGGCCGAGCTCGAGGCGAAGGCGGCCGCGCGCGATCGGGCGCTCGATGGGGCGTTCGCGTGGCTCGACGCCGAGGCGCCGTTGACGGTGCCGCCGGGGCTCGATGGGGCGTCGGCGCGGGCGCTGCTCGGCGAGGACGAGGCGCTGGTGGCGTTCGGGCCGGGGCGGTGGGCCTTTCGGGTGACGCGGGGCGCGATCGCGGCGCGGGAGGTGGGACCGGGTGATGATCTGCTCGGGCCGTGGCGCGACGGGCTCGGTGTGTCTCCCGCGAGCGCCGCCGCCGCGACCGCCGCCGCCGCCACACCCGTCGGCGCCGACCCCGCCGCGCCGGTGGCGCCCATCCGCCACGTCTACCTCGTCGCCGGCGACCGGGGCGCGGCGGTGTTCGCGCTGCCGACCGCGGGGCCGCGGCCGCTGCTGGTCGATGTCAGCGTCGCGTTCCTGCCCTACGCCGGCGTGCTCGCGAACAGCGTCACCCGGGCGGCGGGGGCGCCGTTGGTGGTCGCGGATCCGCGCGCCGATCTGGCGCACGCGGCGGCCGAGGGGCGGGCGGTGGCGGCGGCGTTGCCGGGGGCGCGGCTGCTCGCGGGCTCGGCGGCGACGCTCGACGCGACCCTCGCGGGGCTCGCGACGGCGCCGGTGTTCCACTTCGCGGGGCATGGCGTGCTGCGCCCGGAGCAGCCGTGGGACGCGCACCTGCGGCTCGCGGGCTTCGATCGGCTCGGGCTCGCCGAGGTGCTGACCCACCCGGTCGCGGCGCGGCTGGTGGTGCTGTCGGGGTGCGAGACGGGGACC
Organism: Myxococcales bacterium; assembly: GCA_020633515.1. Next base: position 3,446 of record JACKDM010000022.1, read on the forward strand.
GACGCGGTGCTGGCCGACGAGCGGGTGGTGGGGCTGCCCGAGGCGTTCCTGGCGGCGGGGGCGCAGGCGGTGGTGGCGACCGATCGGCCGGTGGACGACGCGGTCACCCGGCGCTTCGTGGAGCGCTTCTACGCGGCGGGCGGGGCGACGGCGCCGGCGGCGGCGCTGCGGGTGGCGGCGCTGGCGCTGCGCGAGGAGGGGGAGGCGCTGTGGTCGGCGTTTCGGTTGGTCGGGCTGCGCTGAGGCATCGGCGATGAGATCTATGTGATGACACGAGGAGACGGAAGGCAACCTGTTGTGACAGTGGCTCCTGGTGTTTCCAATGACATCATGTCATCGCCGGCCCGGCCTGGAGCATCTCATCGAAGAGTGCTACGATGCCATCGCCGAACGACGGCAGGACAGAGTCCGATGCAAGTCACAAAACCGGAACATCTCCTCTTCGAGCGCCACGCGGTGCTCGCCGATCTGACCCGGCGCTTGATGGTCGACGCGCGCCTCGACGCGCCGCCGCCGGAGGATCGGCCGCTGAGCCACAGCGTGGACTCGCTGGCGCTGATCGCCTTCCTGACCGATGTGCGGCGGGCCTACCACGTCGAGCTCGGCCCCTGGCTGGCCGAGTCGGTGCGGCGGGGCGGTGACACCCTCGACGGGCTGTGTCACCACCTCGTGGGTCAGGGCGCTCCGCCGGCGGGCTGATCGGGGAGCGGGGGGCGGCCGATCCGGGGCGCGCCGGGGAGGGCTTCGAGGCGTTCGAGGCGGCGGAGGCGGTCGCGCTTCTCGGGGGCGTCCCACTCGGCAGGGGAGAAGTCGGCGGCGCGGTGGGGGGCGGTGGTGATCTCGCGGGGGTAGGGCGGCATCGAGACGCGGGACGGGGTGTGCTCGGGCGCGGCGAGCGCGCCGCGGAGCTCGCCGACGGTGTAGGGGCCGTCGTGGCCGGCGTCGACGAGGATCTTGCCGAAGAAGCGGAGCGGGAGGTCGTGGGGGCCTTCGGTGAGGGGCTCTTTGAGGCGGGCCCAGGCGATGGGCTCGCCGCCGGGGGCGTAGAGGTTGGCGTCGATGAGGTAGAGGCCGCCTTGGTCGACCTCGACGCCGACGGTGACGACGAGGCTGCCGTCGACGATGGCGTCGCGGGCCTCGCCGGTCCAGCGGGCGGGGATGGCGTCTTCGGGGGTGTAGTCGGCGCGGAGGCGGGCGGTGCGGGGGCCGCGGCCGTAGTCGAAGGTGGCCTGCACGTCGAGGCGGGCGGGGGCGGCGAGGCCGAGGGTGGCGGGGCGGATGAGGCCGACGTGGCGGTCGCCCTGGGGGGCGAGGGGGTAGGGCTCGGCGCGGCCGTCGGGGAGGCGCACGGTGGCGTCGATGAGGGTGAAGGGCGCGGGCGCGTCGTCGCGGCGCACGTCGAGGATGACGGTGAGGGTGTCGTCGCCGACGAGGTGGTAGCGGTCGGCGGTGAAGAGCGCGGTGATCGCGGGGTCGTCGGGGTCGCGCTGGGGGCGTTCGTGGCGGCGGTCGGGGTCGAGGAGGTCGGCGCTCTGCGGGGTGAGCGGGCGGCTGTCGGGGGGGTGGACGGCGAGCTTGCGCCAGGTCTCGGCGGGCTCTCGATGGGCGCCGCGGCGGCGTCGAGGGGCGTGGGGGTCGGCGGGCGCGTCCGTGGGGGCGTCTGGGGGTGGCGCGGCGGCGCGGGGGGCGGTGAGGCGGCGGGGCGCGGCAGGGTGGCTTCGGCGGGGCTCGGCGCCCGGCTCGGCGGCGGGCGGCGCGGTGGGGTCGGCGGTGTCGAGGGAGAGCCAGAGCCCGATGAGCGCGGCGAGCGCGGCGGCGAGCCCGAGCATGAGCACGCGGCGGGGGGTCATGGCTTCACCGCGCGGCGATGCGTCGCTGTCATCAGCCGCCGAGCGCGTCGATGCCGGCCATGATCATGGCGTTGTGGTCGAGGTCGAGCCCTTCGCAGGTGAAGGCCGGCTGGTGGTTGGCATAGTGATACTGAGGCTGGTAGCACAGCCAGGGCTCGTCGTCGCTGATGTGATAGGTGTCGTTGAGGCCGCCCGAGGAGTGATAGGCGACGGCGCCGTCGTTGGCGCTGCCGCCGAAGAAGTCGGGGAAGCCGCCGGTGTACCACCACTCGTCGCGGCCGGCGAGGGTGTAGACGATGGCGCCGGCGGTGTCGTTGTGGTTCCAGCCGGCGCGGTGGTCGCTGGGGCCGATCTCGTCGGCGAGGGGGCAGGCGAAGCCGAGGCGGGTGACGGGCGCGGCGAGGAAGTTGTCGCTGATCTCGCTGCCGCCTTCGTTGCTGGCGACCTGCATGACCCAGAGCACGTTCCAGCGGTCGTCGGCGTGGGTGGCGAGGGTCTGGCTGATGACCGCGCTGCCGTTGCTGTAGGTGTAGACGATGCAGTCGTCCTGCGCGCAGTAGCGGTCGAGGTGGGCGACCATCTGGCGGACGGCGGTGGCCATGCTCTCGCGCTGGTCGATGGTGAGGTCGACGCTCTGCACGCCGTCGAAGCGGCCGAGGCGGGCGCCGTTTTCGCCTTTGCTGCCGACGGTGAAGCTCTGGGAGCAGATGCCGCCGACGTGGAGGAGGTACGTGGTGCCCTGGCCGCTCTTGAGGTCGATGGCGTCGCCGGGTTCGAGGTGCGGGGTGGTCGTGTCGACCGCTTCGTCGGCGCAGGCGGCGAGGGTGAGCGCGAGGGCGGCGAGGGTGATGCGGCGCATGGGCGAGCTCCCGGGGCGATTCCTCCCAAAGCGAGGGCAACAAACATGCCGCGGTCGTTCGGGGCGGTGGGACGGGGCTCTCCGCGGGTTCGGGCGGGTTCGGGGCGCGGGTTCGGCGCCGCGTGGGCTGTGGGGGTGGGACCTCGGGGTCACAGCGGGGCGCGGGGGTCTCGGGGGTCGCTCACGCCTCGGGGTCGCGATCCCGGCCGCGGCCGCGGTATTTGGTCGAGCGGTAGCTGCTGGTGGTGTGGTGGGTGATGACGGTGTTGCCGCGGCGGTCGGTGTGGCGGGTGATCCGGGTCTCTTCGTCGGTGGGGTGCAGCGCGTGGGGGCCGGCGAAGATGCCTTCGGGTCGCTTGCGGATCCAGCCGCGGGACTCGAAGTGGCGGCGTGACTTCTTGAGCTGGTCGGCGAGCTCGGCGGGCAGGTCGTGGCGGTCGCCGAAGTGGTCGAAGACGAGCTCGAGCGCGTCGCGGCTGAGGCGGGCGAAGGTGCTCGGGGCGCGCTGCTGGAGGAGCACGGCCTTCTGCTGCTGGTACTCCTCTTCGGTGAGCGCGCCCTTGTCGACGAGCGCGTGCAGCTCCTTGAGCTGCTCGGCGACGGCGAGGGTGTCGCCGCGGGCGTACTCCATCAGCTCGGGGTTGTACTTCTCGTCGAAGGCGCGCGGGTCCATGCGGATGAGGCGGATGGCGTCGACGAGGGAGACGATGAGCGGGACGAAGCTGAACGCGAAGATGAAGCTGAAGAAGAAGCGCACATAGCGCTGAAGGTAGATGTTGTGCACGCCCCAGAAGCCGCCGAAGAGGGCGAGGAGGATGGCGGTCTTCTTCTCGCGGGCGCCCATGCGGCGGCGGAGCGCGTCGGTGACGTAGACCGGCTGGGGGGCGACGCCGGGGCCGTCGGCGGGGAGGGGCAGGATCGGGGGGCGGTAGCGGTCGACGGGGCGGGCGGTGTTCGCGGCGGGGGCTTCGCGGCGGGGCTCGGGGGTGGCCTCGCCGGCGCGGATCTTCGCGATGGCGTCGCGCACGGCGCGGGCGGTGGCGGGGCGCTCGGCGGGGTCTTGCGCGAGGAGGCGGCGCAGCAGCGCGCGGGTGGGGTCGCTGGCGTGTACGACGGGCTCCCAGTCGAGGCGGTGGTCGACGCCGGTGAGGTCGACGAGGTCGCGGCGGGAGAGCATCTGCACGGCGATCGCGCCGAGGCCGTAGAGGTCGCTCTGGGGGCTCGCTTCGCCGCGGAACTGCTCGGGGGCCATGTAGCCATAGGTGCCGGCGACGGTGCTGCCGCCGGCGGCGGGGTCCTGCACGATGTCGCGCACGGCGCCGAAGTCGATGAGCACGAGCGCGCCGTCGCTCGCGCGGCGGATGAGGTTCTTGGGCTTGAGGTCGCGGTGCACGACGGGCGGGGCGAGGCGGTGCAGGTAGTCGAGGATCTCGCAGAGCTCGTCGAGCACGGCGAGGACCTCGTCTTCGGTGTAGCGCTTGCGCTTGATCTCGTCGGCGAGGGTGGGGCCGTCGATGAACTGCTGCACGAGGTAGTAGGCGCGGTGCTTGCCGGCGCCGTGGGTGAAGTGGTCGACGAGCGCGGGGATGCGGTCGTGGCCGAGCTCGCCGAGGACGCGGGCCTCGCGCTCGATGCGCTGCACCTGCTCGGCGGGCGTGGTGGGGCGCAGCGGCATCTCCTTGACGGCGACGATCTCGCCGCGGAGGCCGTCGCGGGCGCGGTAGGTGGTGCCGACGGCGCCGTGGCCGACGATGCGCTCGAGGCGGTAGCGGCCGCGCAGGTCGGGGTCCTGGCCGCAGGCGGCGCAGGTGAGCGCGTCGGTCGGGGTCGTCTCGCCGCAGGCGGCGCAGATCCGGTCGTGCATGGGCCCTCCGCGGGCGGTCTCGGTCAAAAGCCGAAGGCGGCTTCGAGCGTCACGAAGAACTCGGTGGTCGGCGCGAGCACCGGCTCGCCGGCCTCGTCGGGCAGCACCCGCCAGACGCGGGCGAGGGTGACGTCGACCCACCAGCCGGGGCTGAGCTGCATCGTCGCGGCGGCGGCGGCGAGCGCCTCGGCCGGGTCGAAGACGCTGAGCCGCTCGGGGCCGGCGCGCTGCCGCCAGTAGGCGCCGACGCTGAGGTCTTCGAGCGGCACCTGCAACCACGCCGAGAGGTCGGCCCGGCCGCGCGTGAGCGCGTCGGCGTACTCGGCGCCGACGACGATCGCCTCGCGGTAGGCGACGGTGAGGCCGACGCGGCCGCCGAGGGTGGCTTCGAGGCCGTCGGCGGCGGCGAGGAGGCGGCGGTAGCGGTCGACGAGGTAGCCGGTGTCGAACGGGCTCCACAGGTAGCCTTCACCCAGGGCGATGCCTTCGAGGCGGCCTTCGATGCGCCAGTCGGGGTGCGGGCGGCCGGCGCCGGCGAGGCCGAGGTGGGCGCCGGGGCGGTCGCGGTCGAGGAGCTGGAGCGCGAGGTAGGCTTCGAGCGCGCGGTCGACGTCGAGGCCGATGAGGTCACAGGCGGCTTCGAGCGAGAGGCCGGTGAAGGCGCCGGTGTCGCCGCGCAGGCGGCCGGTGGCGTCGGCGGTGCCGTCGAGGGTCTCGGGCGCTGCCGTGTCGGCGGCGAACGCGAGCGCGGCGCGCCAGCGATCGGTGATCTGCCAGCCGGCGCGGAGGCCGAAGACGGGCGGGGCGAGGAGCTGGTCGGCGAAGGCGTCGAGGCTGAGGCGGTCGCCGCTCCAGGCGACGCGGGCGCCGAGGCGGTGGTGGTCGTCGTCGACGCCGTTGTGGTAGCGGCGCACGAGGGTGCCGTGGCCGAGGCTGAGGTCGCCGAGGAGGCCGACGCGGACGAGCTCGCCATAGCGGGCGAAGCGGAGCAGGCGGCCGAAGTCGGCGGGCTCGTCCCAGTCGCGGGCGCGGAGGGTGGCGTCGTCGAAGCGGACCCGCAGCGGGGCGTGGATCGCGAGCGCGAACTCGCCCCACTGCCCGCCGGCCCAGGGGTCGAGCACGAGGTAGGGCTCGGCGTCGATCACGCCGGCGCCGGCGCGGGCGCCGAGCTGGATGGCGTCGCCGGGGGGCGCGAGGAGCGCGGCGAGCAGCCAGAGCGCGGTCAGCGCGGTCATAGGCGCCCCACCACCGCCGCCGCGGCCTCGCCGGTGAGCGCCGAGACGCGCTGCACCTCGTCGCAGAAGCGGGCGAGGGTCTCGGCGCGGACGTGGCCGACGTCGACGAGCACGCCGATCACGCGGAAGGCGAGGCGGGCCTTCTCGGCGGCGAAGCGCTCTTCGAAGGCGCGCCCGAAGCCGGCCTCGCCGTCGGTGACGAAGACGACGTCGCCGCGCCGGTAGCGGCTCTCGGCGAGCGCGTCGAGCGCGGCCTGGAGCGGGGCTTCGAACTCGGTGCCGCCGCCGGGGAAGTGCTCGGCGAGCTCGATGACGGCCTCGACTTCGGGGCGGCGGCGCTTGCGGTCGACGAGGTCGCGCACGAAGAGCGGGTGGCCGGCGCTGAAGACGATGACGCGGCAGGCGCGGCGCTGGCGGCGGGCGGCGTCGACGAGGGTGAGGGTGAGCGCCTTGGCCCACAGCTCCTTGGCGCCGCGCATCGAGCCGCTGCCGTCGAGGCAGACGACCATCGGCCCGCGCCCGCGGTCGTCGTCGCCGCGCAGGCCATATTGCAGGAGCTGGCGCTCGACGAAGCGGCGGTGCACGTCGCGGCGCAGGCGCGGGTGGCCGAGCGCGGCGAGCTCGCCGGCGAGGAGGCGCGCGGGGTCCTGGCCGGTCTCGACGTCGTAGACCTCGGGCCCGGCGCGCGGGGTCGGGCGGCGGCGCTCGACGCGGGCGAGGCGGCGGAAGGCGCCGACGAGCGCGACGAGCTTGCGCAGCTTCTCCGAGCGGGCGAGGCGCTCGCCGAGCGCGAGGCGGGCGGCGGCGTCCATGCGGCCGGCGCCGCCGATCGCGTGGCCGAGCTGTTCGAGGTCGGCCTCGCGGGCGACGAGTGATGCGGGCACGGCGTCGACCGCGCCGCGGAGGCGGGCGCGCAGGTCGCGGGGCAGGTCCTTGGTGATCTGGCGGGCGCGGGCGTCGGCGGCGGCGAGCTGTTCGCGGCGCAGCTCGATCTCGGCGTCGAGCTCGACCTCGAGCACGCGCTGCGCGAGGCGGTCGGGGCCGGGGTCGGAGGGGTCGAGCGCGGCCTCGGCGGTCATCGCGTCGAGCGCCTCGCGGGCGGCTTCGAGGTCGCGGAGCGCGGCCTCGTCGGCGGCGATGTGGTGGCCGGCGCGGAGCTCGTCTTCGAGCAGCAGCTCGCCGCCGCGCACGAGCGCGAGGAGCCGGTCGCCGACCTGCTGCGCGGCGGCGGCGGCGGCGGCCTCGTCGAGCATGGTGCGGCGGCGGGCGGCGGCGTAGCCGGGCGCGGCCATCACGTCGCCGAGCAGCGCGCGCGGCAGCCGGCCGGAGGGCGGCAGGTCGTCGTCGGGGCGGAGGCGGGCGGCGGCCTTGTAGAAGACATAGAAGAGGTCGCCGACGAGCGCCGGCCAGCCGGGCAGGAGCCGCGCGCCCCGCTCGGCGAGCGCGCGCAGGCCGGCGGGGCCCTCGACGCGGGCGAGCGCCTGACGGTCGAAGCGGTCGTGCTCGACGACGTGTGCGGGCTCGGCGGTGGCGGTCACTGGAGAGCGGATCCCAGCGCGCGGCGCACGGTTTCCCGGAGGCCGTCGATCTCGGCGAGCATCTCGGCGAGCGCCTCGGTGCGGCGGCCGCGGCGGCGGGCGGCGTCGAGCAGCGCCTGCCCCTCGGCGCGGATCTGTTCGAGCTTGACGCGGGCTTCGAGGGCGGCGCGGGCGCGCTCGTCCTCGTCTTCGGCCTCGGGGAGCCCGGCGAAGGCGCGGGCTTCGAAGACCAGCGTCTGCAAGCGCGCGCTCTCCTCGCCGAGCACCGCGTCGAGCGCGGCCTGCACCGCGTCGCGCTCGTCGGGATCGCTCCACAGGACGTGCCGCAGCGCGCCGAGCTCGGCCTCGCTCACCGCCGCCCGCCCGCGCAGCCACGCCCAGGCGCGCATGAACCCGAGCGCCTGCCGCCAGCGCCGGTCGCTCGCGACGACGCCGTGGCCGCGCAGCTCGCGGCGCAGCGCGGTGAGGTCGCGGATCACCTGCGCCTCGACCGGCAGCGCGGCGGCGGCGGCGCGGGCGGCCTCGACCTCGGCGAGCCCGATCGCGGGCAGCGCGGTCGGCGCGGGCAGGGTCAAGAGCCGCGCGAAGCGGTGGTCTTCTTCGACGTAGTCGACCATCACCCGCACGAGGAAGCGGTCGTAGAGCGCCTGCAGCGCGTCCTCGTCGGGGAGCTCGTTGCTCGCGGCGATCAGCGTCACGAGCGGGATGTCGAGCGCGCGCGCGCCGTTGTGGAAGCGGCGCTCGTTGAGCACGGTCAAGAGCGCGTTGAGGATGGCCGAGCTCGCCTTGAAGACCTCGTCGAGGAAGACGACGTGCGCGTCGGGGAGCTTGCCGGCGACGAGGCGCTCGTAGCGGTCGTCTTCGAGCGCGCGCAGGCTGACCGGGCCGAAGAGCTCCTCGGGGGTGGTGAAGCGGGTGAGCAGCCACTCGAAGCCGCGCGCGCCGGTGATCGCGTCGCAGAGCGCGGCGGCGAGCTGCGACTTGGCGGTGCCGGGCGGGCCGATGACGAGGAGGTGCTCGCCGGCGACGAGCGCGGCGAGCGCGGCGTCGACGAGGGCGTCGCGCTCGACGAAGCGCCGCTTCATCGCGCTCGCGAGGCGCTCGAAGCGGGCGCGGGGCGCGTCGATCATCATGGGTATCCTCCGCCGGGAGCTGTCGGCTATGCTCCACCGTCGGCAGCTATGCTGATCCGGTCGGCCGCGACATTCAACCGACCGGCGCACGCCTCGGCCAGAAGAGTCCGCATGTTCCTCGTCGTCGTCATCCTGGGGCTGAGTCTCCTCATCGTCGTGCACGAGTTCGGCCACTTCATCGCCGCCCGCGCGGTGGGGATGCGGGTGATCAAGTTCTCGATCGGCTTCGGGCCCTCGGTGCTGCGGGTGAAGGGGCGCGAGACGACCTGGCAGATCGGGGCGCTGCCGATCGGCGGCTACGTGCAGGTCGAGGGGCTCGGCGGCGCGAGCGAGGGCGATGAGCTCGACGCGATCGTGCGGCGGCGGCACGACGCGCCGGAGCGCAGCTACGAGGCGCGGCCGCTGTGGCAGCGCACGCTCTTCGTGGCGGCGGGGCCGGCGTTCAACTTCCTGTTTGCGATCGCGGTGTTGACCGGGCTGTACGCGGCCGGCCGGGCGGTGACGGTCGATCGGGCGCCGACGCCGACGCTGGTGATCAAGGAGATGGCGGCGCCGAGCGCGGCGGCGGCGGCGGGGCTGTTGCCGGGCGACGTGATCGAGCGGATCGACGGGAAGCGGGTGGCCTCGTTCGCCGAGGTGCGGCGGGCGACGGGCGGGGCGGAGGGGCGCGCGCTGCGGATCACGGTGGCGCGGCCGCCGGCGGGCGCGGCGCTGCCGGTCGAGCCGCGGGTGGTCGACGAGCTGGGGCTGGTGATCCACGATCCGGCGCCGCCGGCGGAGTGGCCGCGGCTGGTCTTCGAGGTGACCCCGCTCGCGACCCCGGACGGGCCGCGGCTCGGCTTCTCGCCGGCGGTGGTGCGCTTCGGCGCCGAGGGCTTCGCCGGCGCGGTCGCGCTCGGCGCGCGCGAGACGTGGGCGCTGACGACGATGGTCTTCCAGATGATCGGCAAGCTCTTCGCCGGCAGCGACGAGGTGCGGCTCGGCAGCCCGGTGGCGATGGTGCGGATCGGGACCGATCACATCGAGAAGGGCTGGGAGTGGTTCGCGTTCCTGCTCGCCTTCTTCTCGGTCAACCTGGGGCTGCTCAACCTGCTGCCGATCCCGGGGCTGGATGGGGGGCGGCTGTCGTTCATCGCGGTCGAGGCGATCGCGCGGCGGCCGGTGCCGCGGCGCTTCGAGATGGTGGTGCACGCGGTGGGGCTGTTGATCCTGTTCGGGGTGATCGCGGTGGTGGTGGTGCGGGACGTGGCGGAGGCGATCTTCTGAGGCGGGGAGGCGGGCGTCAGCGGCGGTCGACGACGGCGTGCGCGATGGGGGCGGTGGCGGGCTCGACCCGCTGGTAGCCGCCGCCGCCGCAGCCGCCGCCCTGGATGTAGACCGGCGGCGTGGGCGCGATCGCGTAGTGCACGAGCACGAGCTTGTGCGCGCCGGGCACGAGCTCGACGGGGAGCTGCACCGCCGCGGCGTCGGCGCCGGTGTGCCGGGTGCTGCGCAGCGCCACCGCGTAGCGCCCCGGCGTCAGCATCTGCGGCTCGGCCCATGACTGGCAGCCGACCCAGCGGTCGAGCGGCGCGGGAGAGGGCGGCCCGGCCTCGCCGCGCGGCGCGCCCCCGACCGACGTCACCTTGACCTCGACCCCGCCGAAGGTGCAGTCGAGCTCGATGAGGCCGTGCCCTTCCTTGTCGAGCCCGGCGAGGATCTCGTCGATCGTCGCGCGGGCCTGCGCCGCGATCTCGGGCTCGTCGCCCTGCCCGGCGACCGCGCCGAGGATCGGCCACGCCGCGTCGAGGCGACCGAGCGCCCGCAGCGAGAGCGCCTCGGCGTATCGATAGCGGTGCAGGTCGCCGCGGAGGAGGCGCTGCGCCTCGGTGAGCCGGGCGACCGCCGTGGCGAAGCTGGCGGCGGCGGCCTCGGCGTCGCCCTTCTCGCGCGCGGCGAGCCCGGCGCTGTAGCTGCCCGCGCCCTCGCTGTAGGCGCGCTCTGCCTTCTTCATCTCGGCGGTCTGCGCGGCGGCTGGCGTCGCGAGCGCCAAGAGCGCGACGGCCGCACCGACGAGCGGGAGCCATCGGCTTCGGGAGTTCGATCTCATGGGCATGGCACCTTCTTCTTGACCCATCGGGCGCACTTCTGGGTGAAGGGATCCTTCTGCGCGCACTCGTTGACGACCTTCGGCTTGCAGGTGATGACCGATGACACGGCGGCGACCTCGACCGCGGCCGTGCCCGTGGCCGCGGAGATCCCATGCACGAGCGGCACCCGATCGCGCGCCGGTGGCTGCGCGCCACCCATCGCGACCGGGGGCGCGACCGCGATCGGGCGGGGTGGGCCGAACTCGACCGCCACCCCGCCGCCGGCGCCACCGCCGAGCGCGGCGGTCGCCGCCACGGCCGCCACGAGCGCCGTGGCGGTCGCGGCGACGCCGAGCGCGAGCCGTCGCCGGGACAAGAGCGGCGGCGGCGCGGGCGCGCCGGGCCCGATCGGCGCGCTCCGCGTCGACGGCGGCGGCGCGCTCTCGGTCGGCGTCGCCGCGGGCAGCGCGCGCGTCCGCTGGGGCTCGGGGGAGGCGAGCCGCTGGGTGGCGCGCGGCTCCTCGAACGGCGGCTGCCCGAGCGCCTCGGCGAGCGCGTCGTAGAAGGCGCGCGCGTCGGGATGGCGCGCCTCGGGGACCTTGACGAGCGCCGTGTCGAGCGCGGCGGCGACCGCGGGCGGGACGTTGAGCGACGGATCGAGCGGGGGCACCGGCGAGAGGCGGTGCTGGTTGGCGACCTGCACCTCGTCGCCGGCGAAGGGCAGGTGCCCGGTGAGCATCTGGTAGAAGATGATCCCGAGCGAGTAGAGATCGCTGCGCTCGTCGACCGAGGCGCTGCCCCATTGCTCGGGTGACATGTAGTTGGGCGTGCCGAAGGTGCGATTGGGCGCGGTGAGGCGCTTGTCGCTGCGGGAGGGGTCGCGCGCGATGCCGAAGTCGAGCAGCCGCAGCTCGGCGCGCTCGCGCACGGCGAGCATCATGACATTGCTCGGCTTGAGGTCGCGGTGCACGAGCCCCGATCGGTGCACGCCGTCGAGCACGCGGAGCAGGCCGAGCACGACGCGCCCGGCGATGTCGACGGGGAGGCGACCGTAGCTGTCGAGGACCTCTTCGAGGGTCTTGCCGTCGAGGTACTCGAGCGCGAGGAAGGGATCACCGGCGTCGGTGCGGCCGTGCTCGACGAGGTGCACGACACCGGGGATGCCATCGAGGCGCGCGAGCAGCTCGCCCTCGCGGTCGAAGCGGGCGAGCGCGTCGCCGTCGCTGCGCAGGTGGGGCAACAGGCGCTTGATGGCGACGAGCCGCCCGCGCGACCGGTCGGCCTGCCCGTCGGCGGCGACGAAGACATCGGCGTAGGCGCCCTGCGCGACCGCCTCGATGAGTCGATAGCGCCCGCCGATGGGGACCTCGGTCAGCATCTCTTCGCCCACGAGCACCGAGCCATCGTGCGGGCAGCGATCACCGAGCACGCCGGTCGCTTCGTGGCCGCAGATGGGGCATCGTCGGGCCCGTGGCAAGTCCTCGCGGTGGAACTCCATCGTTTCGCCCACCCTTCGCCGTGCGCGACCCGCTCTGGAACTCGGGGCGCGTCCGCCCGCGTCTTGCAGCCCGTCCGGGGCAACGCTAAGGTGGGCAGCATAACCGACGAATCCGGGCGCGTCGAGAGGCTGTTGCGTCGCGTCTGAACGGGGTCGAGTGATGGGACGAATCAGGCGGCGGGCGCAGGTCGCGCTCGCGGGCATGATGCTGACGGCCTCTCCCGCGATGGCCGCGCCGACGGGCACGGGGTCGACGCCGGCGCCGGTGCTGAAGAAGAAGGCGGGCCAGAAGTGGTGGGACTGGGCGGGTGAGCAGGCGCGGGAGGCCGACGCGCTCGAGAAGAAGGGGCTGATGGGCGAGGCGGAGCAGACACGCGAGCGGGTGCTGACCGCGCTGCTGCTCGCGTGGCGCGAGGAGCGTGAGCTGCGGGCGCTCGAGCCGATCGTGATCACCCTGCAACGGCGCCTGGGTCGCTCGACGGCGGCGATCGAGACGGCGCTGTCGCTCATCTACGACATCCATCAGGCGGACAAGCTGAGCCCCGAGCAGGAGGCGCAGATCGGCAAGCTGAGCACGCAGGTGTCACTGGCGCTGCGGCGGCTGCGCCGGGAGGCGAAGCCGGGGGCCGTGGCGCTGTGTCAGGAGCCCATGGCGCTGCGGCCGGGCGTGCTGACGCTGGCGGGGCCGCTGCCGGGCGACGAGGTGCTGGTGCTGCGTGATCGGGCCGATGGCGGGGTCGAGGCGGTGCGGTGCCCGGCGCGGGTGGAGGTGGCGCCGGCCGTGGCGCCGGCGGTGGCCTGCCCGGCGTGTCCGGAGCCGCCGCCGCCGGTGGTGGTGCGGGAGCTGGTGGATCACTGGTGGTTCACGGGGCCGGGGTTGGGCCTGCTCGCGGTGGGGGGGGTGATGCTGGGGCTCGGGATCGACGCCCACCTGACGGCGAGTGATCTGGCCGACGAGCTGGAATTCGAGGCGACGAACGACCCGGACGAGGCCGCCGAGCAGCGGTGGAACGAGGGCGCGTCGATCGGCTGGCTCACGGGCGGCGGGGTGTTGATCGCGGTCGGGATCGCCGGGGTGGTGACGGGTCTGGTGATCGCGGGCGACGCCGAGGCGGGTGAGCCGGGCGTCGCCGTGAGCGCCGGGCCGGGTGGGGCGGCGGTGACGGTCAGCTTCTGAGGAGAGCGTGATGCTGTTTCGCGGGCTGATGGCGGTGATGGTGCTGGCGGTGGGCGGCTTCGACGGCTGCTGGGGCGTGCGTGAGCCGCAGTGTCTCACCAACGCGGACTGCCCGTCGGGGTCGTGCTGCCATGCGTACTGGTGCGTGGCGGCGGATGACGGGGTGTGTGACCGCCCGGACGCGGTGGTGTGCTCGGGGGCGGGTGATGCCCGCGTCGGCGAGGCGTGCGTGCCGCCGGGGGCGGGCGAGAGGTGGGTGTTCGGGGGGGCGAGCGTGTGTCAGGAGGGCAGGTGGCGGTGTGATGCGGACGCTGGGGTGTTCGCGTGCGAGGAGTTCGTGGGGCCGGCGGGGGCGGAGACGTGTGATGGGCGGGATGAGGACTGCAATGGGGTGGTCGATGAGGGCACGTCACCCGAGATGCCCTGCTTCGAGGGTGAAGCGGGCACGTTGCCCGAAGGCATGATGAACAATCCGCCTTGTCGGGCGGGCATGCTGCGGTGCATCGACGGTGCTGTGGTGTGTGATGGGCTCGTGGTGCCAGCGGAGGTCGATCGATGTGATGGCGTCGATGACGACTGCGATGGCGCGATGGATGAGGATGACAAGGGGCGGGTGTGTGAACCGGACGATGGGGATGGCATGCCCGGCGAGCTGTGCCCGACGGGCAATGTGGTGTGCGAGCGTGTCGGCGGAGAGATCGTCGCCGTATGCCGCGCTGCGGCGAGGGGTGAGGAGCGCTGTGACGACCTGGACAATGATTGCGACATGGTCGTCGACGAGCCATTCCTGCCGGCCGTCCTCGGTGAGATGGGGCTCGGGGAGCCGTGCGAGGTCGGGGTAGGGGTGTGCCGGCGCACCGGCGTGTACGTGTGCAACGAAGCGGGAGATGAGACGAAGTGCTCGGTTGAGGAGGGTGAGCCCGACGAGCGCGGGGAGCTGTGTGGGGACGGGCTCGACAACGACTGCGATGGTGGGATCGACGAGGGGTTCGTCGCGCCAGCGCCGCGTGCGGTCGGTACGGACTGCATGGTCGGTCTCGGGCGTTGCCAGCAGACCGGGCAGTATGTGTGTACCGATGATCGGCTGGCGGTGCAGTGTTCTGCGGTGTCACCCGACCGATGCGGTCGCCGAGGTGTGCGACGAGCCGCATGATGCGATGGCGGATGATGACTGTGATGGCCTCGATCGACGAGGGCTGCGCCTGCAACCCGCGCGCGCCGGGGGCGGGGGGGCCGGCGATCCTGACGCCGGGGTGGTGCCGCAGGGGCGGGCTATGAGCTGCCTGATCTGAATGGGCGCGGCGGTCGATCCGCGGGGGCTCGGCGCGAGCTGTACCGGGCAGGCGCCGGGCGCGGGCGCGCGCCGCGGGATGAGATGGCGCTGGTGTGGCAGCCGCGGCCGGGGCTGGTGCGGGTGGAGGTGTCGAGTGATGCCTTCGATCCGCGGGCCTACGTGGCGCCGCTGTGTCGGATGGCGGCGGATCCGGTGATGGGGTTCGAGGGTGAGCGCGCGTGCGGGCTCGATGGCGGGCTGTCGCTGGCGGTGGGGGATAACCTGGATGGGAACGGGGCGCGCGCGGTGTCGATGGTGGTGCGGGTGCCCGATCCGGCGCCGGGGGAGGTGGGGGTGTTCGTGGAGGCGACGCCGCCAGGGGCGGTGGCGGGGGAGTATCGGGTGGAGCTCAGCGATCCGAGGGGGGTGGCAGCGTGCCCGAAGGTGCTGGTCGTGGGCGGTGCCCAGAAGGGCGGGGATGCGTTGTGCGACAAGCGCCTGGACAACGCGCTCTTGGGATTGCCGGGCGGGGAGCGGTTCACGTCGGCGCCGGTGGGGATGCCGCAGAGTCCGCCGCCGGCGCCGTTCGACGGGGCGGGGCGGTGGGATGAGCCGCGGTTCTGCGTGGACAACGACGGGCGGGCGCGGAGCGTGGAGGTGGATTGGGGTGACATCACCGATGAGGACGGGGTGGCGGCGGTGATGCTGCCGGAGGGCGCTGAGCGGGGGGATTGGTGGTCGACGGTGGTGGATGCGGATGCGGGCAACTTCCTCATCGTCTCGGTCGAGCCGCTCGGCGCCGCGGCGGCGGATGCGCCGTGTCTCGCGAACTCGGTGCGGGTGGTGGCGTGGTTGAGCTGCACCACCGAGCGGGCGCAACCGATGGTGGCGGGTAACTGCGTCAATGCGGACTCGAATGGAGTGCTGGCCTGCGATACGGCACCAGGCGACAACCTGCGTTACACCTGCGTCGCCCCTGGCGGCGCCGGCCCTCGACTCCCGCGCCGTGATCTCAACCTGCTCAACCTCGACGACGCGGGCTGTCGCGCCGACGGCGGTGAGTTGGTGCTGCACATCGGTGTCATCCGCGAAGACGACCCCGCCCCCATCGCCTGCGGCCAGCCGGGTGATCCCTGCGCAGCGGCCACGACCATCCCCCCCGGTGACTGCTTCCGCTACCGCCTCCGCGTCCGCCGCCCCTGAGGAGCCCCCGCATGACCCGCCCTGCTGCGCTCGCCGTCCCCCTCGCGCTGCTCCTCGCCGCCGCCGCGCACGCTGCGCCGCGGGCGGTGCGGGTGGTGGTCGACGGGCCGTCCGATTCGAAGCCGACGGCGACCGCGTTGCACGCCCTCCTCGCCGGGCTCGGCGCGGTGCAGGCGGCGGGGGCGGTCGAGGTCGGGCTCTCGTTCGGCGAGCATCGCGGCGCGCCGTCGGCGCAGATGAGCGCGTGGCTCACCGACGCGGCGCGGTGGGGCAAGGGCGAGCACAAGTCGCGGCGGGTGACCGCGGTGACCGAGGCGGACGAGGGGCGGTCGGCCGACGGGCACCTCGTGATCATCACGCCGCAGCCGCTCGACGCGGCGGCGCTCGGGGCGCTCGCGGGGCGGCGGGTGACGCTGCTCACCGATGGGCCGACGCCGCCGGCCTGCGCGGGTGATCCGCGCGCGGCGTGCCACACCGCGCCGCTGTCGGCCGATCCGCTCGGGGCGGCGGCGGTGGCGGTCGAGCGGGCGCTCGGGGCGGGGAGCGGCGTGTGGATCACGACCGCGGACGCGACGCTGACGGTGCCGCTCGCGACCCGGCACCTGACCGTGATCGTGCCCGGCGCGGCGGCGCCGACGAGCGCGGCGCTCGGGGCGGGGCGGCCGCTGGTCGAGGGGGGGAGCGAGGTGGTGGCGGCGACGGTGTGGACGCTGCCGCCGGCGGGGGCGCATCCGGTGGTGTTGCCGAAGGGGGTGAGCCGGGCGCTGGTGGTCGGGGTCGGGGCGCGGGTGGTGGTCGACGAGTGCGCGCTCGCCGATGGTGACGCGGCGCGGTGGCGCTTCGACGGGCCGGGCCCGGGCTGGAGCCCGGCGCTCGGCGAGCGGCTGCGGTTCGCGGTCTCGGGGCTCGACGCGCTGGTCGCGCCGGCGGGGCCGGGGCGGGTCGAGATCCCGGCGGCGGTGGTCGGCGCCTATACGCTGACGCCGCTGTGGGTCGAGGGCGAGGCGCGGCGGCCGATCGGGGAGCCGGTGAGCTGTGTGGCGGCGGCGCGGCTGCGGCCGCGGGTGACGCTCTCGGCGCGCGCGGAGGATGGCGAGGTCGTGGTGGCGGCGACCTTCACCGGGGCCGATGAGCGGCCGCTGGCGGCGAAGGACGTGCTCGACGCGGGGCCGGTCGAGGCGCGGCTGGCGGGCGCGGTGGCGCGGCTGGTCCCGGCGGGTGAGGCGGCCGAGGCGCGGCTGCCGTTGCCGCCGGCGGGCGCCCACACGCTCGCGGTCTCGGCGCCGGCGAGCCGGGCGCTGGAGCTGACCGGGGCCGAGCTGACGGTGCAGGTGGGGCACGCGGGCGTGGGCGGCGGCGGGGCGTGGTGGCCGGGGATCGCGGCGGCGGCGCTGGTGGGGCTCGGCTTCCTCGGCGGGCCGGCGCTGATCGGCGGGCTGCGTCGCCGTCGGCCGGCGCCGCGGGGCACGCTCTCGATCGCGGTCGGCGGTTCGCCGGTGATGGATCGGCGCCTCGGCCCGCAGACGGCGTGGCCGGCGCTGCTCGTCGGGGTGCGCGACATCCCGATCGCCGATGGCGAGGCGCTCGCGCGGGTCGAGGCGCGTTATGTGGGGCTGCGGCCGATGGTGGTCGCGACGGTGCTCGGCAAGCCGGACGCGGCGGGGCGCTGCGCGGTGCGCGAGGAGCGGTGCCCGCTCGAAGAGGCGCGGCCGTTCGTGTTCTCCAACGTGCGGGTCGAGTTCGTTGAAGAAGGGTGACGCCATCGAGATGGAGGGCACCCGCTTCGAGCGCGTCGAGCTGCTCGGGGCGGGGCGCACGGCGGATGTCTTCCTCGTGCGGTCGCGCGGCGGGGCCGAGCGGGTCGTCAAGGCGCTGCGCGACCCGGAGCGGGCGGCGATCACGCCGGCGGTGTTCCTCGAAGAGGCCGACGTGCTCGATCGGCTGCGGGCGATCGACGCGCGGCACGGGCGCGAGGGGCGGGCGTCGCACTTCCCGGCGGTGTACCTGCGCGACGCCGAGCGCTGCCTCTTCGCGATGGAGCGGGCGGCGGGGCGCTCGCTCGCCGAGATCGTCGGGCGCACGGTGCTCTCGATCGAGCAGTGCCTCTCGGTCGCGATCCAGCTCGGGGAGGCGCTCGAGGTCGCGATCGAGGCGGGGGTCTACAACGCCGATCTCAAGCTCGACTCGGTGATCTGGGCGCCGAAGGCCGATCGGCTGATGGTGATCGACTGGAACGTGCACCGCCCGTGGCCGCCGGAGGGGCGGGGCGACTGGTTCGATCCCTACACGGCGATGGTCGCCGAGGTGCTCGACCGGCTGCTGCTCGACCTGTATGGCGAGGCGCGCGAAGAGGAGCCGGACTGGTCGCGGCCGTTCAAGCGGGCGCCGCGGCGCTGGTCGGAGTCGCTGCGGGTGTTCCAGCTCCTGTTCACCGAGATGCTGGCCGAGCCGGCGCGGTGGAGCGTGGCCGAGCTGGGGCGGCGGCTGCGGCGGATCGAGGCGGCGCTGAGCGGGGAGCCGGAGGCGCTGCTGCGGTCGCTGGTCGAGGGGCTGGTCGCGGCGCGGGGCGAGGCGGCGGGGCGGGTCGGGCGGCTCGACGAGGCGCTGGCGTTCGCGGAGCTGGCGGCCAACGCGCGGCATCCGGGGGTCGTCTTCCGGGCGCGGGAGCTGATCGGGCAGGCGGTGGATCTGCTGGGGGGCGACGCCGAGGCGATCGAGACGCTGCGGCGGGCGGTGCGGGGCGAGGGGCGTGAGATCCACGTGCCGCCGGGGGACGCGGTCGAGCTGCTGCGGCTGAAGCGGATGGCGCACGCGGGGCACGCGGTCCTCGGCGCGGCGGATGAGCTGCGGCGGGTGGCCGAGAGCTACGAGCACCTGCGCTGGCAGACGGCGAGCGCGGCGCTCGACGAGCTGCTGCGGCGGTTCGCGGGGCAGGAGACGCTCGTCGAGGAGCTGACGCCGCTGGCCGATGAGGCGGCGGGGCTGTGGCGCTGCGCGACGGGGCTGAAGTACCTGGGCGACGCGACGGCGTTCGAGGTGCCCGACGGCACGATGCACGGCTTCGACCCCGAGGCGCTGCGCGCGCTGGAGGCCGAGCGGGTGCAGGCGTTCGATCAGGCGGCCGAGCACATCGAGGCGGGGGTGGAGCGGCTGCGGCGGGTGCCGTGGTTCCCGGCGCTGACGGCGCGGTTCCCCGAGATCGACACGGTCGCGGGGCAGATCCGCGCCGAGGCGGCGGCGGCGCGCGCGGCGCTCGCGGCGCGGGTGGCGCGGCAGCGGGCGGCGGCGGGCAGGGCGGCGCGCCGCTGGCGACTGCGGAGGCGAGCGCGGCGGCGAGCGGGAGGGGCGGGACGCGGCGGTGAGCGGGCGCGCGGCGCGGGGGCACGCGGCGCGGGATGGGGCGCGAGAGAGCAGGGCGCACGCGGCGGTGGTGACGGGGCGCGCGAGCGGCGGGCGCACGCGGCGGCGGTGACAGGGGGCGCGCGCGAGCAGCGGGCGCACGCGGCGGTGGTGACAGGGCGCGCGCGAGCGGCGGGGACGCGACGGTCGGGCGGCCGGCGCGGCTGGCGACGCCGGCTGTCGCGGGCGCTGCGGCGTCGGGTGAGCCGCCGCGCCGGGGCGCGGGCGGCGCGCGGAGGGGGGGGGCGCTCGGGGGGGGCGGGCCTCGGCGGGGCGGGCGTTGACGACGCCGTCGGCGCGGGGGCCGCGGGGCCGGGGTGGGCGGCGGCCGAGTGGGGCGGCGACGGGGTCGACGCGGCGCCCGAAGTCGCGGCGCCCCGGCGGGGCGGAGGCGCGGTGGTCGCGCTGCTCTTCGTGGCCGGGCTCGTCTTCGCGGGGTGGTGGCTGTGGCCCCGCGGCGGCCCGGCGGGCTCGGCGACCGCCGACGCCGAGGCCGACGCGGCGCGGATTCGGCTCGGAACGGGGATGCAGGCGCCGCCCGCGCCGGCGCAGGGCGCCGGGGCCACCGCGGGTGATGGCGGGCCGCCGCTCGCGCCGAGCGTCGACGCCGGCCTCGACGCGCACGTCGTCGCGCCGGTCGACGCCGAGAGGCCGCGGCCACGCGACGCGCGCCGTCCGTCACCGCGGCGGGACAAGGGCGTCGACCGGCCGAGGCCGGGGCCGCGGAAGCGGGATCAGGGCACGCCACGGCCCAAGAAGCGGGACCAGGGCACGCCCGGCCCCCGGCGGCGGGACGCGGGCGTCGACCCGCCGCCCCGACCGGACGCGGCGCCGCCTCGACACACGCCAGACCCCATCCCATGGTAGCCGAGCGATCAACTGCGGCGCGCCGGGGCGCCGCCGGGAGACAGGGCACATGAACGGACGATGCGAAGAGTGCGGCAACCCCCTCCCCGCAGGCGCGGACGGTGAGGCGCGCTGCACGGCCTGCGAGCGCACGCTCGCGCTCCCCGCCAGCGCGCTCGGGGAGGGTCCGCCGCCCACGCTCGAGCTCGGGCAGCCACCCAGGACCGGCCCGCTCTTCCCCCGCGGGCGGCCGGCGTTCCCCGACAAGCCGCAGCGCCTCACCCTGCCCCAGCCCGGTCGCGCGCTCGCCCCCGTCTTCCCGACGCGTCGGCCCACCGAGGACGACACCGCGCTCGACCGCACCCAGGAGTCGAAGGTCGACGGCGCCGCCCCCGAGCGCGTCGACCGGATCGAGGTCGCCGAGGCGCTCGCCCGCCTCGACAGCCAGCTCGGCCCCGAGTGGACTGATCTGCTCGCCGCCGACGACTTCCCCGCGCTGCTCGTCAAGCTCGAGCGCGCCCGCCGCATCATGCCCGGCCCGGCCGTCGACGACGCCGTCCGCCGGGTCCGCGCCGGCCAGCGCGGCCGGATCGCCGAGGCGCTCGCCGAGTTCGACGTGCGCATCAAGGCCGACGAGCTCGAACAGGCCGACGCCGTGCTCGGCCGCGTCCGCCGCATGGCCGACGACACCGACGCCGTCGACCGCGCGACCGCCGTGCTCGCCCGCGCCTGGGACGACCGCCACGCCACCGAAGAAGGCCGCCTCAAGCTCGACCGCGCCCGCGAGCTCGCCGCGCCCCCGCACCCGCCGCGCCGGCTCAAGCAGGCGCTCAAGCTCTACGAAGACCTGCTCCGCCGCCTCGACCGCTACGTCGGCCTGCGCCCCGCCTACGAGCTCATCAAGGCCGAGCGCGACGAGGTCGAGCGGCTCGTCAAGGCCGCCGACCAGAAGGAGTCGCAGCGCGCCACCGCCATCGCGATCGGCCGCATCGACGTGCTCGTCGCGACCCTCGCCGACTACACCGAGGCCAAGGCGAGCGGCCGGCTCGAAGAGGACTACGCGCAGGCCCGCATCGAGGAGATCGAGCACGAGATCGGCGAGAAGCTCGCCGCCAAGGTCGACGAGTTCCTCCAAGACGCCGACGAGATCGCGCAGAACCCGCGCGACGCCCACATCGCGCTCGAGCGGCTTCGCGAGCACGAGCGGCTGTGGCACTACCTGCCGCCGGCGCGCCGCGGCGAGGTCGAGCGCCGCGCCGAGAGCCTCGTGGCGCTGATCCGGCGCCGCGACGAGGTGATCGCGCGCTGCGAGGCGGCGACCGCGCTCATCGAGAAGGGCGAGTACGTCGCCGCGATCCGCCAGCTCGCCATCCAGCGCGAGTTGCATCAGTCGCTCCAGATCGACGTGCGCCGCCCGCTCGAAGTGGCCGTCGCCGCGCTCGAGCAGCGCCTCGA
Source organism: Myxococcales bacterium (assembly GCA_020633515.1). The sequence goes on from JACKDM010000022.1 coordinate 24,845, forward strand.
ACGCCGCCTCGACGGCCTCGCCGCGCTCTTCGCCGACCCCTACATCGGCGACGCCGACCTCGACCGGGTGCAGCGCAGCGCCGCCGAGCTGCGCGAGCAGGTCGAGCCGGTCGCCACCCATGTCCCGAGCCTCGCCGCGTTGCAGGCCCGCGCCGCCGAGGTCGAGCGCGACGCCCGCCGCCTGCGCGGTGAGCTCGCCCGCTGCGACCGCGAGCTCGATCGGGTGCGCGCGCTCCTCGACGACGGCCAGATCGCGCGCGCCCGCCGCCTCATCGAGCGCCTCGACGAGTCCATCCCGCCGCAGCGTCGCGCCGATGTGACCGATCTCAAAGACGATCTCGACCTCGTCATCCGCGAGGACGAGGTCGAGGGCCGCCTGCACGTGCTCGCGCTGCAAGACCCCGACGCCGCGCTCGCCTGGGCCGAGCGGCACCCCGACAACCCGGCCTGCCGCCAGTATCGGCTGCACGCGAACGCCGCCGGCCTGCTCGACGAGATCCGCGAGGCCGAGCTGCGCGGCGAGCACGAGAAGGCGCTGATGCTCGCGACGCGCCTCGCCGACCAGCCGCCGCCGGCGCTCGAGGGCCACGTCGAGGCCGTCGTGCGCCACCTCGAGCGGGTGATCCGCGACCGCGCCGAGGTGCGTCGCCGGATCGGCATCCTGCGCGACGCGCGCGGCGCGGGGCGGCTCGGCGAGGCGCTCGGGCTCTTCGAAGGCGAGCTGACCGTGCCCGCCGATCTCGCCGGCGAGTGGCAGACGCTGCGCGAGGAGGCGCTGCGGGTCGACGCCGCGCGCTTGCAGGCCGAGGTCGAGGCGGCGCTCGCCGAGGCGCGGCGCGGCCGCGAGGCGTGGCAGGCGGCCGGCTGGCCCGACGACGACATCCTCGCCCCGCCGGGCAGCGACGCCGATCCGGCCGCGACCCGCGCCCACATCGACGACGCGCTGCGGGCGCTCGAATCCGCCGCCTCGGCCGCCGCCGCGCTCGGCCGCCGGCGCCGGGCGGGCACGGTCGAGACGACGCTGCACGCCGTCGAGGTCGAGCAGCGCGTCTGCCGCGCCGAGGCCGCGCTCGCGCAGCACGACTTCGAGTCGGCCGACGCGATCCTCGGCGAGCCGGGCGACCCCGAAGACCCGCGCGTCGCCCGCGCCCGCGCCCGCCTCCGCCGCCTCGCGTTCGGCCGCCACTTCGCCCACGCCATCGCCGCCGGCGAGCTCGCCGAGGCCCGCGAGCTCATCGAAGCCTACGGCGCCCGCTCGTCCGACGAGGTCCTCGTCGCCGGCCGCGTCTTCAACTGCGCGCAGTTCATCGCTCGTCAGGTCCTCGCCGCCAGCCAGCTCGGCGCGCGTGAGGCGGTCGGCGGGCTGCGCGAGGCCCACCGCGCCCACGCGCAGCTCGTCGCCGCCCACCCGCGCGCCCGCGTCGTGCTCCGCGGCCTGCGCGGCGAGCTCGACGAGGCGATGATCCGCGCGATCGACCAGCTCGGCGCCGCGCTCGACGCCGAGCCGCTCCCCGGCGCGATCGTCGAGCACCACCAGACCCTCGAAGCCCTCATCGAAGACGACGGCTTCACCGACGAGCGCCTCCGCCGCCGCCGCGTCGAGCTCGAACGCGACCTGCTGCGCACCGTGCGCGCCGATCTGGAGCACCTCGAGAGCAACACCGACCTCGAGATCCTCACCGTCGAGCAGATGCACGCCGTCGAGCGCCGCCTCGACCACCTCGTGCGCTTCCTCGCCGACGACGACCCGCAGCTCGAACGCTGCCGCCGCCGCGTCCGCCAGCACCGCACCACCCGCATCCGCCGCCGCGAGGCCGAGCGCCGCCGCGACGCGCTCGTGCGTCAGGCCGTCGAGGAGCTGCGCGCCGACGCGCTCCACGAGGCGTGCGCGCTCGAACAGGACGGCCTCGTCGACGGCGACCTCGCCCGCCAGACCCTCGAACGCTGGCGCCGCGCCGAGCCGATCGTCGCCGCGCTCGAAGAGGCCATGGCCGCCCGCGCCTTCGACCGCCTCGCCCACCTCCTCGACGCGCTCGAACGCACCGAGTCACAGCCGCACATCGCCCGGCTCACCCTGCGCGACCCGTTCGAGGGCGACGAGCTCCCGGCCGGGATCTCCCGCCTCCGCGAGCTGTTGCCCCGCCTCGTCGCCCAGGACGAGGAGCTCGTCGCCCGCCGCGCGGAGGCGCTGCGCGCCATCGACGACCTCGTCACCCGGTTCCACGACGCGATCTGCCTCGTCGCCGCCGACGCCCCCGCCGCGCTCGACGCCGACCCGCAGTACCGCGCCTACCTCGACGGCGCCGTGCGCTGGGCCCACGAGCAGACCGCGACCCTCAGCGGTCGCCTCCGCGCCGCCGCCGCCGACGACGCCGAGGCGAGCGGGCTCGTCCGCCGCGTCGAAGCCCGCCTCCCGCCGGGTGATCCCCAAGCCCTCGCCCGCTTCCTCGACGCCCGCTTCCGCGCCTACCGCGCCGACCACCGCTTCGCGATGGCGTGCAGTCAGGCGCCGCTCTCGAGCCTCCGCCAGCACCGCGAGCAGCTCCTGCAGATCCGCGAGCGCTGGCGCGGCCTCCCCGACCTGCTCCGCCTCGTCGACGACCTGCTCAGGTAGCGCCCTCGCCCGCCGGCCCCGCCCCGAGCCGCGCGCTCTCCCGCGCGTCCGGCGCCAGGATCAGCGCCCGCTGCGCCAGCTTCGCGAGCTTCTTGTCGACGAGCTCCCCGATCATCTCCGGATCGGTCAACGGCGCGTCGTCGACCGTCACCTCATAGAGCCCCTGCGCCAGATCCGCCTGCATCGCCGCCACCAGCGCCGCCCGATCGCGCCCGTCGAGCCGCGCGATCAGCGCCCGATCGACCGCGTCGAGCCCGAGCCCCTGATGCAGCAGGTTGGTGCAGCCCGGCCCCTGCCGCGCCTGATGGCGCGCGAAGAACGGCGCCACCGGCCGATCCGGCGGGATCGGCACCCAGGGCCGCGCCCAGGTCCCGATCCGCAGCGCGCCGGTCGCGAACAGCTCCAGCAGCGGCCCGCCGAGCTCGACCCGATCCTCCTTCTGCGGCGGCCGCCCCACCACCAGCGCCGCGTAGTGGCACAGCGTCTCGAACTTGATGCCCTGCGGATACTCGGTCAGCACCTTGAGCGCCGCCTTGACCAGCTCGTCCTGCGTGTCGATCACCATGCCCTCGGGGCTCTCGAAGGTGTCGTCGTCGCGCAGCCGCAGCCGGCTCGCCACCTGCCGCCCGAAGAGCCGCGCGGCGGTCAGCGCCCGGTCGAGCTTCACCTCGCAGTGACACAGCAGCGAGCGCCGGAAGAAGCGCACGTTGAGGTAGTCGAGGTACTGCTCGGTCTCGACGAGCCCCTGCGCCATCGTCGCGAGCCGGTCGCTCGCGCCGGGGCCGAGCTTGTCGGCGAACATCGAGTCGAACTCCGCATCGCCCACGTACTGCAAGCCCGAGCGCGCCGCCTGCTCGGCGAACTCCGAGAACCACATCGGGCTGTTGACGTCGACGAGGTGCTCGTAGAGCACGTAGGCGTCCGACAACTGCCCGATCACCTCCACCTCCTTGCGCAGCCAGCGCGCCGAGAGGCTGCGATCGGCCGGCGCGTACTCCACGATCGTCGACAACAGCGCCCGCGCCTGCCGCACCCGCTCCGCCGGATCGATCGCGGTGACGTGCCGCCGCAGCATCGACCGGATCATGCCCCGCACATGCCAGCCCGGCCAGGTGTTGTAGCTGATGTAGGCGATGCCATGCGGCGCGAGGTGAACCCGGCAGATCCCGAGGATCCGCTCCTGCACCTCGGCCGGCACCCACGAGAAGACCCCGTGGCAGATGATGTAGTCGAACTTCCCCCACGCCGGCGTCACGTCGAGGATGTCCATCGCGTGCAGGCGGATGTTGCCGAGCCCGAGCGCCGCCGCGTCGGCCCGCGCGACCGCGATCTGCGCCTGCGATCGATCGACGCCGACGAACTCGCTCTCGGGGAACAGCGCCGCGAGCGGCATGAGGTTGCCGCCGAGCCCGCAGCCGAGCTCCAGCACCCGGCAGCGCTGCACCGGCGCCGGATCGAGCCCGAAGAGCGCGGCGATGGTGTGCAGGTGGTCGGGGTGGGTGAGCGCAAACGGGTGGTTGTCGTAGAGCAGGTCTTCGTAATCGGCCATGGCACCCCCTCGGCCCCGGTTGTACCGCGACCCCGCCCGCCGCGCGAGTGAAGCGGGTATAGTGCGCGGCCATGAGCCTGCCCGACGACGCCGACTTCATCACCCGCTATCAAGCCGAGGTCGACCGCTGGCCGCGCCCCGCCGTCACCGTCGACCTCGTCGTCTTCACCGTGCGCGACGGCGCCCTCCACCTCCTCCTCGTGCGCCGCCGCGAGCCCCCCTTCGCCGAGACCTGGGCGCTGCCCGGCGGCTTCGTGCGCGTCGGCGACGGGGTCGTCGACCAGGGCGAGGACCTCGACGCCGCCGCCGCGCGTGAGCTCGCCGAAGAGACCGGCCTCTCGCCCGGCGACGTCCGGCTCGAACAGCTCTACACCTTCGGCGCCGCCGGCCGCGACCCGCGGATGCGCGTCATCTCGGTCGCGTGGTACGCGCTCGTCCGCCCCGAGCTCGCGCCCACCGCCGGCGGCGACGCCGCCGAGGCCGCCTGGCACCCCGTCACCGCCCGCCCGCCGCTCGCGTTCGACCACGACCGCATCGTCGACACCGCGCTCGCCCGCCTCCGCGGCAAGCTCGATTACAGCCCCATCGCCTTCGACCTCGTCCCCGCCACCTTCACCGTCGCCGAGCTGCACGCCGTGCACGACGCCATCCGCGCCGAGCCGCAGGACGCCGCCAACTTCCGCCGCCGCTTCCGCCGCCTCGAAGAAGACGGCCTCGTCGCCCCGGTCGGCCAGCGCCCCACCGGCAAGCGCCCGGCGACGCTCTACCGCTTCACCTCCCGATGAACACCCGCCCGCCGGCCGCCGCGCGCTTCGACCCGCCGGTGCAGGTCTGGCGCTGGACCACGCCGCCGCTCGAATGGGCCGCCTTCGCCGCCGACGCCCGCGCGCGCGCTGGGCTCGACGCCGCCGCCTGGGAGGCCGTGCTCTGGCACGGCGGGCTCTGGATCGCGCGCCGCCGCCCGACCCCCGGTGAGGCGGTCGCGGGTGAGGTCGCGCTCTACGCCTTCGCCGCGCCGCCCGCGACCCCGCCGCCGCCGGTCGTGCTCGCCGAGCAGGGCGCGGTCATCGCCGTCGACAAGCCCGCGTGGTGGCCCACGCAAGGCACCCGCGCCAGCGCCCGGTTCTCGCTCGAAGCCGCGGTGCAGGCGCTCGTCGGCGACCCCGCGGCGCGCGCGGTGCACCGCCTCGACCGGCAGACCAGCGGCGTCGTGCTCTTCGCCCGCGACGGCGCCACCGCCGGCCGCCTCCACGCCCGGTTTCGCGAGCGCGCCGTCGACAAGTCCTACCGCGCGATCGTCGAGGGCCAGCCGCCCGCCGCCTTCACCGTCACCGGCCGCCTGCGTCGCGTCGCCCACCCGCAGCACTCGCTGTTTGCGCTCGGCGACGACGGCGTCCAGAGCGAGAGCCGCTTCACCGTCGTCGCCCGCGGCCCCGCCCGCGCCGCCGTCGACGCCCGCCCGCTCACCGGCCGCACCCACCAGCTCCGCGTGCACCTCGCCCACGCCGGCTGCCCCATCGTCGGCGACGACCTCTATGGCCCCGGCTGGCGCCCCGGCGACCCCGAGCGGCTGCTCTTGCACGCGCACGCGCTCGCGCTCACCCTCGACGGCCGCGAACTCGCCGTCGAAGCGCCCGTGCCCGAAGGGTTTTCAGTCGAGTGAGCCGGTCGTCGTGGTCTGCATCCCCCGCGCGCCCAGCTCGGCGATGAACTTCGCCTGATGCGCCTCGAAGCCCGTCACCGGGCTCACCGCGTCGGTCAGCAGACACAGCCGCGCCGCCGGCCGCGCGTCGGGCACCACCGCCTCGAGCGCGTCGGCCAGATCGCGCACGGTATGCGCCACGCAGTGCGAGCCCGCCTCGCCCGCGACCACCACCCGATCGGCCTGCGCCAGCGCCGCGACCAGCGCCCGGTTCTGCGCCGTCGCCGCGTCCTCGGGATCGGGCACCTCGGCCGTCACCGCCGAGAAGTGCTCGGTCCAGATGTTCTGCCCCTTGAGCACATAGTCGACCACCCGCCCGCGCGCCTCCTCCCAGCGCCGCAGCGCCGCGAACAGCGCCGGCCAGACGTTGTGCCCCGGGCTCCCGATGAGGCAGTGCGGCGGCCAGATCGTGTGCGGATAGCGACCGCCGGCCTCGAGCGCGTCGAGGTAGCGGAGCGCCCGCTCGGCGCCGGCCGGATCGGCGGTGTGCCACTCACCCGCGCGCACCGCCGCGGCGGTGATCGTCGTGAACGGCGCCGGCGGCGCGCCCTTCGCGTCGCGCCAGAAGCCGGGGTGGGCGATGTCGACGGGGTGGTGGCTGTCGAGGGTGACGTGGATGGCGTCGAGCGCCTCGCCGTGGCGGTCGATCCAGCCGGCGAGGCGATCCATGTCGGCGTCGGCGCCGGGCACGTAGAGCGCGCCGCTCTCGGGGTCGCAGAAGTCGTTCTGGGGGTCGATGACGAGCAGTCGAGTCTTCACTTTGGAGACCTCCGACCAGGGTTGCGAGCCGGCGCACACTATAAAGGTCTCGTTGACCTTTTTGGAAGGACGATCGACGCCCGGCCGCATCAGCGGCCGCGATCAGCGCCCCGGCGCCGGATGGTCGGCGAGCGCCGCCGCCAGATCGACCGGCCCCACCCCCGCCGTCGCGAGCCCCGCCGCCCGCGGCCCGAGCAGCAGCACCGCTTGTGCCCGCCCCGCCGGCAAGTGCGCCAGCGGCAGCCACGGGAGCTGCGTCAACATGCGCGCCTCGGCCTCGCCGTACAGCTTCGCCCGCGCCGCCCGATCGAGCGTGCGCCCGGCCGCCTCGACCCGCGCCGCGAGGATGTCGTCGGCAGCGCCGAGCCCCCGCCGCGCGCGCTCGACCCACTGCTGCACCTCGGCGAGCGGATCGTCCCCCACCAGCGGCGCCCGCGTCTCGACGATCAGCGCGTCGAGCTGCCCCTCGTCGAGCGCGCTCGCGCCCTGCTCGGCGCTCACGATGTTGAGCACCGTCTGCAGCCCCGCCGCGCTCAGTCGAGCGGCGATCGCCGACGCCAGCGCCTCGTCGCCCGCGGTCGTGCCGAGCACCAGCGGCGCGCCCGTCGCCCCCGCGAGCCCCGCCCGCGCCGCCGCGTCGTCGGCCGCGAGCGCCACCACCGCCGGATCGTGACCGAGCACCCCCGCCGGCAGCAGCCGCCCGCTCGCCGTCCACCCGCCGCCGCCCGCCTTCGCCAGCGCCTCGCGATCGAGCGCCGCCGAGATCGCGCGCCGCACCGGCAGCGACGACTGCGGCCCGACCCCGATGAACTGCAAGCCCCGCCCGACCAGCGCCGGCCCCACCGGCACCGCCGCGACCGTCACCGCGTCCACCGGCGTCCGCAGCGCCAGCGTCTCCGCGCGCGGATCGGCCACCAGCGCCGTGTCGGCCGGCAGCCGCACCAGATCATGGCGCCCGCCCTGCACCCCGCCGATCAACGCCGCGTCGTCGCCCGCCCCCCCGAGCGGATCGATCACCAGCGCGTGCGCGCCCCGCAGCGCCGCGAAGCGCGGATCGTGCGCCCGCAGCAGCCGCAGCGGCCCCTCGCCGGGCGGCCCTTCGAAGCGGTACGGCCCCGAGCCCGCCGGCCGCGCGAAGCGGCGCGGGTCGTCGCACTCGTCGATCCCGGCCGGCAGCAGCCGCACCGCCGCGAGCGGCGCCGTGGGGTGGGGGAGGGGGCCGGCGTAGACCAGCCGCGCGCCCGTCGCCGTCGCCTGCACGTCGGCCAGCGCCGCGAACTGCCCGCGCAGCCGCGCGTAGCGCAGCGACCACACCAGATCGGCCACCGTCGCCGGCCGCCCCGCCTCGCCGACGCACGGGTGCGGGTGAAAGCGCACCCCCTCGGTCAGCGTCACCTCGACCGTCGCCGCGTCCTCGCCCACCGACCACTGCCCGACCGCGGCCGCGACCGGCGCGCCCGAAGCGTCGAGGCGCAGCAGCGGCTCGATCGCCAGCTCCAGCGCGAGCGCCGCCGCCGTCTCCGGCGGCCCGTACGGATCGAGCACGCCCCGCGGCCCGCTCCAGCCCACGCGCAGCTCCACCGGCGGCGTCGCCGGCGCCGTCACCACTGGCGCCCGCGGCTCGGGCGTCGAGCGGCCGAACAGCGCGAACAGCGCCCCCACCGAGCCCGCGAGCAGCACCCCCGCCGCCACGAACAGCAGCCAGTTCGTCCGCCGCTCCTCGCGCACCTCGGGATCGGGCTCGGCGACCGCCCCGCTCGAGATGATCGCCGTCGAGAACACCGGCGTGTCGTCCCCGCCCGGCCGCCGGATCACCGGCGCCGACTGCGCGCCGGCGTACGGCGCGATCGCCGCCCGCATCGCGCCCGCGTGGGGGAAGCGATCACCCGGCCGCTTGGCGAGCGCGCGCGCGATCACCACCTGCAACCCCGGCGGCGCGTTCTCGGCGCGCGGCGGCGGGCTCTCGAGGTGCTGCTGCATGATCGCGATCGCGCTCTTGCCGGTGAACGGCAGCCGCCCCTCGATCAGCCGGTAGAGCATCACCCCGACCGCGTAGATGTCGGCCGCCGGCCCGATCTCGGCCTGCTCGATCTGCTCCGGCGACATGTAGGTCGGCGTCCCGAGCGTCAACCCCGCCCGCGTGATGCGATGGCCCTGCGCGTCCTCCTGCATCACCCGCGCGATGCCGAAGTCGAGGACCCGAACGGTCTCGCGCCCATCGGGGCCGAGCACCATCATCACGTTGCTCGGGTTGATGTCGCGGTGCACGATGCCGCGCCCGTGCGCGTCCTGCAGCGCTTGCAGCACCTGCGTCGTCACCTCGACCGCGCGCCCGACCGAGAGCGCGCCCTCGGACGCGAGCAGGTCTTCGAGCGAGCGCCCGTGCACGAGCTCCTGCACGATGAAGACGATCCCGTCGGGCTCCTCACCGCAGTCGTAGAGCCGCACCGCGTAGGGCGTGTCCATCGAGGCCATGATCCGGGCCTCGCGCATGAAGCGCGCCCGGCTCGCCTCGGTGCTCTCCGCGTCGTTGTGCTGCGGCCGCAGCACCTTGACCGCGACCGCGTCCTTGCCGGCGCGCGCCCGATAGACGACCCCGAAGGTGCCCTTCGCGAGCGGCGCCTCGATCACGTACCGCCCGCCGAGCGCGCGGCCGATCAGCGGATCTTCCTGGTCGGATGTAGAGACCGACACCCTCGCGTCCTCCGAGCTCAGATCCCGGGCAGGCTAACCCAATGCGCCGCGGGGCGCATCAATCGGCCCAACACCCTCACAGGCGGCGATGGTCACGCACGGGGATGGCGCGACGCACCGCCGCGTTGCGCTCGAGGTCGATCTCGGCGAGGCAGAGCCCCTCGCCGTGCCCCTTGTCGGCGAGCACCACCCCCCACGGGTCGATGATCACCGAGTGCCCATAACTCTGCCGCTTGCCCTCCGCGTCGTGCGCCCCCCACTGCGCCGGCGCGACGACGTGGCACTGCGTCTCGATCGCCCGCGCCCGCAGCAGCGGATGCCAGTGATCCTTGCCCGTCGTCAGCGTGAACGCCGACGGCACGCAGATCAGATCGACGCCTCGGTCGACCATCGCCCGGTACAGCTCGGGGAAGCGCAGGTCGTAACAGACGCTCATCCCGATCCGCCCGAGCGTGGTCTCGGCGACCACCACCTCGTCGCCGGCCACGATCGTGTCGCTCTCGCGGATGGTCAGGCCGCCCGGCACGTCGACGTCGAAGAGGTGGATCTTGCGATAGACCGCGATCCGCCCGCCATCGGGCCCGAAGAGCACGCTGGTGTTGTAGCAGCGCGCCCGGTCGATCTCGCCCCCGGCGAGGATGCGCCGCTCGGCGAAGCTGCCGAGCAGCAGGTGCACGCCGAGCTCGTCGGCGAGCTTCGCGAAGCGGGTCGCGGTCGGCCCTTCGAGCCCTTCGGCGCGCTCGACCTTGTGGAACTGCGGCCCGAGGTAGGCGGTGTTCTCGGGCGTCGCGACGAACGCGGCCCCGAGGCGGGCGGCGCGGCGGACGAGCTTCTCGGCGGTGTCGAGGTTGTGCTCGACATCGGTGGTGCAGCGGAGCTGGACGCAGGCGGCGAGGTACATCGGCGAGTCTCGGCGGTCGGGAGGACGCGCCACTCTACCCCGAGCCCGCCGCGCGCGTCACCTCGCCGGTGACCCGGCGCCCCATCACCGCGTCACTGCGTCAGCGCCGCCGCCGGCTCCTGCCGCGCCGCCGCGTTCGCCGGGAAGAACGCCCCGAACAGACAGAACACCACCGCCACCGCGACCGCCGCCGCCCACAGCCACCACGGGAACGCGAAGAAGGTCTCCGGCTTGAACGGGAACTCCGGCAGCCGCGCCGCGATCGCGTCGGCCCCCAGCGCCGCCCCGAAGCCGGCCAGCGCCCCGATCGCGCCCCCGACCAGCCCGAGCAGCCCCGCCTCGGCCAGGATCAACCGCCGCACGTCGCCCCGGCTCGCCCCCACCGCGCGCAGCACCCCGATCTCACGCCGCCGCTGGTAGATCAGCGTGTAGAACATCTGGCTGATGTTCACCGCCGCGATCCCCACGATGATGAAGGCGATCAGCGCGAACACGCTCTGCACCGTCAGGATGATGCGCGCCGCCTGCTCCGCCGACTCGGTGCTCTCGGCGAGCTCGAAGCCCATGCCCCGCACCGCGCCGACGACCTCCGGCACCCGCGTCTGATCATCGACCCGCATCACGACCGAGTGATAGGCGGACGCCGCCTCGACCCCGGCGAGCTTCTCGTTGAAGCGCTTGACGTAGGGCAGCGGCAGCGTCACCCCGACCGTGATCGCCTTGTCGCTGAAGCCCACGAGCTTCACCCGCCGCGTGATCGGCCGCGCGTTGCGCGCCGCGCCGAGGAACGAGCGGCCGAGGGTGAGGTTGATCTGGAAGCCCTCGACCATCGACGGGTTGAGCTTGGGCATCTTGGTGCTCGACCCGGCGAGCGCGGTCGCGAGGCTGCCGTTGTAGAGCTCGAGGAGCTGGTTGCTGACGAGGAACGGGATCGGCTGCTCGCAGGCGCCGGTGTCTTCGACGCAGTAGCTGTCACCGGGGCAGACGTCGAGGTAGGTGCGGTCGTCGTAGTCGCACGGCTGCCCGACACACTCGCCGCCCTGGCACAGCTCGCCGGCGAGGCAGCCCCCGGCGTCGGCGCACGCCCGCTCGGCCGCGAGATCCCGGAACGCGCTCGCGTCCTTCAGCTCGGCCGCGACGAGCGACGGCTCGATGCCATCGGCGATGATCTCGGCGCGCAGGTCGCGCCCGAAGAGCGCCTTGCCGCCCACCCCGCTCGCCGGGAAGGTGAACTTCATCTTGGGGTAGACCGCCTCGACCCCCTCGATCGCCGCCAGATCGGCGACCGCCGCGTCGTCGAGCACCCGCCCCGTCCCGCCGAAGCCGAGCCCGGTGTCGAAGCTGCGCGGCACCACCTCGACCTGATCGACGAGGAAGATCTCGCCGAGCACCACATCGCGGATGCCCTCGCCGAGCCCCACGAAGAAGACGAAGGTCGAGATCCCGACCACGATCCCGATCCCGCTCATCACGAAGTTCTTCTTCGAGCGGCCGATGTTCTGCCGCACGAGCGCCCACAGGCCGTCGAGCTTCACGCGCCCCTCCCGTCGCGCCCGTCGTCGACGATGCGCCCGTCCTCGATGCGCACGATGCGCCGGCACGCGTCGCTCACCCGCGACTCGTGGGTGATGATCACCACCGTGTAGCCCTCTTCGTTGAGCCGCTGGAACGTGCGGATGATCTGCTCGCCGGTGACGGTGTCGAGGCTGCCGGTCGGCTCGTCGCACAAGAGCAGCCGCGGCTTGAACAGCAGCGCCCGCGCGATCGCGACCCGCTGCTTCTGCCCGCCGCTCAGGTTCGTCGGCCGCTCGTGCAGCTTCTCCCCCAGCCCGAGCGAACGCAGCGCCTCCACCGCGCGCGCCCGCGGATCATCGACCGGCGGCTTGCCGCGGGAGAAGCGCGCCGGGAGCAGCACGTTCTCGACCGCGTCGAGGTGGTCGAGCAGGCTGAAGTGCTGGAAGATGAAGCCGATCTCGCGGTTGCGCACATCGGAGAGCGCCGCGTCGGAGAGCGCGGCGAGGTCGTGCCCGAGCACCTCGACCCGGCCGGTGTACGCCCGGTCGAGCCCGCCGATGATGTTGAGCAGCGTCGTCTTGCCCGAGCCGGAGGTCCCGACGATGGCGACGAGCTCGCCCTCGTCGATGGTCAGCGACACCCCCCGCAGCGCGTACTCGCTCGCGGCGGTGCCGGGGTAGCTCTTCTGCACGTCGGTCAGTCGGATCATGGAGTTCTTTCGCCGGCCGAGGCGCACATCAGCGTGCCGCCGGCACCCGCTCGTCGGGGGTGTAGGTGAAGATGAAGTCGATGTCGGAGGCCAGATCGTCCCCGAGGGTGTCCATCGCGACGCCCCAGACGATGGCTTGTTGCTGTGCCTCGTCCAAGCCGGCGAACTGAACCGCAGTGACGATCACGTAGGTCGACGAAAAACCGAGCGGTCGAATCGAACCTCGGCGCCGGGAGCGCCGCGAGCGAGCATCCGCCTTCTCTCCGAGAGCGATCTCGCTCTGCGCGCATCATCTCATCCGTTCTCGTCCAAGGCGCTCAGCACGCGCGGCACCGAAGCCGTCGAGCGCACCGTGCCATCTTCGACGGCTTGCTGGGCTCCAGCGATCGAACGGGGATGATGCCGACCCCCCGCTGATGGTCGCGATCCGCGCGATGAGCGATCTGGTGACGACGCTGCATCATCGCTCTCAGCAGCGTCTTCTGTTGTCGGCCTGCCGCTCGACGCGGAGCCCTACGCGCTTGAGGCAGCGGACGATGTCTTCGATGTTGTTGTAGGTCTGGGTCCAGGTGCTCTTCGATCGCCTGCTGGATGACCTCGTCGACCGTCGAGCGCCCCCGGTACCGAGAGAGAGCTCGCCGAGCTGGATCTTCTCTCGCCGCTGGTGGCCTTGTGACCGCCGGACGAGGGGGATGGGGATCTCGTTGAGCTCGGCCTCGCCGGCCTCTGGCAACAGGCGCTCCTCGATGCTCCGCAGCAGGTCTTCGAGCGCGGCGTGGAGCAGCACCACCGCCGCACGCAACAGGTCGCCATGCACCACCGCCGGCCCGTCCTTCTTCTCCCACCCGACGCGGAGACGAATCAGCATCCGATAGAGATGGACCAGCGAGAGCACCCGCTTGAGGTTCGCGTTGAATCGCTTGCGAATGGCCTGCACCGAGGATCGCTCCGGCTGTTGCGGCCGCACACCCTACCGGCTGCCGTACCGCTGTCAACCGACCCGTGCTATCGTGCGCCCCGCCCGAACGGAGCCACCGCCATGAACCGCACCCTGCCGCTCCTCCTCGCGCTCGCCCTCCCCGCGCTCGCCCACGCCGCGCCCTTCCGCCAGGGCAGCTTCCGCCCCAGCCTCGCCATCGGCGGCGACTCCACCGGGTTCGGCGCCGGCATCGGCGCCGCCTACTGCCTCGTCGACGGGCTCGAGATCGAGGCGCAGGTCTTCCACTGGTTCGGCGACCCCGCCTACACCCAGCTCTCCCCCGGCGCCCGCTACGTCTTCCTCGGCCTCGACGCCGTGCTGCCCTACGTCGGCGCCTTCTACCGCCGCCAGTTCGTGCACGACGACGCCTATGTCGACGCCGACTTCGTGGGCGGCCGCGCCGGCGTCTTCCTCCCCGTCGGCGGCCGCACCTTCGTCGGGCTCGGGCTCGGCTACGAGCGCCGCCTCGACTGCCAGCTCCCCGACGAAGACGACTGCGACGGCTTCTTCCCCGAGCTCGCCGTCACCCTCTCCCTCTGACCGAGGCCGCCCGTGAAGACCACCGCGCGCGCAGCGCTCGCCCCCGTCGACCTCCGCTCCGACACCGTCACCCGCCCGACGCCCGCCATGCGCCGCGCCATGGCCGAGGCCGCGGTCGGCGACGACGTCTTCGACGACGACCCCACCGTACACGCCCTGCAGGTCCGCGCCGCCGCCCTCGTCGGCCACGAAGCCGCGCTCTTCGTGCCATCCGGCACCATGGGCAACCTCCTCGCGATGATGAGCTGGTGCCGCCCCGGCGACGACGTCATCGTCGGCGAAGGCGCCCACAGCCGCCTCTATGAAGGCGGCGGCGGCGGCGCGCTCGCCGGCGTGCAGTTCAGCGTCGTCGGCAAGGGCGGCCACTTCTGGCCCGGCGAGCTCGAGCAGGCCATCCAGACCATCGACGCCGGCCTGCACGTCCCCCCGACCACCCTCGTCATGGTCGAGAACACCCACAACCGCGGCGGCGGGATCGTCATGCACCCCGCCCGCTTCGCCGCCCTCGCCGCCGTCACCCGCGCCCGCGCGATCCGCCTCCACATCGACGGCGCCCGCATCTTCAACGCCGCCACCGCCTGCGGCCAGCCCGTCGACGCCTGGGCGCGCAACGCCGACAGCATCAGCTTCTGCCTCAGCAAAGGCCTCGGCGCCCCCGTCGGCTCGCTCCTCTGCGGCCCCCGCGACTTCATCGGCCGCGCCCGCCGCTACCGCAAGATGCTCGGCGGCGGCATGCGCCAGGTCGGCGTGCTCGCCGCCGCCGGCCTCGTCGCGCTCGACGACATCCCGCAGCTCGCCGCCGACCACGACCGCGCGCAGCGCCTCGCCCACGCCCTCGCCGAGATGCCCGGCGTCAAGCTCGACCCCGCCAGCGTCGAGACCAACATCGTCATCTTCGGCCTCGCCCGCCACCGCCCCGGCGAGATCTGCGCCCAGGTCTCCGACGACGTCCTCCTCCTCCCCTTCGGCCCCGACCGGATCCGCGCCGTGCTCCACCGCGACGTCGACGACGACATGCTCGACCGCGCCATCAACGCCCTCGGAGCCGTGCTCGGTTGATCCGCCCCCTCCTCGTCGCCGCGCTCACGCTCACCGCCTGCGGCCCGAGCGCCGAGCAGATCGCCACCCGCCAGGCGCTCGACCGCCGCTACCTCGACGCCGAGCGCGCCGCCGACACCGGCGACCGCGACCGCGCCTTCGAGCTCTTCGCCGCCCTCGCCCGCGACCCCCGCGCCGACGCCGAGCTCCGCGCGCTCGCCCGCCACCGCCAGGGCCAGCTCCGCGCCCGCCAGGGCCGCCGCGACGAAGCCATCGCGCTCTTCGAATCCGTGCACGACGACCCCTCCCGCGAAGCCCTCGCCGCGCTCGACCGCGCCGCGCTCCACGACGACCGCGCCACCCGCCGCCGCGCCACCCTCGCCGTCGCCGAACGCTGGCCCGCCACCGCCGCCGCCGAGCTCGCCCTCGAACAGCTCGCCACCACCGCCACCCCCGCCGAGGCCGCCCCCGAAGCCGACGCCCTCGCCGCGCTCGCCGCCGCCCACCCCGACGCCATCGGCGCCCCCGCGCTCTGGTTCAAGGCCTGGCTCGAGCTCCGCCGCCTCGGCGACCTCCCCGCCGCCCGCGCCACCCTCCGCAAGCTCACCCGCCGCCACTGCTGCGCCGTCGCCACCCACGACGCCCTCTGGCTCCTCGGCGCGATCTACACCCGCCAGGGCGCCTACGACCACGCCATCCGCGCCTTCCAGAGCCTCGCCGACACCCACCCCGACCGCGGCCTCTTCCCCCCCATCGGCTCCGCCCGCGCCATCCGCGCCGACGACGCCGCCCTCGCCGCCGGCCGCGTCGCCCTGCACGGCAAACGCGACCCCGCCGAAGCCATCGAGCGCCTCACCGCCGCCCTCGAAGCCTTCCCCGACGCCCGCACCGCCGACGACGCCCGCTACACCCTCGCGCTCGCCCACGCCGCCGCCGGCCACCCCGACGCCGCCCGCGCCGCGCTCGACCGCCTCCTCCGCGACCACCCCCACAGCCGCCACGCCCAAGCCGCCCGCGCCGCCCTCGCCGGCGCCCCGCTCCCCGGCCCCGACCCTCACACCCTCACCGACCTCACCCCGTGATCCGCCTCGACCACGTCAGCAAACGCTACGGCCCCGCGCTCGTCCTCGACGACGTCAGCCTCACCCTCCCCCCAGGCGGCACCCTCGGCCTCGTCGGCGCCGGCGGCGCCGGCAAGAGCCTCGTCCTCAAGCTCCTCTGCGGCCTCATCAAACCCGACACCGGCCACGTCTGGCTCGGCGACACCGAAGTCAGCGCCCTCGACGAACGCCGCCTCATGACCCTGCGCGAACGCATCGGCATGGTCTTCCAGAACTACGCCCTCTTCGACCACCTCACCGTCGCCGACAACATCGGCTTCCCCCTCGCCCAGATGGCCCGCCCCCCCGCCGAGATCACCACCCGCGTCGCCACCCGCCTCGCGCAGGTCCACCTCCCCCACATCGGCCCCCTCTACCCCCGCGAGCTCAGCGGCGGCATGAAGAAGCGCGTCTGCCTCGCCCGCGCCACCGTACACGACCCCCCCATCATGCTCTGCGACGACCCCACCGCCGGCCTCGACCCCGTCACCACCAACCGCATCTTCCGGCTCCTCAAGGACCTCCAGGCCCAGAACGCCGCCACCGCCATCATCGTCAGCCACGAGACCACCTCCCTCGAACCCATCTGCGACCACCTCGCGCTCCTCGACCACGGCCGCCTCATCCACGCCGGACCCACCGCCGAAGCCATGCAGCACCCCGCCGTCCATGCCTTCATGACCGGCCACGCCGCCGAGCCCCTGCCATGACCGCCGCCCTCGCCCGCCTCGGCGGCGCCGTCGTCGACCTCTGCCGCACCCTCGGCGCGCTCGTCCTCTTCTGCGCCGCCACCCTCCGCGCCGCGCTCCGCCTCCGCCTCGACGACCGCGAGACCTGGCGCAACCTCCACCGCGTCGGCGTGCGGTCGCTCCCCATCGTCATCATCACCGCCTTCTTCGCCGGTGGCATCGCCGCCATCCAGGTCAGCACCTATGTCATCAAGTACCGCGCCTACGAAGCCGTCGGCTGGGGCTTCGGCTTCGTCACCTTCCGCGAGCTCGGCCCCCTCCTCGTCGGCCTGATGTTCTCCGGCCGCGTCGGCGCCCACAACACCGCCGAGCTCGGCACCATGCAGGTCACCGAACAGATCGACGCGCTCCGCATCCTCGCCATCGAACCCATCGAGTACCTCGTGTTGCCCCGCATCTTCGCGATGGTGCTCATGATGACCCTCCTCAATGTCATCGGCGACGTCTTCGCGCTCGCCGGTGGCATGATCACCGCCTATGCCATGGTCGGCGTCGACCCCTATGTCTTCTGGAACTCCTTCACCGAGTACGTCCGCCTCGTCGACTTCCTCAACGGCCTCGTCAAAGCCGGCGCCTTCGGCCTCGTCATCGGCGTCGTGAGCTGCGCCTTCGGCCTCGACGTCCGCGGCGGCGCCCCCGGCGTCGGCCGCGCCGTCAACAACGGCGTCGTGCTCTCGGCGGTGGGCATCTTCCTCTTCGACTACCTCATCACTGCGGTGCTGCGATGAGAGGCTGGTCATGAGCGAACCCACCACCCTCGGTGGCCTCGTCACCGACGTCCGCAGCCAGATCGAAGACACCGCCCGCCTCGCCCTCCAGAGCGCCCACTACCTCATCCGCGGCCGCTGGGACTTCGCCGCCATCTGGCACAACCTCCACGAAGTCGGCGTCCGCAGCGTCTTCTTCGTCATCGTCTGCCTCGGCTTCCTCGGCGCCATCATCAACCTGCAAGCCGGCTTCCAGGCCACCCGCATCATCGGCGACGCCTCCCTCATCGGCGGCCAGATCATGCCCCTCATCGTCCGCCTCCTCGGCCCCACCCTCACCGGCATGATGGTCGCCACCCGCGTCGGCACCGGCATCGCCGCCGAGATCGGCAGCATGGTCGTCACCGAACAGGTCGACGCGCTCCGCATGAACCACGCCCCGCCCGCCGAATACCTCGTCAAACCCCGCCTCGTCGCCTGCGCCATCATGGTGCCCGCGCTCACCACCATCGGCATCACCGCCGCCTTCTTCGCCGGCATGCTCGTCGCCGCGCTCGGCTTCGACACCAACCCCGCCACCTACGCCAGCTTCGACATCGTCGTGCCCCTCGACCTCGCCGAAGGCATGCTCAAATCGCTCGCCTATGGCATCGCCATCCCCATCATCGCCGCCGCCGCCGGCCTGCGCGCCCGCGGCGGCAGCGAAGGCGTCGGCGAAGCCACCACCCAGGCCGTCGTCGCATCGAGCCTCGCCGTCATCGTGCTCGACTTCGCCATCGGCGGCTTCATCTTCGTGCTCCGATGACACCGATGCCACCGATGCCACCGACACCACCGACGACCCCCGCCCACGAAGTCATCATCGAGTTCCGCCGCGTCGGCAAACGCTTCGGCGACAACATCGTGCTCGACGGCGTCGACCTCGCCGTCCGCCAACGCGAGATCTGCTTCATCATCGGCAAGAGCGGCGCCGGCAAGAGCGTGCTCGTCAAGCACCTCGTCGGCCTGCTCCGCCCCGACACCGGCCAGATCGTCTACCGCGGCGAAGACATCACCCACAAGAGCGAGCGAGACTTCTACCCCCTCCGCCACCGCTGCACCTATGTCTTCCAGCACAGCACCCTCTTCGACAGCATGACCCTCCAGGAGAACGTCGCGCTCCCCCTCCGCAAGCACCGCGGCCTCTCCCACCGCGACAGCCTCGACGCCGCCATGACATACCTCGCCCGCGTCCAGATGGAGCGCCTCGCCGCCCGCCGCCCCGCCGACGTCGGCGACGGCCTCCGCAAGCGCGTCGCCATCGCCCGCGCGCTCACCCTCGACCCCGAAGTCATCGTCTTCGACGAACCCACCACCGGCCTCGATCCCATCAGCGCCGTCAACGTCGACCGCCTCATCCGCACCCTCAGCGACGAGGTCGGCGTCACCAGCCTCGTCGTCAGCCACGACCTCCGCAGCATCTTCACCGTCGCCGATCGCATCGTCATGCTCTACCAGGGCCGGATCCGCCTCGACGGCACCCCCGCCGCCTACCGCGCCACCGACGACCCGATCGTGCGCCAGTTCGTCGACGGCGAACCCGACGGCCCGATGGAGCTGTGATGCGCCGTGACATTCTCCGGCCAGTTCGGCTAAACCAGCCCCTCGACCTCTGACAGGAGCCCATCGCGTGGCCGACGACGGCATCAAGATCAAGGTCGGCGCCCTCGTGCTCGTCGCCATCGCGCTCCTCATCGGCTTCGTCGCCCTCCTCGGCACCTTCTCCGTCGGCGACCGGATCACCCTCTACGTCGAGCTCTCCGACTCCGGCGGCCTGCTCGCCGGCGCGCCCGTCCGCATCGCCGGCGTCCGCGCCGGCCGCGTCGACGCCGTCGAGTTCTTCCCCGACGCCACCACCGCCCGCACCGACGGCCCCCGCCCGGTGCACGTCCGCCTCACCGCCGAGGTCGACGCCGAGATGTTCCCCGCCGTGCGCCAGGACTCCGAGTTCTACGTCACCAGCCAAGGCGTGCTCGGCGAGAAGTACCTCGAGATCCGCCCCGGCTCCCCCGCCGCCGCCCCGCTGCAAGCCGCCGCCGCCGTCCGCGGCCGCGACCCCGCCCGCATCGACCTCATCTTCGCCCGCGCCGAGAGCATCCTCGCCCAGATCGAGCTCGCGCTCTCCGGCGGCGGCCAGCTCGGCGTCGGCGCGCTCGTCGACAACATCACCCGCCTCTCCGGCCGCGCCAACGCCTACCTCGACCGCCACGACGAGGCGCTCGAACAGGCCACCCGCGACCTCGTCGCCACCGGCGCCGACCTCCGCGCCATCACCGCCGCGCTCCGCGCCGGCATCGGCAGCGGCGAAGAGGTCGCCGCGACCATGCGCGACCTCACCGCCATCGCCCGGATCCTCGCCCGCGAGGCCGGCCCCCTCGCCCGCGTCGGCCGCGACGCGCTCCAAAACCTCCAGACCGCCTCGGCCGAGGTCAACCGCCTCATCGAGATCGTGCGCCCCCCCCTCGAGGCCGTGCTCGCCGATCTGCCCGCCATCACCCGGAGCGGCCGCGAAGCCCTCCGCGACACCGCCGCGATCACCGCCGCGATCACCGCCGGGCAGGGTGTCATCGGGCAGGTCATCGTCGACGACGAGATCTACGCCGACCTCAAGGAGCTCCTGCGCGACATCAAGCGCAACCCGTGGAAGCTCGTCTGGCGCGAGTAGCCGCCCCGCGCTCGGTCCTCAGCGCCCGATCCACCCGTCGGAGAAGGCCCCGTCGGCGCCGATGTCCTCCGGTGCCATCCGGTAGAAGCGATCGATGAAGCCGCCGATCGCGTCGGGCTGCACGCAGGGCGCCTCGTAGAGCCAGCCCCAGGCGCCGACCGCGATCGGGGTCGGCAGGTCGGGGTAGGGGGTCAGCACCCAGCGGAAGGGCCCGGTCTCGTCGTCGGGGCGGGCGCGGGCGAGGTTGCGCAGCGCGTCGACCATGCCGACCGGCGCGCAGGGGTGGTAGAGCAGCGCGATCCCGCCGTGCTCGAGGTTGTGCAGCCAGCGCTGCGGCGGCAGGAAGTCATACTCGCCCCACCGCG
The DNA here is from genome assembly GCA_020633515.1 of Myxococcales bacterium. The sequence continues at coordinate 45,470 of JACKDM010000022.1, forward strand.
CCCACTGCGGGCGGTGCGGGCCGGTCACCGGCGGGGAGAAGGCATAGTCGATCGGGGTCCCGACGGCGACGTGCGCGCCGCCCGCGTCCTCTTGCGGCCGCCCCTCGCCGGCGACGCAGGGGCCGGGCATCCACATCGGGTCGGCGCAGCTCACGTCGCGGAGGTCGGGATCGGCCGGCCCGGCGTCGGGGCCGAGGTCGGCTTCGACGGCGAGGTCGGCTTCGACGGCGAGGTCGGCCTCGACGGCGAGGTCGGCCTCGACGGCGAGATCGGCTTCGACGGCGAGATCGGCTTCGACCGCGAGGTCCGACGCCGTGATCGCGTCGGCCGCCCCGTCGGGATCCGCCGCGTCGGCGGCGGCTGCGTCGTCCACGCCGTCGTCGAGCCGCCCGGCGTCGGGCGCGCCTCGATCGGCGGCGGCGTCGAGCGTCGCGCCATCGGGCGCGCCGCGATCGAGCGGCGTCACGAAGTGGAGATCGGTCCCGGCCACCGGCTCAGCCTCACAGCCGAGTCCCCCCACCATCAGCAAGGCGATCCAGGTTCTCATGCCCGCGACCATGCCCAATGCCCGCCGGCGAGGTCAACGCTGCGGGTCGTAGACCGCCCACGCCCGCAGCACCTGCACCAGCGACTCGGTCTCCTCGGCCCGCTGCGGCGGCATCTCCTCGTCGCCGAGCACCAGCATCAGCCGGAACCGCCCCGCCGCGTCGAACGCCTCTCGCGCCGGGATCAACACCCGGAAGACGCCGCTGTCGTCGCGCTGCACCCGCTGCCGCGCCACCGGCCGCAGCGGCCCCTCGCGGCGCCCGACCCACACCGTCAACGTCGGCGGCATCGCCACCGGCGCCGCCGGCCGCGCGATCAGCTCGACGCGGTCGTCGGGGCCGAAGACCGGCTCCCCGCCGCCCTCGCGTCCCCCGTGCGGGCCGTCGAGGTGGTAGACCGGCGGGGCGGTCGAGCCGAGCGGGTCGATCGCGCCCATCGCCTGCCGCGCGAGCACCCGATCGGTCTTGGAGCGCCGCAGCGACTCGATCCGCGCCCTGACCTCGGGGGCGAGCGCCAGCCGGTCGAGCAGCTCGGCCTCTTCGTCCTCGTCGAGTCGGCCCGCGACCAGATCGCGGAGCGCGTCGGCGTCGATCGTCTCGTCGGGGCCCGTCGCCGACACCAGCGCGTGCCGCAGCGCGTTCAGCGCCGCCGCGATCTCTGCATCTCGCCGTCCGTCGCTCATGGATCCTCCTCACCGAGCAGCGACTCTTGTTCTACCGCGCCCGCCCCCCGCGGGAAAGGCCACGGGCGTGGGCGCTATTCGGGGAAGCACCACTCGAAGGCCGTGCCGCCGAACGGGAACGCGACGCAGCGGGGGAGCGACGGGGGGCAGTCGGCGGCGTCGTCGCAGGGCGTCGAGCAGGTCGCGGTGGCGCCGTCTTCGATGCAGACGCCGCTCGCGCAGGCGATCTGGCCGTCGACCATGCTGCAATCGGCGCCGGCAGGCAGCTCGCCGCGGGGGCCGGGGACGCAGCACGGGACGGGGAGCTCGGGGGTCGCGATGTTCTCGCAGCGCTCGGCGGCGGGGCAGTCGGGGTGGCCGAAGCACTCGGCGAGCGCGCGGTCGGCGCAGCGGGTGGGGATGCCGAGGTCGACGGCGGCGTCGGCGGCGGCGTCGGGCATGGCATCGACGGTGCCATCGGTCATGCCATCGGTCGTGCCATCGGGCATGGCATCGGCGATGGCATCGATCCCCAGGTCGCGCGGGGGGCGCGGGCGGAAGAGGTCGAAGGGGGCGAAGTCGGGGGTCGCCGATCCATCGAGGCCGTCGAAGCAGCTCCCGTCGTCGGGGCACATCGCGAGCGGGATCTCGCCGGTCGGTTGGCAGGCGAGCAGGAGCGCCGCCGCGGCGAAGGGCAGCGCCCTCATGGCGCCTCCGCGCGCACGATCCGCGCGGTGAGGCCGGCGGCGCCCGGTACGAGCGGCGCGGGGCCGAGCACGGCGGCGGCGGGCGTCGGGTCGAGGCGCAGCGGCGGCAGCGCGGCGAGCTCGGCGAGGATCACCGGCGCGCCGCGGCGGTCGCGGCCGGCGCGCGTCGCGAGCTCGACGGTGAAGACGCCGTCGACGGCGGCCTCGAGCGGCCACGAGATCAGCACCGCGACCTCGATCGCGCCGTCGGGCACGAGCCGCGCCTTGGCCTCGGCGCTCGTTGGCGTGCGCGCCACGCCGGCCTGCCGCACGACGAGGCCGCCGATCGCCTCGGGCGCGAGCGCGTCGCCGAGCAGCGCCGACTCGGCGGCGTCGAGCGCGCCCGAGCGGTCGAGGTCGTAGCGCGCGCGGAAGACGGTCGCGCGCTCGCCGGCGAGGCGGAGCCAGACCATCACGTCGAGCCGCGCGGCCTCGCCGTCGAGGCGCGCGGTCGCGACGGCCTTGCGGGCCGAGAGGTCGCGGTGGGCGGCGGCGGGGGCGGGGAGCGCGCAGAGCGCGCAGAGCGCGAGGATCAGCGGCAGGAGCAGGCGTCGCATCCGTCAGTGCGCGTGGCGGCCGAACTGCTCGAAGAGGGTGCGCACGTCTTCGATGTCGCCGTAGAGCCGGGGGAAGCCGAACGAGTCGACGATCGCGGGGCGGCGGGGCGCGCCGACGACCTCGTCGGGGTGGGTGCGGCGCTTCTCGACGCCGTCGCCGCCGTCGACGACGCCGAAGCCCTCGCAGCGGCGGTCGAGCGGGCCGGGCGCCTCCCACGCGGCGCCGTCGCCGTCGGCGTCGCCGTCGGTGTCGATCCAGACCGGGTTGGTGAGCGCGATCGGGGTGAAGACCCCGACCCGGCTCGGCTCGATCTCGCCGAACGCGCTCTCGCCGAAGCCGAGCGGGCCGGCGAGGGTGCTGAACGCGTCGCCGAGCAGCACCGGCGGGATGTCGACGGGGCGCACGACGGGGAACATCGATCCGTCGCCGACGACCTCGACGACGACCCAGGCGTCGCGGTCGAGGACGAGCTCGGTCTCGTGGGACGCGCGGCGGTCGACGAGCGCGATCGGGAAGCGCTCCACCTCGACGCCGTTGACCCAGATGATGCCTTCGTCGACGTCGATCCACGGCGCGGCCTGGATCTCGACCCGCAGCGGGACCTTGCCGTCGACCGCGGCGACGTCGCTGCCGGGCGGCGCGCCGGCGACGCTGAGCTGCACGAACGGGCCGTTGCTCATCAGCACGTCGCGCGCGCGGAGGCTGTCGACGACGATCCGGGGGGTGATGAGCCGGGGGCGGTCGTCGGCGACCTTGAGCCAGGTGCGCGCATAGCCGGTCGAGTCGGTCGCCGAGTGGCTGTCGCTCGTGCCGGTGCCGATGTAGCGATGCCCGAGGTTGAGCAGGTTGAACCAGTCGTCGATGACGCCGGGGAAGGCGACGTCGCCGTCGTCGCAGAGGATCGCGCCCGGCTCGGGGAGCGCGTCGCGGGTCTCCTCGGGGATGACGAGCCCGCGGATGTCGGCGGGCATGCGCGCGTGGTGGAGCTGGCCGACGATGCTGCCGTTGAGGATCTCGATCGCGTCGAAGCCATAGCTGAACGTGCTCATGCCCTCGGCGTCGCGGAACGCCGGGCCGTTGGGCTGCAAGGCACACGAGAAGTCGAAGCCGGCGCCGCAGGTGTCCTCGGGGATGCCGCCGTTGAGCGGGTCGAGGCCGTACTGCGCGAAGTAGCCGAGGATGGTGTCGCGGGCGTGGTTGACCTGCACGATGGTCTCTTCGGGCGAGAAGAGGCCGCGGGCGCGGAGCGCGGTGAAGAGGTCGTCGGGCGGCATCAGCGACCATTCGAAGGCGCCGCGGGTGATCTGGCCGGCGTCGCGCTCGAGCGGGAAGCCGTTGAAGTGGCCCGATTCGAGCGTGGTCAGCTCGAGGCCGACGATCGAGGTCGCCCAGTCGTCGAAGCCGAGCTCGGCGATCGTCGAGGCGTAGTCGGTGATGAAGTTGTGGTCGGTCGCGGTGAGGATCTCGACGCCTTCGCCGATCATGCTCGTGACGCGGTCGACGAGCGAGACGGAGCTGTCGAGCGAGGGCGCGGCGTGCATGTGGAAGTCGGCGGAGACATAACCGCGGGTGTCGACGACGCGGTCGAGGCGGGCGACGACGTGCTCGATCCGGCCGGCGCCGACGCGGATGGGGACGCGGGCGAGCGAGTACTCGGGGCCGCGCGAGATGTAGACGAGCCAGTCGGCGTCGGGCGGCACGTCGAGGCGGACCTTGCCGTCGACGCCGGTGTAGCCGACGGTCTCGATGTAGCGGCGGGTGTCGGGGTCGTCGGGGTCGTCGGGGATGACGTCGCCGGTGCGCCACTCCTGGCCGGCGCCGAGGTCGAAGAGGTAGCGGCGCGGGGGCACGCCGGAGCGGGCGGGCGCGATGGTGCCGACGACGGTGACCTTGGCCGGCAACGGCTGCCCGGCCTCGTCGCGCACCCGCACCGCGATCTGGCCGGGCGTGGGCGAGACGAGCTGCACGAAGCGCCCGCCAGCGCCGAGCGCGAACGGCTGGTGCGCCGAGAGCATGGGCGCGCGCTCGACGCGGGCGGTGTAGTCGCCGGTCGGGAGCGTGCCGCGGAAGCGGCCGAAACGGTCGGTGTAGAACTGGTTCACCGGCTTCTCGGCGGCGTCGTAGACGATCACCGAGGCGTCGTCGACCGGCTCGCCGGTGACCTCGTCGATGACCTGCCCGAAGAGCTCGGCGAGCGTCGCCGCGTCACCGCGCTCGCGGCGCAGCGCGTAGATCACGTCCATCACGCTCGCCGCGTCGCCGGTCCCCACCGCCATGTAGGCCGAGTACTCGACGCTCGCGCCGGCTTCGAGCGACTTCGGCGTCTGCGCATAGAAGGCGCCGGTGAACGACGAGGCGACGAAGGGCACGACCATCGTGTCGCTGCCGACCTCGACCCCATAGGCGCCCTCGTAGAGCTTGTCACCCTCGGCGTCGACCCGGTTCTCGGCGAAGTTCATCACCTCGTCGTCGGGCAGGGTGAAGAAGCCGTAGCTGATGCCCTTGCGGCTGGTGCTGATCAGGCCGTTGGTGAGCAGGCCGGGCAGCGCGGGGAAGGGGAGGCCCGCGCCCTGCACGTAGGCGTCTTCGAGCGAGAAGCGGATGTCGTAGCCGAAGCCGGGGCTGAAGACGTGGTTGCCGGCGCCGAAGAGCAGCACGAAGCCGAGCGGGGCGTCGAAGGTCGCGGCGTTGATGCCGAGCACCTGGAGCGCGAGGCGGCCGTTCTGCGAGGGGATCGAGAGCGCCTCGTCGGTGAGGTTGGTCAGCCGGACCCGGATGCGGACGTGGCGGGCGCCGGGCGCGAGCTCGTAGAAGACCTCGTAGCCGATCTGCGGCGCGCCGTCGAGGCCCTCGGGGTCGAGGATGTCGAGCAGGCCGGGCGGGAGCTCGTGGCTGTTGAGCACCGCCTGGTTGAGCGACTTGGTCAGCGAGAGGAAGTCGCCGCCGGTGCCCGAGACGCGCACCACCGCCGGGCCGCCGTCGCGGCCGTCGGCGACGACCTCGACCGCGTCGGGCACGAGCGCTTGCAGGAACGCCACCGGGAAGAGCTCGCCGAACTGGTCGCGGCCGAAGCCGCCGGTCGAGGTGCCCGTCGCCGACTGCCGCCGGCGGTCGATGTCGATGAGGCTGCCGCCGTAGACCCCGAAGCCGCGCGAGAAGCCCTTGTCCTGCACGATCACCCGCAGGTGGTCGTTCTCGAGCAGGTAGTCGCCGACCTCGCCGAGCGCCGAGGGACCGCCGATCAGCTCGGTGCGGGTCGCGACCCGGCGCGCGGTGGCGGCGGGCGTGACCTCCTGACAGCCGAACGCGGCGAGCGCGAGGGCGAGCGGAGCGATCGGGCGCCACGAGGCGCGCGGCGAGGCGGGCCGGTTCATCAGAAACTCACCTGCACGAGCGCGTCGACCCGGTCGTTGTCGAGCGGGCGCGCCTCGTCTTCTTCGGTGGCGACCGTGTAGTTGAGCTGGGCCTTGAGCGGCATCGCGTCGCCGCCGCTCCAGTTGAGGCCGATCGTGTGGTGGGTGACCGCGCGGTTGTCGAGGTCTTCGCCCACGGTGCCGTCGTCGATGTCGTAGTCGGCCCACGGGTCGAGGGTCGCGTAGCGGTAGGCGATCACGAAGCCGTAGGGCACCTCGACGCCGAGCGCGGCGTGCCAGCCCTGCTCGACGCGGTCGGGCTGCACGTCGACGTCGGGGAAGCTCGACGTGCGCTGCATGAACTGCGCTTGCACGATGAGCCCGACGACCTGGAGGTCGACGTGGGCGCGCAGGTCGGCGGCGATGGTCATCCGCTCCTCGTCGACCTGGTCCTCGATGAGATCGCCGGTCGTGCGGCGGTTGAAGTTCACCGCGCCGCCGAGCGCGGCGATGTCTTCGAAGCGCAGCTCGAGGCGGCCGGTGTAGGCGAGCGCGTCGTTGTCGTTGAGCGGGCGGTTGGCGCCGCTGCCGTTGCTCACCGCGACGTAGTAGCCGAGCCCGAACGCGCCGAAGGTGGGGTCGCCGTAGACCATCGCGCCGACCTCGCGGTCGAGGCTGAGCCCGTCGAGCGCGTCGCCCTCGGTGCTGCGCAGCCCGCGGCTCTCGACCGCCCGATCGGTGAAGAGGATCTCGCGGGTCGACTGCAATTCTTCGGCGTCGAACGGCGGCTTGAACTGCCCGAGCCGCAGCTTGAGCCAGGGGAAGTCCTCTCGCGCGTAGCCGACATAGGCGTCTTTGAGCCCGACCTCGACCCGGCCGCGGGTGCTGTCGACCGACTCGAAGCGATCGACCGCGCCGTCGATCGAGACATACCCCTCGAGCGGCCCCTTCATCGCCCGCACGATCAGGCGGGCGGCGTCCATCGCGAAGCCGTCGTTGCGGCCGACGTCGGGGGTCTGGTCGCTGTCTTCGAAGATCGACTGGTAGTGGACCCGCACGTAGCCCGAGACCTCGATGTCGAAACCGCCGACCTCGGCGACCGACTCCTCGACCCCGGCCGGCTGCGCGGGCGAGGCCGAGACGTTGGCGTCACGCGGGAACCGCGGGATCTCGGTCTCGCCGCCCTCCTGGGCGAAGGCCGGGCCGGCGAGCGCGAGCGCGAAGACGGCGGGGGTCAACGATCGGGGCATCGGGTCTTCCTCCAGGCGGGCGGCGTCCGGCCGGAAGGGTTACGCGGCGACCGAGGTGATGTCCAGCATCTTGGCCCCCGGCGGTGTCGGGCGTGTGTCAGGGGCGGCTCACTCCAGCGATAGCACGGCGGCGCCGACGATCGAGCCGACGAGGAGCGCGCGATAGCACCAGCCGGTGAAGCCGCCGCCGGCTTCGAAGACCTCGACGCGGTCGATCGGCGCCGGCTGCGCGAGGCAGGCCGAGAGCGCGAGGCGGCCGTCCCACGCCGTCGCCGCGGCCTCGTAGCGCCGACGGAAGCGGCGCTCCATCGCCAGCAGCCAGGCGTCGAGGAACCAGAAGATCCCGACGCCGCCGAGGCCGAGCAGCGCCGCCGCGAAGGGCGCGTCGTCGCCGATCACTGCCAGCATCCCACCGGTGAAGGTGATCGCCCATCCCTTCATCATGAAGCCGAGCTGACTCAGCCGCCCGATGATGCCTTGCAGGTGGTCGAGGTGCATGCGCCGATCCTCGCGCTGCGCGGCGCTGAGCGTGTCAGCAGCCACCGCGCCCGCCGCCACCGCGCCCGCCGTCGCCGTCGTCTCTTCGGCCATCTCCCGCTCCCTCGTCTCGATCGAAGCCGCCATCATCGACCTCGCCGCCCGGCCGGTCAACGGCCGCGCCCGAGTGGACGCCCGCCGACCGCCCGCTACAATCACGGCAGAAATACACAGTCACCGTAGTGACCCATGAGCCACACCCGCGCCCGCCTCGAACGCCGCACCGCGCACGCGCTCAACGCCCTCCAGCAGAGCGCGCTCCTCGGCCGCGCCAGCCCCCACCAGCTCATGCACCTCCTCGCCGGCGCCGACCTCGTCGCGCTCCGCGCCGGCGACGTGCTCTACCCCCGCGGCAGCGACGCCGAGGCCTGCCACGTCCTCATGGACGGCCGCCTCAGCGCCCGCGTGCCCCACGACGACGGCCGCGTCGCCCACGTCGCCGAGCTCAGCCCGGTCTGCCTCTTCGGCGAGACCGAGATGTTCACCGGCCGCCCCCACCCGGTCACCCTCGTCGCCACCACCGACGCCGCGTTGTTGCGGATCCGCTGGAGCAGCATCGACGCGCTCATGCGCCGCTCGGCCTCGTTCCGCCGCGCGCTGCAGATGACCGAGGCCGAGCACGCGCTCGTCGACGCGCTCACCGACGCCGAGCGCCACAGCGCCGAGCGCATCGTGCTGCTCTGCGAAGACCCCGCGCTCGCGCCCCGGCTGCTCGCCCGGCTCGGCGAGGCGATCGCGCTCGACTTCGACGACCGCGTCGCGCTGTTGCGGGTGCGCCCCGACGCGGCCGGGCCCGAGATCCAGCGGCGCGCCGAGCGCGGCCCGGTGACCGTCTTCGACGTCACCCCCGACGCCCACCTGCTCTACGACGCGCGCGCCTACGCCCGGGTGGCGACCCGCTTCGACTACCTGCTCGTCGACACCAGCGAGGCCGGCGCCGAGGCCGCGACGCTGCACCGCGGCTACGCGCACAAGGTCCTCCGCCTCTACCGCCACCGCCCGCCCGAGCTCGGCATGATCCCCGCCGCCGCCGAGGTCATCGACGCCGTCTGCCTGCCCGACGACGGCTGGGGCCGCCCCCGCCCCGACCTGCCGCCGGCCGCGATCCGCCTCGCGACCTCGCCCGAGGCCATGGCCCGCGGCGCGAGCGTGCTCGTCATCGAAGAGGCCGCGCAGGCCGCGCTCTCCCGCTGGGCCCGCGGCGCGACCGACCGCAACGTCGGCCTCGCGCTCGGCGGCGGCGGCGCCTGGGGCTTCGCGCACGTCGCGCTCATCGAGGCGCTCGCCGCCGCCGAGGTCCCCCTCGACATGATCGCCGGCAGCAGCATCGGCGCGGTCGTCGGCGCCTTCTACTGCGTCGCCGGCCTCGACGGCCTGCGCCGCCTCGTCGCGCTCGGGCCGCGGCTGCGCCGGGTCGTGCTCGCCTCGATCATCGACTCCCGCCGCCTGCAACGCTTCGTCGCCGCCGAGCTCGGCCGCCCCTGGCTCGAAGACCTCGCGACCCCGCTCTTGCCGGTCACCACCGAGATCGCGCAGGGCCGCGGCGCGGTGCTGCGCGGGCTGCGGCTCGACGAGGGCGTGCGCGCGAGCGCCGCGTTCCCCGGCGCGATGACCCCCACCACCCGGCTGCTGCCCGACGGCGCCTTCACCCGCCTCGTCGACGGCGGCGTCTCGCAGACGGTGCCCGATCAAGCGCTCGTCGACGCCCGCATGGACTTCGTCATCGCCAGCAACGCCATCCCGCCGCCGCAGGTGATGCCGGTGCGCCGCCCGCTCCTGCCCGGCGGCGCCGGCCGCTGGCTGCACGAGTTCAACCCGCTCTGGCGCCTCGAAGACGCCGCGCGCTCGGCGTTCATCCTCATGCACCAGGCCGGCGAGCTCGACGCCAACTGCTCCGACGTCGTCTTCACCGCCGCCCACACCCGCCACATGCCGCTCGACTTCGACCACAGCGCCGCCGTCGTCGACGCCGCGCGCCCCTCGGCCGAGGCGCTCGCCGCCGAGATCGCGCGCCGCTGGCGGCTGCGGCGCGGCACCCGGGGCTGAACGCGACGACCGGCGGCCGGCCGCGCCGCGGTCCGGGGCGATACGGGGCGAGCTGCGCCCGTCGGTGGCATGGGCGCACGCGGCCGGTCGAGGTTGGCATCGGCGATGCAACCACCGACGAGCCATGCACGGCGCCCGATGACAAAAAGACAGCCGTGTCATCATGACAGGAGAACACCCATGAGCATCCTCCGCACCCTCGCCGTCGCCGCCCTCGCCGTCACCTGCGGCGTCGCCTGCACCGAACGCGACGACCGGGACGACCGCTACGAAGAGGCGATGGAGACCAACCGCGCCACCACCGAGCTCAACCGCAGCCCCACCGTGACGACCCCGGTGCAGACCGGCGATCGCATCGAGAATGACTTCGAGCGCGCCGGCGACCAGCTCGACCGCGCCGGCGATCGCATCGAGGCCGGCGCCGAGGACGCGCTGCGTGGCACCGACCGCGCCTTCGAGCGCGCCGGCGAGCGCCTCGACCGCGCCGGCGAGCGCATCGAGGCCGGCGCCGAAGAGGCGGGGCGTGACATCGAGCGCGGCCTCGACCGCGCCGGCGACGCCATCGATCGCGAGGCCGAAGAGGCCAACCGCGCCATGAAGCGCGGCCTCGATCGCACCGGTGATGCCATCGAGCGCGCCGGCGAGAACGTCAACGACGCCCTCGACTGAGCCGCGTCAGAAGCCTTCGATGTGGCGCACCAGCGCCCAGATCTGCTCGCGTGACAGCACCCCGCCCCAGGCCGGCATGGCCGGCGGGATGCCATCGGCGATGCGGGTGTAGAGCTTCGCCCGCATCGCGTCCCCACCCATCATGAACCCCATCGCCGCCATGCCACCCCAGGCGCGCGGCGGCTTCTGGCCGCTCGCTTCATAGCGCCCGACCACCGCGGCCGGTGGCTGCCCGTCGAGGCCATGGCAGGCCGCGCACTGCGTCCGCCACACGACCGCGGCCTCGCGCGCGGTGAAGTCGTCGAGCGCGCCCTCGGGCGGCGGCCCCTCGCCCCCGGGCAGCGCCGCGTCGCGGGCGCGCGCTGCGTCGACGCTGATCGCGAGCACCTCGGCGCGGCGGGCGAACCACGTCTCACCGAGGTGCGGCTGCGCGTCGTCCGCGACGACCGCTTGCGGGGGGCCGCCGCAGCCGAGGGCGGACACGAGCGCGGCGAGGCAGACGAGGGACGATCGCTTCATGGTCGCGCAGATGCGCGGCGCCCGGCGCGGGTCGCGGCGCGCGATCGGGCACCACGACCCGCGATCCGGCCGCCGGGCTGCGCTATCATCGCCGCGATGCACGACGAGTTCCTGTGGACCGACGCCGATCAAGCCGCGCTCGCCCGCGCCCGCGCGGCGCTCGACGCCGGCGACCTCACCGCGGCGCTGCTCGCCGTCGAGGGCGCCGACGCCGCCGCGATCGCCGCCACCCACCTCCGCCTCGCCGAGCTCGCCGCCGAGGTGCGCGCGCTCGCCGGCCCCGAGCGCGGCGCGCCCGAGCTGCAAGCCGCCGTGCTGCGCCACGTCCTCGTCGACCGCGCCGGGCTCTCCGGCGACACCGAGGGCTACTACCAGGCCGACAACTGCCACCTCTCCGCCGTCGTCACCCGCGGCCGCGGCATGCCGATCCTGCTCACCGCGGTGTGGATGATCGTCGGCGCCCGCGCCGGGGTCGCGGTCTGCGGCATCGGGCTCCCCGGCCACTTCGTCGCCCGCATCGGTCGCGCGCCCGGCCAGATCGTCGACCCCTTCGCCCGCGGCCGCCCGCTCACCGAGCAGCACTGCCGCTCGATCGTGCGCCAGCTCACCGACGGCCGCGTCGAGTGGCGCGACGACTTCCTCGACGCGACCCGCATCCCCGACCTCGTCGCCCGCGTGCTGCGCAACCTCCAGATCTGCCACCAGAAGAGCGGCGACCACCGCGCGCTCTACCGCGCCGCGCGGCTCTGCGCCAAGCTCTACCCCGAGCGCGCGATGTACCAGCTCATCCACGCCCAGGTCGCCGAGCTGATCCAGGCGACGCCGATGGCGATGGCGCTCTACGCCGATGTCATCGATCGCTTCCCCGACGATGACATGGTCGAGCTCGCCCGCAAGCGCCTCGAAGCCTTGTCCGAGGCGCCGCCGCTCTTGCATTGAAGTCATCGAAGCATCGAGTCATCGCCGGCGCCAGTCACCCGAGGCGATGACTTCGAGCCCGACGACCCGCTCGGCGTGCATGACATACGCCTCGGCGACGGTGCCATCGGCGAGCGCGACCTCGACGCGGGCGTAGTCTTCGCCCTCGTAGTCATCGAGCGCCGCGAGCACGGCGGCCGGCACCCGGTACACCTCGCCCACGACCGCGGTCGCGCCGCCGCGCGCGAGCGCGGGGAACCACTCGACGCGGTGCAGGGTGAAGACCGGCGCGGTCACCGCCGGGCCGATCCACTCGGCGCCGGCCATGAGCTGCGCGCCCCGCTCGCCGCGCAGCAGGGTGCCATAGACGAAGAGACGGACGGCGTCGGCAGACATGGCGTCAGGATAGCATCGACGCGCGCCTTGTCGACCCGCGCCGCATCGGGCACCCTGTCGGCCATGCGCACCGCCCCTCGCACCGTGCTCGTCACCGGCGCCTCCCGCGGCATCGGCGCCGCCATCGCCCGCGCGCTCGCCGCCGACGGCCACCGCGTCGCCTGCGCCGCCCGCGCCGCCGCCCCGCTCGAAGCCTTCGCCGCCGAGATCGGCGCCCTCGCCGTGCCCTTCGACGTCACCGACCGCCAAGCGCTCGCCCCCGCGCTCGCCCGCGTCGAGGCGGCGCTCGGGCCGGTCGAGGTGCTCGTCAGCAACGCCGGCATCTCGGGGAGCGCGCCGTTCGCCAAGGTCGCCGACGCCGACTGGGACGCGACGATCGAGGTCAACCTGAGCGCGGGCTTCCGCCTCGCGCGCGCGGTCGTGCCGGGCATGGTCGCGCGCGGCTTCGGGCGGGTGGTCTTCGTCGCGAGCAACGCCGGGCTCGCCGGTTATGCCTACACCGCGGCCTACTGCGCGGCGAAGCACGGGGTCGTCGGGCTGATGCGCTCGATGGCGGTCGAGCTCGCCCGCACCGGGGTCACCGTCAACGCGGTCTGCCCCGGCTTCGTCGAGACCGACATGGCGCGTGATGCCATCGCCCGGATCGCGGCGACGACCGGCCGCGACGCGGCCGAGGCGCGGGCGGCGCTCGAGCGGCTCAACCCGCAGCGGCGCTTGATTCAGCCCGAAGAGGTCGCGCACGCGGTGCGGGGGCTCGTCGACGACGCGGCGCGCGGGGTCAACGGGCAGGCGCTCGTCGTCGACGGCGGGCAGGTGATGGCATGAGAGATGGCATGAGCGATGGCATGAAGGGTGGCACCCCGCGCTTGATCCAGCCCGAGGGCTGGGCGCGGCCGCGCGGCTACAGCAACGGCGTCGTCGCCTCGGGCCGCGTCCTCACGATCGGCGGCCAGATCGGGTGGAACGCGGCGCAGGTCTTCGAGCGGCACGACTTCGTCGGGCAGTTCGACCAGGCGCTCGCCAACGTGCGCGCGGTCGTCGACGCCGCCGGCGCGCGGCCCGAAGACATCGTCTCGATGACGATCTATGTGACCGATCTCGACGCCTATCGGGAGAGCCTCGCCGCGCTCGGCCCGGTCTGGAAGCGCCACCTCGGCCGGGTCTATCCGGCGATGGCGCTCGTCGGGGTCGCAGGCCTCGTCGAGCCCGAGGCGCAGGTCGAGATCCAGGCGCTCGCGGTGATGCCAGACAGGGAGGAGACGTGAAGCCAGAGCACTTCGAGTTCACCGTCGAGGGACAGGTCGGGGTCATCACGCTCAACCGCCCCGACCGGCTCAACGCGCTGACGTTCGCGAGCTACGAGGAGCTGCGGGACTTCTTCGTGCACCTCGACGGCCGCGATGACATCCGCGCGCTGGTGCTGACCGGCCGCGGGCGCGCGTTCTGCTCGGGCGGCGACGTCGAAGACATCATCGGTGAGCTCTTCGCGCGCGACATGAAGGGGCTGCTCGCGTTCACGCGGGTGACCGGGGCGCTGATCCGCAACATCCGCCGGGTGCGAAAGCCGGTGATCGCGGCGGTGAACGGCGTCGCGGTCGGCGCCGGCGCGGTGATGGCGCTCGCGTGCGACCTGCGGATCGCGGGGGAGAAGGCGCGCTTCGGCTTCATCTTCCCCCAGGTGGGGCTGTGCGGGGCCGACATGGGCGCGGCGTATCTGCTGCCGCGGGTGGTCGGGCTCGGGCACGCCTCGGCGCTGTTGTTCACCGGCGAGATCATCGGCGCGGCGCGGGCGGCGCAGATCGGGCTCGCCAACGAGGTGGTCGCGACCGACGAGGTGCTGCCGCGGGCGATGGCGCTCGCGCAGCAGCTCGCGCGGGGGCCGGCGTTCGCGCACGCGATGACCAAGCAGATGATCGAGGACGAGGCGCACCTCTCGCTCGAAGCGGCGATCGAGGCCGAGGCGCAGGCGCAGGCGATCTGCATGGCGCACCCGGACTTCCGCGCGGCCTACGACGCCTGGGTCGAGAAGCGGCCGCCGCGCTTCGAGGGGCTCGCGCCCGATGGCAGCGATGGCAGCGATGGGAGCGGCGCGTGAAGCCGAAGTCATCGGTCGACGACCTCGGTCTCTTCTTCGAGCCCTGGCATGAGGACGTCGCGCGGCGCGCGGCCGAGGTCGCCGCGGCGTGGACGCCCGCGCTCGACGCCGACGAGCGTGAGGCGACGCGGGCGGCGGCGAAGGCGCTCGCGGCGGCGGGGCTGCTCGCCTACTGCGTGCCCGAGGCGTTCGGCGGCGCGGCGGTGGGGCGCGCGGAGCAGCTCGACGCGCGGGCGCTGACGCTGATCCGCGAGGCGCTCGGGCAGGCCGACGGGCTCCTCGACACGGCGTTTGCGATGCAGGGGCTCGGGACCTATGCCATCACGCTCGCCGGGAGCGACGCGCAGAAGGCGCGCTACCTGCCGGGCACGATGCAGGGCGAGCGGCTCGGCGCGTTCTGCCTGACCGAGCCCGAGGCGGGCAGCGACGTCGCGTCGATGCGATGCCATGCGCGGCGGGTCGCTGATGGGTATGTCATCGACGGCGAGAAGGTCTTCATCAGCAACGCCGGGGTCGCCGGGCAGTACGTGCTCTTCGCCACCGTCGACCCGAGCCTCGGGCGCAAAGGCATCACCGCGTTCGTCGTCGAGCCCGATGACGCCGGGCTCGCGATCGAGCCGATCGAGGTGATCGCGCCGCACCCGATCGGGCGGCTGCGCTTCGACGGCTGCGTGATCCCGGCCGAGCGGCGGCTCGGCGCCGAGGGCGAGGGGTTCGCGCTCGCGATGGCGACGCTCGATGTGTTTCGCACCACGGTCGGCGGCGCGGCGCTCGGCATGGCGCGGCGCGCGCTCGACGAGGCGATCGACCGGGCGCTCGCGCGGCGGCAGTTCGGGCGGCCGATCTTCGATCAGCAGCAGGTCGCGGCCTATCTCGCCGACTCGGCGACCGAGCTCGACGCGGCGCGGCTGCTGGTGTTTCGGGCGGCGTGGCTGCGCGACACGCGCGCGGGGCGGGTGAGCGCCGAGGTGGCGATGGGCAAGCTGTTCGCGACCGAGGCGGCGCAGCGCATCATCGACCGCGCCGTGCAGATCCACGGCGGGCTCGGGGTGACGCGGGGCTCGGTGCCCGAGCGGCTGTATCGCGAGGTGCGGGCGCTGCGGATCTACGAGGGCACGAGCGAGATCCAGCGGGTCGTGATCGCGGCGGGGCTCCGGGCGGGGCGCTCCTGACAAACCGCGCCTTTTCTCGGCTCGGAGCCTCATGCTAGCGTCCGCCCCGCTCGAATGGAGGAGGCTCTTGGTCATGGTTTCGATGCGTGTGGTGCTGCTCGCTGGCTTGATGTTGTCCCTCGGCGGCTGCGTGCCCGCGGGCGGTGGCGGCGGAGGCGGCGGCGGCGAAGGCGGCGTGGGCGGGGCCGGCGGCGGCGACGCGGGCACCGGCGCGCCGCTCGGCGGGCCCTGCGCGCGGCCGTCGGACTGCGAGAGCGATGTCTGCGTGCAGGCGGGGGATCTGCCGCTGTTCTGCTCCCAGGAATGCACCGCCGAGACGCCGTGCCCGGGTGGCTTCGACTGCCGTTCGGGCTACTGCTTCGCCGCGGGCGGCGAGGGTGAAGGGGAGGGTGAGGGTGAGGGTGAAGGCGAAGGTGAAGGCGAGGGCGAGGGTGAAGGCGAGGGCGAGGGTGAAGGCGAGGGCGAGGGTGAAGGCGAGGGCGAAGGCGAGGGCGAGGGCGAAGGTGAGGGCGAGGGCGAGGGCGAGGGCGAGGGCGAGCCGGTTGATCCGGTCGAGCAGTGTCAGGAGGTCCTCGCCTGCATCAACCCCTGCCAGGACCGCGCCTGCCTCGACGCCTGCATCGCGAGCGGCCCGCCCGAGGGCGCGCAGCGGGCGAGCGACCTCATCAACTGCCAGGGCGGCTGCTTCGACTTCCAGGGTGAGTTCGACCTCGAGTGCTACCTCAGCGACTGCAACGCCGAGGGCCGCGCCTGCTTCGGTGACGGCTTCCCCGGCGGCGGCGAGCTGACCTGCGGCGAGCTGCTCACCTGCCTCAACGAGTGCCCCGACGGCAGCGACGTCTGCGTCGACGGCTGCTTCGGCGACAGCGCCGCGGCGAGCTATGTCATCTACGCCGACGCCGTCGACTGCGTGCAGGCCGCGATGTGCCCGGCCGGCGACGCCGCGTGCCAGAACGAGCGCTGCGGGACCGAGATCGAGGCCTGCGTCAACGACGGCCGCGTCTTCGGCCCCGGCGGCTGCGGCGACCTGCTCACCTGCGCCGACGGCTGCGTCAACGCCGGCGGCGACGTCGCCGGCTGCGTCCAGAGCTGCCGCGAGCAGGCGACCTTCGACGCCAACGTCGACTTCGACACCCTCATCGGCTGCGTCAACGAGACCGAGTGCGAGTCGATCGTGGGCTGCGCGGTCTGCGCCGACGAAGAGGCGATCTGCCGCGGGACCTGATCTGCCGCGGGACCTGATCGGCCGCGGCACCTGATCTGCCGCGGGACCTGATCTGCCGCGGGACCTGACGCCGCGCCCGCCCCGACACCCCCGCCCACCGCCGCCTTGCTCCCGCCATCACCCGTCGGTTAGGTTCCGGCGATCGGGGTCGCTCCGCGCCGAGGGAGCGGGCGATCCTGCCATTCGACTTGGGGAGGGCGGGTCCGATGATGCGTGCGATGACGGTGCGCTGGCTGTGGATCGCGGCGCTGATGGCCGCGCTCGTCGCCGGCTGCGATGACGACGATGACAAGCCCGCGCCCGACGCGGCGGTCGACGGGGGCGAGGGGGAGGGCGAGGGCGAAGGGGAAGGCGAGGGCGAAGGCGAAGGCGAAGGCGAGGGCGAAGGCGAAGGCGAAGGCGAAGGCGAGGGCGAGGGCGAGGGCGAGGGCGAGGGCGAGGCCACCTGCGGCGGGCTCGTCTACCTCGACCTCAACGCCGTCGCCGAGCGGCGCGGCGACCGCTTCGACCACCGCGGCGCGCTCGACCGCGACGACCGCCTCCAGGGCTCGTGCACCGCGCCCGACACCGTCGGCCCCGACGCGCTGCTCCGCTTCACGGCGCCGCGCGCCGGCGAGTGGGACTTCAACACCCTCGGCAGCGGCTTCGACAGCGTGCTCTACGTGCGCGGCCGCTGCCAGGACCCCGCGACCGAGCTCGGCTGCAACGACGACGTCGCCTTCCCCGTGCTCGCCAGCAGCCGCGTCGTCGTCACCCTCGGCGCCGGCGACACCGTCTTCGTCGTCGTCGACAGCTACGACTTCGACCCCGACACCGAGACCCCCGACTATCGCCTCACCGTCCGTCCCGCCGCGCCCACCCCGCCGCCGGTGCTCGCCGGCGCCGACTACACGGTCAGCTACGCCGCCAACGGCGTCGGCCTCCGCGTCCGCGGCAACGACCCCGACGGCGACGTCGTCGCCGCGCTGCTCACCTTCCTCGACCCCGAGACCGGCGACCCTCTCTTCGACTGGGCGGTCGAGCTCGACGTGCGCCACGAGGCCAACGGCGACTTCGTCGGCGAGGGCGTCGCGCTCTTCCCCCCCGCCGACGTGCCCGTCGCGCTGCTCGGCGCCGCCGACGTGCGCGCGCTCGACGCCGAGGGCAACCGCAGCGCCGAGGTCATCCGGGTCACGCCCGGCCCGATCCCGTCCGCCGCCCGCGGCGAAGGCTGCGACGCGAGCGGCCTGCTCGCCGCCTGCGGCGCCGGCGACTACTGCGCGCTCGACGCCGAGGCCCCCGCCGGCGTCTGCGCCGACGCCGCCCCGGTCGCCGCCTGCCCCGCCGACTGGCCGGTCACCCCGCTCGACCTCGCCCCCGGCCGCGTCGACGTCGACGGCGACACCACCGACGCCGCCCCGCTCCGCGCCGGCGCCTGCGTGCCCGCCGCCACCGCCACCGACGTCTACCGCTTCACCCCCGCCGCCACCGCCGACTACCTCGCGCTCGTGCAGAGCCCCGACCCCGCCGCCGACACCGTCGTCTTCGTGCGCCGCCTCTGCGACCACGACGCCGGCCCCGACGGCCTCGACCTCGCCTGCAACGACGACATCGCCGACGGCGTCCGCAACAGCGCGCTCGTCTTCACCGCCCGCGCCGGCGAGCCGATCCACGTCTTCGTCGACGGCTACCCCGAGCAGGACGGCAACCCCGCCTGGCGCGGCGCCTACACGCTGCGGATCAACGAGATCGTGCCGCCCCGGCTCGACCCCGACGGCGTCGAGGCCGCGCTCGACCGCGACCGCGGCGCCGGCGGCGTGCGGGTCCGCGGCGAGGACGTCGACCCGTTCGGGCTGCGCCTCGCGCTCCTCGACGCCGCCGGCGCCCGGATCGGCGAGCCGATCGAGCTCCCGTTCGCCGCGCTCGAAGGCGGCCCCGACCAGGGCTTCACCGGCAGCGCGCCCTTCGAAGTCCCCGTCGGCGTCCCGATCGACGCGCTCGCCGCCGCCGAGGTGGTCGTCTTCGATGACCTCGGCCTCGAGAGCGACCCGGTGACCGCGCCCCTCGACGCGCCGATCCCCGTCGCCGAGGGCGAGCCCTGCGCGATCGGCTTCGAAGCCTGCGCCGACGCCGCGCTGCGCTGCTACGACCCCGACCCGACCGACGCCACCGGCCCCCGCTGCCAGCTCGCCGATCCGCCCGCGCTCACCGGCGGCACCGTGCACCTCGCGCCCGACCGCCGCGCGATCGCGGTGCGCGTCGACGGCACCGACGCCGACGGCGACGTGAACCGCTTCCGCCTCGTGCTCCTCGACGCCGCCGGCAACGACCTCTCCCCCGGCCAGCCGCTCGTCTTCGCGTTCGCCGCCGTCGAGCTGCGCCCTGGCCGCGCCTTCATCGGCAGCGGCGTCTACCCGCTCCCGCCGCTCCCCGGCCTCGACCAGATCGCGAGCGTCGCCATCACCGTCGGCGACCGCGCCGGGCTCATCAGCGACGTGCGCGCCTACGCCATCTCCGACCCGGCCCCGATCCCGCTCGGCGCGCGCTGCGACCTCGCCGACTTCACCACCGCCTGCGCCGACAACGCCCGCTGCGAGCGCGGTCTCTGCGCCGACGTGCCCCGCGCCTGCCCCGACGAATGGCCCGTCATCGACCTCGACGCCCACCCCGGCCCGAGCGCCGGCGTCTGGGTCTACGAAGGCGACACCACCGGCGCCGCCCGCCGCGCCGCCGGCACCTGCGGCGGCGGCGGACCCAACGACATCCTCCGCTTCACCGCGCCCGCCGCCGGCCGCTACGCCTGCGCGATCCGCGCCTACGACTTCGACGACGAGCGCATGATCGAGGTCGAGGCCGACACCCTGCTCTTCGTGCGCAGCCACTGCGCCCGCCCCGACCTCGAGCTCGCCTGCAACGACAACGCGAACATGCCCAACCTGCGCCGCCTCAGCCGCGTCGAGTTCGCGCTGCGCGCCGACGAGCCCGCGTTCGTCTTCGTCGACGGCTACGTCGGCGGCTTCGAAGGCCCCTACACCCTCACCTGCGAGGCGCTCTGACCCGAGCTACTGCGCCGTCGACCCGTCCACCTCGGCCCAGGCCGGCGCCCCGCCGCGCCAGAACACGCCGAGCACCCGCCCGTACACCGCCGCCGCCCGCACCCACCCGAACGACCGCCCGTCGAAGCTCTCCCCCCGGTTGTCGCCGAGCACCAGCAGCGCCCCCGCCGGCACCCGCACCGGCGCCAGCGCCGGGCCGCCCCCCGCGCCCAGATCCCGATACGGCTCGTCGACGAAGCCCCCGTTGCGCCACACCCGCCCGCCCTGCACCGCGACCACGTCGCCCCCCACCGCGACCACCCGCTTGACCAGCCGGGTGCCATCGACCGGCGAGTCGAAGATCACCACCTCACCCACCGCCGGCGCCGCGCCCTCGGCGACCACCACGTCGGTGAACGGCACCCGCCAGCCATAGGCCCGCTTGTCGACCGCGATGCGATCACCCACCTGAAGCGTCGCCTCCATCGACTCCGAAGGCACCAGGTACTGATCGGCCAGCGACGACCGCGCCGCCAGCAACAGCGCGAGCATCACCAGCGTCGGGACCGCGTCCCGCGCCCACCGCCGCACCGTCGCGGCCACATCACGCAGCGTCATCTCGCTCCCTCCGATCGAACGCACCCCCACCGCAACCGGCGCGCCTCATCACTTCATCCCACCCGGTCATCGACGCCCTCACGCCAGCGCATCCAGCCGTCCCATCACCCGCCGAAACCCCTCGACGATCGCCCCCTGCGCCCGATGCCGACCCTCACTCACCACCGCCTCACCGCCCACGTACACCGCCCGCACCGCCCGCGGCGACATGCCCAGCGCCAGATCGGCCATCAAGCTCCCCGCCGACGCCCCCGCCAGCGCCGGATCGGCCAGATCGAGCACCGCGAAGTCCGCCACCGCCCCCGCCGCGAGCCGCCCCCCATCCACCCCGAGCGACCCCGCGCCGTGCTCCGCCGCCATCGGCCACACCACCCGCCACGTCTCCCGCCGCCCCCCCACCGCCGGCGCGAACCGCGCCAGCACGTTGCGCCGCTCCCCCGACAGCCGCAGCATCTCCTCCACCCGGCTCACCTCGGCCCACGGATCGATCCGTGACTGCCCGTCGCTTCCCAGACAGACCCGCGCCCCCCGCTCCAGGAGCGCCACCCCCGGCAACATGCCATCACCCAGGTTCGCCTCGGTCAACGGACACGCACACACCCACGGCCGCCGCTCCTCGATCAAAGCGAGCGCCATCTCATCGATGTGGGTGCCATGAACCAGCGTCACCCGCTCATCGAGCAACCCCACCTCGGCCAGCAGCGCCACCGGTCCCATGCCATGCTCCGCCGCGCACGCGGCCAGCTCCGCCCGCTGCTCGCACGCGTGAACGTGCACCGCCCGCGCGCCCCGCTCGGCCGCGATGACATCGAGCCACGCCCGGCTCACCGCCCGCACGCTGTGCGGCGCGATCCCCACCCTCACCCCCGAGTCATCACGCCACGCCTTCGCCAAGGCATCCACCCGCGACAGCACCGTCTCCGCGTCGCGATCGATGAACCGCCGCTGCATCGGATCCGCCGCCTTGCCGAACCCCGCCCGCTCGTATGCCACCCGCAGCAGCACCACCCGGATCCCCACCCGCCGCGCCGCCCGGATCACCCGATGCGCCAGCTCGTTCGGATCGCCGTACGGCGTGCCATCGCTGCCATGATGCAGGTAATGGAACTCACCCACCGTCGTGATCCCGGCGAGCGCCATCTCGAGGAACGCCATCGCCGAGACCGCCTCGACCTCATCGGGCGAGAGCGCGTTCGCCGCCCGATACATCGCCACCCGCCAGCTCCAGAAGTCATCCGCCTCCCTTCCGGCCGCCAGATGCTCCGTCCGCCCTCGGATCGCCCGCTGGAACGCATGGGAGTGCGCGTTGACCAGCCCCGGCGCCAGCGCCGCCTCGCCGTGATCGACGACCTCCCCCGCGCCCGCCGGCCCCACCGCCACGATCCGCCCGTCGGCGACCCCCACGCACGCACCCTCGACCACCCCCGCCGGTGTCACCACGTACCGCGCGCGATGCCAGACGACCATCACACCTCTCCCATCATGCGAAGCGCCGCGCCACCCAGGCGCGCTTGCCATCGAAGACGATCCCGAACTCCACCACCGACCCCGCGCCCCGCGCCCGCAGCTCCTCGGCGTAGCGCCGCGCCGCGAGCTGATCCATCGCGTCGGCGAGCGTCGCCTCGGCCGACTTGCCCCGCGGTACCTTCAACTCCAGCACCACGCCCGGCCGGCCCGGTCGCCGCGGCGTGATCAAGACATCGGCCCGCCCGAAGCCCGCCTCGCGGTTGCTCTCGACCCGGTAGTCATCGGCGAGCCGCACCAGCAGCCCGATCACGAAGGCATGGTAGACCGCCTCGCCGAGCCCCCGCCCGGTGTCATGGTAGGACCAGTGCTCGACCAGCATCCCGGTCAGCAGCCACTCCACCGCCTCGGCGTCGCCCGCGATCAGCGCCGCGAGCAGATCCTCGACCCGGTAGCCGGGCGCGATCCGCGCGTCCATCCATCGCCGGAACAGATCGCGATACAGCGCGAGCACCTCGGCGTTCGGCACCCGCAGCCGCGCCGCGAAGCGCGTGCCCTCCCGCCGCAGCGCGACCGGGGTCAGGTAGCCGGTGAACACCAGGAAGCTCCACAGCGCCTCGCGCCGCCGGTCGACCTCGCGCAAGACGATGTGCTCGTCGACCGCCTCCTCGATGGCATCTCCCGCCACGAGCGCTTCGAGCTCCGCGAGCGTCGCCGGCCCCTGCTCGACGAGCAGCCGGCGGATGAGATCATCCGACGCCGTGTTGACCCAATAGGGCGCCGGCTCCGGCGGCTGATGGGCGAGGAAGTTGAGCACCGACCAGGGGTTGAAGATCGTCACCCCGCCGAAGCGATAGCCATCGTACCACGCCCGGATCTCATCGAGCCGCTTGTCGGCCCCCGCTTGCGCCGCGAGCGAGACCACCTCGCTCTCGGTGAAGCCGAAGGCATCGGCCTGGGTGGGATCGAGCATCGAGTAGACGATGAGGTTGTTGAGCCCCGAGAAGATGCTCTCCTTGGCGACGCGGAGGATCCCGGTCAGCACCCCGCGGAACAGCGCCGGGTTGTCCTTGAGCGCCGCCGAGAGCAGGTTGCGGAAGAAGGTGATCGCCTCGTCGTAGTAGCCATGCACGTAGGCGGCGTGCAGCGGGCTGTCGTACTCGTCGATCAGCAGCACGACCTGCGCGCCGTGATGACTCGCCAAGGCGCCGGTGAGGGTCTTGAGCGACTGTTCGAGCGTGGCTTGATCGGCCCGCCCCGCGAGCAACGCCGCGAACTGCTCGCGTCCATCGGCAGCGAGCTGAGCGAGGAGCGACCGGTGGACACGGAACGCCTCGACCATCACTGCTGCCAGTGCATTCCGACACTCATCCCAGGTGCGATGCTTGACATCCTTGAACGTCAACGACACCACCGGATGCCGCCCCCGGTGCGCCTGCGCTTCTTCGTCCTGCCAGATCGCCAGATCGCCGAACAGCGCCTCGCCATCGCCCGCCCCCGGCTCCACCCACGCCGCCAGCGTCGACATCCACAGCGTCTTGCCGAACCGCCGCGGCCGCGGGAACAGCACCACCGGCACCGGGGCGCGCAGCACCGCCGCGATCGACGCGGTCTTGTCGACGTAGGTCGCGCCCGCCCGCCGCAGATCGCGGAAGCTGCTCATCCCGAGCGGCGCGGCGAACTTCGAAGCATCACGCATCGATGCCATTCCTTGCCATCGCAGTCATCACCATCATGACCATCACCAATGCCATCACCGATGCCATCACTGCACCCGCCCGTAATACATCGGCACCGCATACTCGATCCGCACGATGCCATCGATGGCATGGGTCTCATACACCCGCCGCAGCGCGCCCATCATCGCCTCGTGCCCCGGCTTGCCCGGCCCCGGCAGGTACGACGTCGAGCGCACCCGCGCCGCGAGCCCGTCCCAATCGACCACCTGATGACTCTCGAAGCGCGCCACCTGCCACCCATCGGCCCCGAACAGCGCCGCCATCGCCGCCGGCTCCGCGTACCGCGCCTTCACCTGCGCCCAGTCGGTGCCGAAGCGCTCCACCATCGCCTCGAAGTCACCCATGAACGCCGACGCCTCCGGCCGCCGCAGCGTCCACAAGAGCGCCGCCCACCGATCCCCGCGCAGGATCCGCCGCCACTCCCGCGCCGTCGCGATGGGCTCGAACCAGTGGAACGCGCACGCCGCGACCGCGAGATCGGCGCTCGCGTCGGCGAGCCCCGTCGCCTCCGCTCGCCCGGCGACGGCCGAGAAACCCGGGCGCGCCCCGAGCGTCGCGACCGCGACCGCCCGCATCTCGTCCGACGGCTCCACCGCGACCACCCGGCACCCCGCGTCGAGCAGCGGCTCGGCCGAGAGCCCCGTGCCCGCGCCGATGTCGGCGACCGTCCACCCCGGCGCGAGCCCGATCGCGGTCCGCAGGTGGTCGACGAACGCGGGCGGATAGCCGATCCGCGCCGCGGTGTAGGCGGCGACGCGTCCGGCGAAGCGGGTGGTGACGTCCATGCGCGGCAGCATACCCCCGCGGCGCCCGCGGCGCATAGCCGGGCCCGGTCGTCGCAGAACGCGCGCGGCCGCCGCGCCTGCGGTAAGCTCCCGCCTCATGACCGACCCCGTCGCTCACCGCGAGGCGCTGCGGCGCCGTTGCCGGCTGCTGTTGCAGCGCCATCTCCGCCGCCATTGGTATCGCGTCGCCGGGGGCGAGGGGCACCTCGGGCACCTCTTCGTCTCGCTCGACGAGACCCGCGCGACGCTGCTCGGGGAGGTGGCCGAGCCGCCGCTGCGGCTGCCGCCGGTGGCGGCGCTGGATGCGGCGGTGGCGGAGAGCCGGGCGGGGGAGGCGGCGCTGGTCGAGGGGCTGCCGGTCGCGGTGCTCGGGGCGCTCGGGCTCGATGAAGACAGCCGGGAGCTCTTGCTGATGACGGCGGCGCTGCAAGGGGATCCGGCGCTGCTGCGGGTCGCGCGGCCGCTGTGGGGGGAGGGGGCGCAGCCGACGGCGGGGTTCCTGGTCGAGCTGTGCGCCGACGACGCGGCGCACCGGCGGCGGCTGGAGCAGGCGCTGCTGCCCGACTGGCCGCTGCGGCGGCTGCGGTTGCTGACGCTCGGTGAGGGGCGCTGGCGGCCGGTGACGCCGCCGCTGGAGCGGCCGGCGGTCGCGGCGGTGTCGGTGGAGCGGCTGGTCGCGGGGGATCCGCCGTTCGCCGACGACGCGCCGGTGGGGGCGCTCGCGGTCGAGGTCGAGGGGCCGACGCCCGAGGCGCTGGTGCTCGCCGATCCGGCGCGGGTCGCGCGCATCCTCGACGCGCTGGCGCAGGGGCACGATCCGGCGCCGGTGGTGCTGATCGGGCCGCCGGGGAGCGGGCGGCGCACGGTGGCGCGGGCGCACGCGCTGGCGGCGGGGCGGGTGCTGTTGCGGGTCGAGCCGGCGGCGCTGCCGATGGACGCGGCGGGCTTCGACGCGGCGCTCGGGGCGCTGCTGCGCGACGCGCGGCTGGCCGATGGGGTGGTGCTGCTGCGCGCCGATGCGCTCGCCGACAAGGACGATCGGCGGCTCGGCGTGCTCGCGCGGCTCGTCGAGGCGATGCGGCCGGCGATCGTGGTGAGCGTGACGCCCGAGGCGGCGCCGGCGGTGACCGCGGCGCTGCCGGCGGCGCGGATCGCGGCGCTCGAAGGGGGCGACGTCGACACCCGCAAGCAGCTCTATGCGCGGCTGCTGGTGCAGCACGCCTTCGATCTGAGCCGCCGGCAGCTCGGCAAGCTCGTCGACACCTACCGGCTGCACCCGGGTGACCTCGACCGCGCGCTCGTCGACGTGCGCGCGACGAGCGAAGGCGAGGGGCTGGAGCGGCGCGCGTTCGATCGGGCGGTGCGGCGGCAGGTGCGCAGCCGGCTCGGGGATCTGGCGACGCCGATCACGACCTCGCAGCGCTGGGAGGATCTGGTCGTCGACGAGGAGCAGCGGGCGACGATCGACGAGATCATCGCGCACGCCCGCCACCGCACCGAGGTCTTCGAAGACTGGGGCTTCGCCGGCAAGATCGGCGGGCGCGGGCGGGGGCTCGCGTGCCTGTTCAGCGGGCCGCCGGGGACCGGCAAGACGATGACCGCGTCGTTGATCGCCAAGGCGCTCGAGCTCGAGTGTTACCTCGTCGACCTCTCGCGGGTGGTCGACAAGTACATCGGCGAGACCGAGAAGAACCTCGGCCGCCTCTTCGACGAGGCGTCGCGGGCGCCGGTGGTGCTGCTCTTCGACGAGGCCGACAGCCTCTTCGCGGCGCGCACCCAGGTCGAGAGCAGCAACGACCGCTACGCCAACCTCGAGGTGAACTTCCTGCTTCAGCGCATGGAGCGCTTCGAGGGGATCTCGGTGCTGACGACCAACCGCGAGACGGCGATCGATCCGGCGTTCAAGCGGCGGCTGCGGTTCCGGTTGCACTTCGACCTGCCCGGGGAGGCCGATCGGGAGCGGCTGTGGCGCACGATGGTGCCGCCGGGGCTGCCGATCGCGCCCGATATCGACTGGCTCGCGCTCGCCCGGCAGTGGGAGATGTCGGGCGCGATCATCCGCAACGCCATGCTGCGCGCGGCGTTTCTGGCGGCGGCGCGCAAGCGGCCGCTCGACGAGTTGCTGATCCGCGAGGCGGCGCGCTCGGAGCTGTTCGAGATGGGGCGGCTCGGGAGCTGATTCCTCACGAGACCCCCATTGTCCCCCGGCGGCGGAAGGGGGTAGTTTGACCCCCGTGATCGACCTCACCGCCATCCTCAAGGTCGCCGTCGAGAACGGCGCGTCCGACGTGCACCTCAAGCCGGGGCTGCCGCCGCTGTTCCGCGTCGACTCGGGGCTCGTGCCGCTGCGCAACGGGGCGCGGCTCGGGGTCGAGCAGCTCGCGGCGTTCTTCCAGGCGATGGCGCCGCCGCCGGTGCAGGAGGAGCTCGCGCGCAACCGGGAGGTGGACTTCGCCTACGCGGTGCGCGACCTCGGCCGCTTCCGGGTCAACGCCTACCAGCAGCGCCGCAGCCTCGCGATCGTGCTGCGGGTGATCCCCGACGAGGTGCGCTCGATCGAGGCGCTCAACCTGCCGAAGGTGGTGCATCGCATCGCCAACGAGCAGCGCGGGCTCGTGCTCGTCACCGGCGCGACCGGCTCGGGCAAGAGCACGACGCTCGCGGCGATCATCAATGAGATCAACACTCAGCGCACCGCGCACATCCTGACGATCGAAGATCCCATCGAGTATGTCTTCCGCGACCGGCGCAGCATCATCAGTCAGCGTGAGGTCGGGGTCGACACCCGGAGCTTCGCGCGGGCGCTGCGGGCGGCGCTGCGGCAGGATCCCGATGTCATCCTGGTGGGTGAGATGCGCGACCAGGAGACGATCGAGACGGCGTTGACGGCGGCCGAGACGGGGCATCTGGTGCTGTCGACGCTGCACACGGTCGACGCGGTCGAGACCATCAACCGCATCGTGCATGCCTTCCCGCCGCATCAGCATCAGCAGATCCGGATCGCGGCGGCGGCGACGATCAAGGCGGTGATCAGCCAGCGATTGCTCAAGCGCGCCGATGGGCGGGGGCGGGTGCCGGCGCTCGAGGTGATGCTCGCGACCGCGCGGGTGCGGGAGCTGATCGCCGAGGAGGGGCGCTTGCAGGAGCTGCGCGAAGCCATCGCCGAGGGTCATTCCACCTATGGCATGCAGACCTTCGACCAGTCATTGATGGTGCTGCTCAAGGATGGCCTGATCACACGAGAAGAGGCGTTGAAGAACGTCACCAACAAGGATGACTTCCTCTTGCGGTTGCAAGGCGTCAGCGGCGCGAGCGACGTGGCGTGGCAGGGTTTCGAACGGTGAAGCGTGTCGGGCTCTGGTTGCTGGTGGTCTTGTGTCTCTGCGAGGGCGCGCTCGCGGCCGATCTGCGGATCGCGGTGGGTGATCTGGCCGGGGCGCGGGTGGGGCGGCGGGAGCTGATCGCGTTCCAGCGGGCGCTGACCCGGCTCGGGGGCGTCGAGATCCAGTCCACGGCAGACTTCAAGAAGCAGGCGGGCGCGATGCGGGTGAGCGACATCATCCCGCAGGACGCGGCGGCGCTGACCGAGGTCTCGGGGGTGCTCGAGGTCGACGTGGTGCTGTATGGCGCGATCGTGCCGCCCGATGAGCGGACGTGGCCGGGGGCGCGGGGCGGCGATCGGGTGATGCTGTTGTCGGTGTACTCGGGGCGCGACGGGCGCTTCGTGAGCGAAGAGGTGGTGCAGATCCGGGGCGGGCGGCTGACCGACGCGGTGTGGCGCGCGGCGGCGACGGCGGTGGAGCCGTGGCTGGGCGAGGCGGCGACGGTCGCGCCGCCGCCGGAGCCG
Source organism: Myxococcales bacterium (assembly GCA_020633515.1). The sequence goes on from JACKDM010000022.1 coordinate 73,628, forward strand.
ACGTTCCGGCCCGAGCCGGTGGAGCCGGCCCCGCAGCCGCGGGTGCGGCGGCGCACGCCGGAGGAGGTCGACCTCGACAGCGGCGCGTCGTGGCCGCTGGTGCGGCTCGCGGCGGGGCTCGCGCTGCTGTCGCGTGACTTCGACTACACCGCGGCGCCCGACTCGCCGCTGTTCGGTGAGGGCGGGGTGCAGTATGCCTCGTCGCTGGTGCCGGGCTTCGCGCTCGACGGGGAGCTGTTTCCGCTCTCGCGCAGCGTCGAGGGTGCCTTGCGCGGGCTCGGGGTCGGGGTGGGCTTCGAGAAGGTGTTCCTGTCGACGGAGTCGACGATCACGGGGCCGGATGGCATGCAGCAGTCGGCGAGCCTCGAGACGAGTCATAGTCATCTGACGCTGCGGGTGCTGTATCGCTACTTCTTCGAGGGCGGGGCCGAGGTGGGGGGGGACGTGGGGCTCGGGTTCCTGACGTTCAGCATCCAGGACAACCCGGAGTACAACGGGGTCGCCTACACCTACCTGAGCCTCGGCGCGTGCGGGCGGGTGCCGCTCGGCTCACCGCTGCTCGCGCTCGACGTGCGGGGCGCGCTGCTGCCGTGGGCGGGGGTGGGGGACTCGGCGGCGGAGCTCGGCGGCGAGGTGTCGACGTGGGGCTATCGGCTCTACGGTGGGATCGCGTCGCAGGTGGCGGCGGTGAGCGTGCAGGTGGGGGTGGAGCTGACG
>JACKDM010000023.1 GCA_020633515.1 Myxococcales bacterium
GCTCTACCTCGTCGAGGGCGACTCCGCCGGCGGCTCGGCCAAGCAGGGCCGCGACCGCGCCACCCAGGCGATCCTCCCGCTCCGCGGCAAGATCCTCAACGTCGAGAAGGCCCGCCTCGACAAGATGCTGTCGAGCGCCGAGATCACGACGCTCATCACCGCGCTCGGCACCGGCATCGGCGTCGACAACTTCGACGTCAGCAAGCTGCGGTACCACAAGATCATCATCATGACCGACGCGGACGTGGACGGCTCCCACATCCGCACGCTGCTGCTCACCTTCTTCTACCGGCAGATGCCCGAGATCATCGAGCGCGGGCACCTCTACATCGCCCAGCCCCCGCTGTTCCGCGCCAAGCGCGGCAAGGCGGTCAGCTACCTCAAGAACGAGGCCGCGCTCGAGCGCTACCTCATCGAGGGCGCGACCAAGGGCATGCAGATCGAGGTCGAGGGCGCCGAGCTCGCGCTCGAAGGCGAGCACCTCAAGAACCTGCTCGCCAAGCTCTCGGCGTTCTACAACGAGCTCGACCGGGTGCAGCGCCGCAGCGACACGCGCGTCTTCGAAGGCCTCTTCGTCCACCGCGCGCTCGACGACGCCGAGCTCTTCTACGACCGCGACCGCGTCGCCGGGCTCGAAGCGCTGCTGCGCCGCTTCTTCGCCGAGACCTACCCCGACGAGATCCCGATCCGGTACAGCGTCGAGCGCGACCTCGGCGGCGGCCGCAGCGTGATGGACGAGCTCCTCGGCCGCGCGATGACCGACCAGCCCACCGAGGCCGGCGTCGGCGAGGCGCCCGCCGAGCCCATCGACCCGCCCGCCGAGGCCCCGCGCCCCCGCTGGAAGCTCGTCGCCCGCTCCCGCATCGGCGGCGGCGAGCGCCGCACCAGCGTCGACATCCAGACCGCGCAGAGCCCGATCGCCAACGCGGTCCGCACGATGTTCGACCAGCTCCGCCCGCTCGACCGCCAGGGCCCGTTCGCGCTCGTGCAGGGCGACAAGCGCCGCGAGATCCAGAGCCTCAAGGGGCTGCTCGACGAGCTCCTCGCCGCCGGCCGCAAGGGCATGGACATCCAGCGCTACAAGGGCCTCGGCGAGATGAACCCGGAGCAGCTCTGGGAGACGACGATGGATCCCGAGAACCGCACGCTGTTGCAGGTGCGGATCGACGACTCGGTCGAGGCCGACGAGATCTTCACCGTGCTGATGGGCGACACCGTCGAGCCGCGCCGCGAGTTCATCGAGAAGAACGCGCTCGACGTGAAGAACCTCGACGTCTGAACCAGCATCCTGCCCCGGTCGGACCGCGTCCCCGAGGGGTGCCATGACCCCCGCCTACCTCGCCGAGATCGAGCGCGCCTTCACCGAGCACACCGGCCGGGGGCTCATGCTCTCGCCGCTCGACCGCGACCGCGTCGCGGCGTGGGCGCGGGCGGGCGTGCCGGCCGAGGTCGTCGTCGAGGGGATCACGCGCGCCTTCGAGAAGCCGCCCCGCCGCCGGGTGCGCAGCCTCGGCTACGCGGTCAAGGCGATCGAGCGCGCGATCAAGCTCTGGCGCGAGGCCCGCGTCGGGCGCGACCCCGGCCCCCGCGTCGAGCCCGGTGAACTCTTCGAACGCGCCTTCGCCGCGCTCCTCGACCGCGTCGAGGCCGCCGGCCGCGCCGAGCGCGACCCCGCCCGGCAGGAACTCAAGCGCCGCGCCTGGCGCGAGGTCGACACCATCCGCCACCGCTGGCGCGCCGGCGACGAGCCGCAGCCGATCGGCGCGGTCATCGACGCCGAGCGCCACATCCTCCGCGACGCGCTCGCCGCGCTGCCGCCCGCCGAGCGCGCGGGGATCGACGACGCGGTCCTCACCGCGCTCGACGGCTTCTCCATCCACGACCCCGAGACCCTCGCCATCACCCGCGAGACGCTCCTGCACGACGCCCTGCGCGCGCACCTCGCGCTGCCCGCGCTCGAGCTGCGCTTCGAAGGAGGCTGACGTTGCCCGAGACCGAGGCCCGCCCCTGCGATCGATGCGACCGCACCTTCATCATGACCTACACCCGCGGCCGCGCCGACTACGCGCAGGCCCGCCGCTGCGACTGCTACCAGCGCTGCCCGCTCTGCGACGACACCCGCTACTTCTTCGAGACCGACCCGAACGGCTACCGCTTCGCGCGCCCCTGCCAGTGCGTCGTCGTCGACCGCAAGATCACCTGGTTCAACGACGCCCGCATCCCCGCCAAGTATGGCCGCGCGCACCTGCCCGACTTCTTCACCCACCAGCCCGGCGCGACCCGCCCGCCCGAGGTCTCCGCCGCCGCCCGCGCCGCGCTCAAGTTCGCGCAGGGCTTCACCCCCGGCCGCCGCGGGCTCTTGCTGCACGGCCCGGTCGGCACCGGCAAGACCCACCTCACCGTCGCGATCCTGCGCTACCTCGTGCTCCGCCTCGGCGTCCGCGTCCGCTTCATCGAGTTCCTCCACCTCCTCGCCGACCTGCGCGCCACCTTCGGCGACCACGGCCGCGCCGAGGACGTCATGCGCCCGCTCGTCGAGGTCCCGGTGCTCGCGATCGACGAGCTCGGCAAAGGCAAGGAGGGCGAGTGGGAGCGCGACGTGCTCGACGAGCTGATCAGCAAGCGCTACAACGCCCACCGCACGACGCTCTTTACCACCAACTGCCAGGTCGAGCCTCTGCCCCGCGGCGGCCCCTACCCGCCCGGCACCATCGGCCGCCCCGCCCTGCGCCCCGACGAGCGCAGCGCCGCCGACAAGCCGCTCGAAGACCGCATCGGCACCCGCCTCTACAGCCGCATCGCCGAGATGTGCGACTTCTACGCGCTCCTCGGCGACGACCTCCGCCGTCAGCGCAGCGGCTGATCCACCGTCGCGCTCGTGAACAGCTCCGGCGCCGGCTGAAGCCCCGTCAGCGCGCCCGCGGCCAGCACCACCACCCGCGCCGGCCGGTCGCTCGTCCGCGCGAAGCGCGCCCCGCCCCGCCACTCGGCGCCCACCTCCAGCTCGACCTGCCGATCACCCAGCAACAACAGCCCCAAGCGATGCACCGGTGAGGCGAACGCGTCCGCCGGCACCACATCGGGGAAGCCCGCCACCCGCAGCCCGAGCAGCCCCGAGAGCCACCCCTCCACCGCCACCGCCGCCACCGCCTGATCGCTCGGCGACAGCATCCGCCACCGCCCCTCCGCCCGCGCCAGCCGGATCGGCGGCGTGCCCGCGATCACCACCCCGATCACCGCGTTGACGTCGGCCTCGAAGACCCGCCGCTCCCGCAGATCCGACGCCCGCGCCGCGAGGAACAGCGCCAGGTGCCGCGGCACGATCGCCACCGCCGCTGAGCCGATCACCTGCACCGGCATCGAGCCGTCCTCGGCGACCGGCCCCAGCGCGAGCCCGAACGACTCCCCACCGAACGTCTCGGCGACCAGCGTCGACACCACCGGCATCACCGTGCCCGCCGGCGCGAAGTCGCGCGCCTGCGCCGTCGCGAGCGTGTTCGCCACCGCGCCGATCTCGTCCTGCCCGCCCTCGACCCCCGCTGGCGCCGTCAACTGCCACGCCGCCTCCGGCCCCGCCCGCCGCGCCGACCAGTCCACCCGCTCGCCCACCGTGCTCGTCAGCGCCGCGACCTCGTCGATCGAGCGCTCGAACAGCCGCCGCTCCCGCCAGTGCGTCGCCGGCCGGTCGAACGCCTGCCGCAGATCGGCCCGCGCCCGGTAGATCACCGCCTCGTCCAGCGGCCGCACGAAGGTCCGCCGATCGTCGACGCTCTTGCCGATCCGCACCGTGCGCGCCGCCTCGCCCCCGCCGAGCGTCACCGTCAGCGCGTGCTCACCCACCCCGAAGGCGTCCTCATCGGCCCGCGCCAGCGGCACCGCCTGATCCGCGCCCACCGGCTCGGCCAGCGCCGCCTCCAGATCGGCGAGCGCGTAGGCGTCGACCGGCGCCCCGTCGACCGTCCACGTCGGCCCCGCCCGCGAGAGCGTCACGTCGCGCTGCCCGGTCCGCCGGATCTCGATCCGATCGAGCCCCGCGAGCGCCGGCAGCCGGAAGACCGGCCGCGACCCGTCCTCGCCGCCGCCCCGCGTCGCGAGCAGCGCCAGCGCGAGCAGCGCGTTGAGCGCGATCAGCACCCCGATCCGCCTCACCGCGCCCTCCGCCGCCAGCGACGCGCCGCGCCGAACATCAACAACAACAGCGTCGGCCCCACCAGCGCCGCGAGCTTCACCCGCGTCCGCGTCGCCGCCGTCGTCTCGTCGAGCGGCGGATCCTCCGCCGCCCGCGCCCGCAGCTCGGCGAGCGCGCCCGCCGTCACCGCCCACTCCACGGCGTTTTGCAGCAACAGCAGCGCGTTCTCCTGCGCCGCGAGCATGCGCCCGCCGCTCGTCACCACCAAGAGCCGCGCCTCCCGCTGCCCGGACGCCAGAAACGGCGGCTCCGGCCGCGGCGCGCCCCCGAACGGCGTCTCCACCGCCGGCGGCGGCGGCCGATCGGCCTCGCTGAACGCCGACGACAGCACCCCCTCGACCGCCGCCGCCACCACCGCCGGCCCCGGCGCCTCGACCGCCTTGTCCCCCGCCGCCGGCGCCGCCCGGACGCTCGCCGGATCGAGCGCGCGCACCTCGGTCCGCGTCACCGAGCCCGGCCCCGAGCGCGCGAGCGCCGCCGCGTGCGCGCCCTTCGGCGGCCGCAGCGCGATCGGCGCCGCCAGCGGCGTCACCAGGCTCTGCAGACCGCGCGTCACCGGGTGGTCCTGCGCCAGATCGCGGATCAGCGGGTAGAGCGGATGGTCGACGGTGATCACCCGCCCGTTCGCGTCGCGCCCGATCGGCGCCGGCATCGGCCGCGCCCGGTCGACCACCGCGCGATCGGTGTCGATCACCAGCCCATGGTGGGCGAGCAGCGGCTCGAGCCCGGTCGTCACCGGCACGAGCACATCGGGGAAGACCGTGCTCGCCGGCCGGTAGTCGAGCAGCGCCACGACCGCGCCGCCCCGCATCAGGTGCTGGTCGAGCACGTAGCGCGCCCGCGCGTCGAAGGGCTTCGTCGGCGCCACGATCAACACCAGATCGAGCCCCGGCGGCAGCGGTCGGCCGTCGATCGCGACCGGCTGCACCTCACCGAGCGGCGCGAGCAGCGTCGCGAGCGGGCTCTGCACGATGTCGGGCTCGCCGTGCCCCTCAGCGACCCCGATCACCGGCCGCCCCCCGCCGCGAATGGCCGTGTGCAGCGCCCGCGCGACCGCGTACTCCGCGTCGGCCGGCACCGCCACCGGCCCCACCACCGCCTGCCGATCGTGATAGAGCACCGCCACCCCGAAGCGCAGCTCCCGCCGCACCCGCCGATCGCCCGCCGTCTCCGCGACCGCCACCTTCGGGATCCCGTAGCCCGCCGCCTCCTCGTCGAGCGCGGCCGCGTCCTGCCCCTCGTCGCTCGGATCGCGCACCACCACCCGCGCGCCCTCGGCCGCGAGCGCGTCGAGCACGTCGGCGAGCGCGACCACCGAGGCGCGGTAGGGCGGCTGGATCCGCGACGGCAGGAACGCCCGGATCTCGATCGGCGCCTCGGCCTCGGCGACGAGCGCCCGCGTGATCGGCGCGAGCGTGTGCCGCGCGTCGGCGGTCAGGTCGATCCGCACCGGGTTCTGCTCGGCGAGCCACACGAGCTGCGCCGCCGCGAGCGCGAGCAGCGCCACCGTCGCCGCCGCCGTCAAGGCCCCGCGCCGCATCAGCGCCACCGCCGCGCGCCGAGCACCTCGGCCGCGAGCCCGATCGAGACCCCGATCACCCCCACGAAGAACGCCACGTCACCGAGCTCCACCACCCCGCGCGCGATCCCCGCGAAGCGCAGGTCGAAGCTGATCGCCTCGACCCACGGCGTCACCGCCGCCGGCAGCACCGGCAGCGCCTTGCCGACGACGTAGAGCGAGAAGCACGCGAGGAAGCCGCCGATGAACGCGACGATCTGGTTGCGGGTGAGCGCGCTCGCGAGCAGCCCGATCCCCAGGTAGGCGCCGCCGAGCAGCAGCAGCCCCAGGTAGCCGCCGAAGACCGGCCCCCAGTCGAGCGGCCCGAGCGCGGCGACCATCAGCGGGAACGGCGCCGTCGCCACCACCGCGAGCGCGAGCAGCAAAAACGCCCCGAGGAACTTGCCCGCGACCAGCTCCCCGTCGCCGAGCGGCCAGGTCAACAGCACCTCGATGTTGCCCGAGCGGTGCTCCTCGGCGATCAACCGCATCGAGAGCGCCGGCACGAAGAGCGTGAAGATGAACGGCGCGAACTCGAAGAACGGGCGCAGCGTCGTGCGGCCGACGACAAAATACGGATGCAGCACGAAGAGATAGAGCGCGCCGAGCACCCAGAACGCCGGCAGCACGACGTACGCGATCGGCAGGTCGAAGTAGCTCTGCACCTCGCGGCGCGCGATGGCGAAGACGCGCCTCACCGGCTCTCCTCGGTCAAGCGGCGGAACACCGCCTCCAGATCGTCCGCCGGCCGCAGCCCGAGCAGCGCGTGCCCCGCCTCGACCACCGCCCGCGCCACCGCCGCGCGCACGTCCTCGGCCGCGCTCACCTCCACCTCCCCGTCGACCACCCGCGCCGCCGCCACCCCCGGCACCCCGCCGAGCAGCCTCACGACCGCCGCCGGATCGTCCACCGTCACCCGCAGCGCGCCCCGCCCGGTCAGCGCCGCCGGCGAGCCGTCGGCGACGATGCGCCCCCGCCCGAGGATCACCACCCGCGTCGCGACCGCCTGCACCTCGGCGAGCACATGGCTCGAGAAGATGATCGTCTTCTCCCGCCCGAGCGCCCGGATCAGCGCCCGGATCTCCACGACCTGATTGGGATCGAGCCCGCTCGTCGGCTCGTCGAGCACCAGCACGTCGGGGTCGTGCACGATCGCCTGCGCGAGCCCCACCCGCTGCCGATAGCCCTTGCTCAGCGCCCGGATCTCGCGCCCGCGCATCGCGCCGAGCCCGCAGCGATCGAGCGCCTCGTCGACCCGCGCCGCCCGCTCCCGCCGCGCGATCCCGCGCAGCCGCGCCACGAAGCGCAGGTAGTCGCCCACCCGCATCTCCGGGTAGGCCGGCGCGCTCTCCGGCAGGTAGCCGAGCCGGTCGCGGAACTCCCCATCGCGCCCCGACACCCGCCGCCCCGAGACCCGCACCTCGCCGCTCGTCGGCGCGAGGTAGCCGGTGATGATCTTCATCGTGGTCGTCTTGCCCGCCCCGTTCGGCCCGAGGAAGCCGAGCACCTCGCCGCGGCCGACGCGGAAGCTGACGCGATCGAGCGCGAGCAGCGGTCCGTAGCGGCGGCTGAGGGTGTCGACCTCGATCATGGCCTCTCGCGCGAGCGCGCGCCGGTCAAAGCGTGTGGGCCGGTGAGAAGCGCGGCCCGCGCCGAGCGTCACCTCGGCAGCGCTTCTACCGCACAACTCCGCGCCCGGTCGAGGCCCCCGCGTTGACACCCCCCCCACCCATTCCTATACTCCGCCGCCTTCAACCCCCCGTCCCACGGCCCCGAGCGCGCGATGACCATCGGTGAGATCACCTTCCTCGCCCTGTACTTCGCGGTCCTCGCGGCGCTCTGCTTCTACGGCGCCCACCGCTACCAGATGGCGTGGCTCTACCACCGCCACCGCCGCGACGCGCCCAAGCGCCCCGCCGACGCGCCGCTCCCCGTCGTCACCATCCAGCTCCCCGTCTTCAACGAGCGCTACGTCGTCCGCCGCCTCATCGACCACGTCTGCGCGATCCGCTACCCGGCCGACCGCCTCGAGATCCAGGTCCTCGACGACTCCACCGACGACACCGTCGAGATCGCCCGCGCCGCCGTCGCCGAGTGGCGCGCGCGCGGCGTCGACATCCGCCACATCCACCGCACCGACCGCACCGGCTTCAAGGCCGGCGCGCTGCACGCCGGCATGGCGGCGGCCCGCGGCGAGCTCATCGCCGTCTTCGACGCCGACTTCGCGCCCCCGCCCGACTTCCTCGAACGCACCGTGCCCTACTTCGCCGACGGCGCCATCGGCATGGTGCAGGCCCGCTGGGACCACCTCAACCGCGACTACTCCTGGCTCACCCGCGCGCAGAGCATCCTCCTCGACGGCCACTTCGTCATCGAGCACACCGCCCGCAACCGCTCCGGCCGCTTCTTCAACTTCAACGGCACCGCCGGCCTCTGGCGGCGCGCCTGCATCGAAGAAGCCGGCGGCTGGCAGCACGACACGCTCACCGAAGACCTCGACTTGAGCTACCGCGCCCAGCTCGCCGGGTGGCGCTTCGTCTTCCTCAACGACGTGCTCGCGCCCGCCGAGGTCCCCGTCGAGATGAACGCCTTCAAGGCGCAGCAGCACCGCTGGGCCAAGGGCTCCATCCAGGTCGGCCTCAAGCTCCTGCCCCGCATCCTCCGCAGCGAACAGCCCTGGCGGGTCAAGTTCGAGGCGTTCATCCACCTCACCAACAACCTCGCCTACGTGCTCATGGTGCTGCTCTCGATCATGATGCCGTTCGCGATCCGCGTCCGCGTCGAGCACGGCTGGTACCAGATGCTCCTGCTCGACCTGCCCGCGTTCTTCGGCGCGACCATCTCGGTGTGCTGCTTCTACCTGCTCAGCCAGCGCGAGGTCGGCGGCGACTGGCGGCGGCGCGTGCTCTACCTGCCCTTCGTGCTCGCGCTCGGGATCGGGCTCGCGGTCAACAACGCCAAGGCCGTGCTCGAAGCGCTGCTCGGCCACGAGTCGCCCTTCGTGCGCACCCCCAAGCTCGCCGTCGAAGGCCGCCGCCCCGCGCCCACGGCGAAGCGCAGCTACCGCGCCGGCCGCAACCTGCTGCCCGTCGTCGAGCTGCTCCTCGCCGGCCTCTACACCTGGTCGATCGTCGAATGCGCCCGCCGCGGGCTCTGGGCCGCGGTGCCGTTCATCATGCTGTTCCAGCTCGGGTTCCTCTACACCGGGCTCATGAGCCTCTTCCAGTGGGGCCTCGGCCGGCCGCGCGCGGCGACCGCGGCGCGTGCCTGACCGCGACACCCGCCGGATCCTCGGCTGCGGCGTCGCCGTCGCCGCGCTCCCGCTCCTCTTCGGCCTCGGCGGCGGCGACCCCGCCGCCCGCCTCGACGGCCTCATCACCGGCCTCGCGCTCGCCGGGCTGCCCTACCTCTACATCTGGCGCACCTGGCGCCGCCTCGACGACGACCCCGCCACCCTCCGCGCGATCCTGCTCGTCGCCGCGCTCGGCCGCGTCGCGCTCCTCGCCGTGCCGCCGCTGCTCTCCGAAGACCTCTGGCGCTACCTCTGGGACGGCGCCGTGCAATGGGCCGGGCACAACCCCTTCGTACACGCCCCCGCCGCCGCCGCGCTCGACCCGCTCGCCGCCGTCGACCCCGCGCTCGCCGCCATCCGCGCGCAGATCGGCCACGCCCACATCCCCACCATCTACCCGCCCGCCGCCCAGCTCGGCTTCGCGCTCGCCACCGCGCTCGGCCCCCACGCGCTCGTGCTCCGCGCCGCGCTCATCGCCGCCGACCTCTTCGTCGTCCTCGCGCTCTGGCGCCAGGCCGCCCGCACCGGCCGCCGCCCCGGCCTCGCCGCGCTCTACGCCTTCGCCCCGCTCGCCGTCGTCGAGAGCGCCATCGGCGCCCACGTCGACGCGCTCGGCGTCGCCGCGCTCGTGGGATGCGGCGCGCTCCTCGCCCACGGCCGCCCCCTCCGCGCCGGCGCCGCGCTCGCCGTCGCGATCGGCACCAAGCTCATCCCCGCGCTCGCGCTCCCCACCCTCGCCCGCCACCGCCCCCGCGCCGCCCTCGCCGCCCTCGCCGCCGCCGCGCTCCTCTGGTTGCCCTACCTCGGCGCCGGCCCCGCGCTCTTCGGCGGGCTGCGCGCCTACGGCGAGCGCTGGCGCGCCAACGACGGCCTCTTCGCCCTCTTCGCCTGGCCCTTCGAACAGCTCTGGCCCGCCGCCCCCCACCCCGTCGACGTGCCCGCGCCCATCGCCGCGCTCGCCCGCCTCCTCGTCGGCCCCGCCCCCGGCGCGCAGCCCGGCGAGATCTGGGCCGACGAGCTCAGCTTCGCCGCCGCCAAGCTCATCGCCGGGCTCGTCTTCGCCGCCGTCTGCCTGTGGTGCTGGTGGCGCGCCCGCGACCTCGAAGGCCTCGTCGGCCCCGTCTTCGTCGCGCTCTTCCTCGTCTCGCCGGTCGTGCACCCCTGGTACCTGCTCTGGGTGCTGCCTTTCGCCGCGCTCGGCGCCGAGCGCCGCGTCGCCTGGGGCCCCGCGATCATCGCCTGGAGCCTGCTCGCCTGGATCGCCTACCTGCCCCGCCCCGGCTACCTCGCGACCGGCGAGTGGATCAGCGACCCCCTCTGGCGCGCCGTCGAGTACCTCCCCGTCTGGGCGCTCCTCGCGTGGGGCCTCATCCGGGCGCGCGCGCGGCGAGCAGATACTCGACGTTGCCCTTCGCCCCCGTGATCGGCGACGGCTCGACCCCCACCACCGCGAGCCCCAGCGCAGCCACCGCCGCCGCGACCGCGTCGCACGCCGCCTGCCGCACCGCCGGATCATGCACCACCCCGCCCGGCCCCACCGCCTCGGCCGGCGCCTCGAACTGCGGCTTGACGAGCAGCACCGCCCACGCCCCCGGCGCGAGCAGCGCCACCGCCGGCGCGAGCAGCCGGGTCAGCGTATTGAACGAGATGTCGGCGACGAGCACCTCGACCGGCTCCGGCACCGTCTCCCGATCGAGCGCGCCCGCGTGCGTGCGCTCCAGATCGACCACCCGCGGATCCTGCCGCAGCGCGTGATCGAGCAGCCCGTAGCCCACGTCGACCGCGTACACCCGCCGCGCCCCGTGCTGCAGCAGGCAGTCGGTGAAGCCGCCCGTGCTCGCGCCCAGATCGAGGCACACCCGCCCCGCCGGATCGACCGCGAACCGCCCCAGCGCGCCTTCGAGCTTCAGCCCGCCCCGGCTCACGTAGCCATGCCCCCGCCGCGTCCGCCGCCGCAGCGGCGCGTCGAGCGGCAACAGCTCGCCCGCCTTGTCGATCCGCCGCTCGCCGCTGATCACCTCGCCCGCCATCACCCACGCCGCCGCCGTCCGCCGATCGGGCGCGAGCCCCCGCGCGACGAGGAGCGCGTCGACGCGGGCCCTCTTCGCCATCAGCGCGTGCGCCGCGCGACCGCCCCGGCGAGCTCGGCCAGCGCCCCGCCCCGCGCCCCCAGCGGTGAGAGCGCCGCGACCGCCTCCGCCTCCACCGCCGCGCACCGCGCTCGGGCCGCGTCGAGATCGAGCACGTCGAGCACGTTCTTGCCCGCCTCGTCCGGATCCTGCTGCCGATCGATCAGATCGTCGGTGAGCTGGAACAACAGCCCCAGCGCCACCCCGAACGCCCGGATCGCCGCGACCGCCTCGGCCGCGCCCCCGCCCGCGATCGCGCCGCCCTCCGCCGCCGCCCGGATCAACGCCCCCGTCTTCTTCGCCTGCATCGCCTCCATCGCCGCGAGCGTCTCGAGCTGCCCGCCGACGTCGATCACCTGCCCGCCCACCATGCCCGCCCCGCCCGCGGCCTCGGCGAGCAGCGCCACCAGCCGCACCGCCCGCTCCGCCGGCCAGCCCGCGCCCGCGAGCACCGCGAACGCCTCGGTCAGCAGCGCATCACCCGCCAGGATCGCGTTCGCCTCGCCGAACGCGACGTGCACCGTCGGCTGCCCGCGGCGCTCGTCGTCGTCGTCCATCGCCGGCAGATCGTCGTGGATCAGGCTGTAGGTGTGGATCATCTCCACCGCCACCGCCCACGGCAGCGCCGCCCCCGCGTCGGCGCCGACCGCCTCCGCCGCGAGCAACGCCAGCAGCGGCCGCACCCGCTTGCCCTCACCGAACAACAGGTGCCGCGACGCCGCCACCAGCGGCGCCGGCCAGCCGGCGAACGCGGCGTGCTTCGCCAGCGCGTCTTCGAACCGCGCGACCAGCGCCTTCGTCTCGATGCTCAACCGCCGGGCTCCACGAGGCTGCGCTGGAGCTCTTCGACGCGCCGCTCGGCGCCCTCCAGCAGGGTGTGTCCGCGGCGAGCCAGATGCACGCCCCGCTCATAGAGTCGCAGCGCCTCGTCGAGCGGCAGCTCACCGCCTTCGAGCGCCCGCACCAGCTCTTCGAGCGACTCCACGATCTGCTCGAAGCGCAGCGCCTCCCCCTCGGTCTCGGCCTTCATCGCGGATCGTCTCCTTCGTCAGCGATCGCCTCGGTCACCCGCGCGCGCAACCGCCCGCGGTGCAACAGGATCTCCACCTCGTCCCCCGCCGCGACCTGCGCCGCGTCGCGCACCACCGCCTCCCCGAGCCGGGTCACGCTGAAGCCCCGCCCGAGCCCCGCGAGCGGCGAGAGCGCCTCCAGCTTCGCCGCCAGCAACTGCAACCGCAGCCCCGCCGCGCCGATCGTCGCCTCGCCCGCCCGCGACAGCCGCGCGGTCAGCTCGTCCGACTTGCGCCGCGCCAGCGCGATCCGCCGCGCCGGGTGCCGCTCGCGCAGCGTCGCCTCCAGCCGCCGGACCCGCGCCGCCTCGCCGTCGAGCTGCCGCCGCACCGCCCGATCGAGCCTTGCTGCGAGCCGATCGATCCGCGTCGCGCGCGCCTTGAACGCCAGGTCCACCCGCGCCCGCCGCTCCAGCCGCTCCAGCCGGAACCGGCTCTGCTCCACCCGCCGCTCGACCGCCCGCCCGAGCCGCTCGGTGAGCCCGTCGAGCGTGTACAGCAGGTCGCTCCGGTTCGGCACCGCCTTCTCCGCGGCCTCCGACGGCGTCGCCGCGCGCAGATCGGCGACCAGATCGGCGATCGTCACGTCGCTCTCGTGCCCCACCGCCGAGATCACCGGCGTCCGGCACGCCGCGATCGCGCGCGCGACGTCCTCCTCGTTGAAGGTCCACAGATCCTCGGCGCTGCCGCCGCCCCGCCCGACGATGATCACGTCGACCCGCGGATCCCAATCGAGCTCCGCGATCCCGCGCGCCACGTCGGCCGCCGCGCCCTCGCCCTGCACCTGCGCCGGATACAGCACGATCGGGATCTGCGGCGCGCGGCGGTGCAGCACCGTCTCGATGTCGTGCCGCGCCGCGCCGGTCGCGCTCGTCACCACGCCGACCGCGCGCGGCAGGAACGGGATCGGCTTCTTGCGCGCCGGATCGAAGAGCCCCTCGGCCTGCAGCTTGCGCTTGAGCTGCTCGAACGCCGCCTGCATGTCGCCGGCGCCCGCGGGCAGGAAGAGGTCGACGACGAGGCTGTAGGCGCCGCGCGGCGGGTGAACGGTGAGGCAGCCGCGCGCGAGCACGCGGTGGCCCTCGACCGGCTGGTAGCGCATCCGCCACGCGGTCGTGCGCCAGACCACGCCGTCGATGCGCGCCTCGCTGTCCTTGAGGGTGAAGTAGACGTGCCCGCTCTGATGGGCGGTGACCTTGCCCATCTCGCCCTCGACCCACACCACGCGGAAGCGGTCTTCGAGCGTGCCCTTGATGCGGCGGGTCAGCTCGCCGACCGAGACGGCGGGGGGGCGGTGGGCGTAGGCCATGGCGGGCGGTCTACCACGGCGCGCGGCGCGAGGCCACGGGGCAGGTGAATGGGCTCAGCCCTCGACGTAGAGCGCGAGGATGAGGATGCCGCCGTCGTGCGGCAGCCCGGCCTGATAGAACATGCGCTTCGCCGGGGCGCGCAGGTCGACGTCGACCTTGCTCTCCGGGATCCGCAGCTTGAGCTGATGCTGCGGCCCCGCCGGGCCCTTGTACTCGAAGACCGCCGACTTGCCGTTCGGCAGCGAGACCGTGCCGCTCTGCCCCTTGCCGAGCGCGAGCTCGGAGGCGTCGAGCTGCTTGAAGCCGGTGTAGCCGCCGAACGCCTGCTGCAGCGAGCCGCGGATCGGCGCGAGCGCCGGGTCGACCGCGCCGCCGCCCTTGGTGGCGTGGATGACGGTGACCTTGAGGGTGATGCCATCGGCCGCGACCGCCGCGCTCGGGCCGCCGAGCAGCCAGAGCGAGAGGCAGAGCGCGCCGAGGAGGTGTCTGCGGGTGAACATCAGATCGGATCCTCCCCGTCCTTGGGCGCCGGCGCCGCCTGCTGCTCGTCGTCGAGCAGCCAGATCACCGTCGCGCCGTCCTCGCCCGCCGGCTGGCTGATCAGCACGGTCTTGTCGCCCTCGTTGCTGACCGCGTCGACCACCACCGGCGCCGCCGAGGCGCCGTCGGCGATGATCGGCGCCGCCGGATCGGGCGCCGCGCTGCCGCCGAAGCTCACCCACAGCGCGACCGCCGCCGCGACCGCCGCGCCGATCAGCACCGGCGTCCAGTTCTGGCCCCACCACGCGCGCAGCCGCGCCCACAGCCCGGGCTCGGCCGGCGCGGGCCGGCTCGGGCTCGGCGCCACCGCGGCGCCGGCCGGCGTCTCTTGGGGGAGGCGGGCCTCGATCGCGGCGTAGAAGCCCTCGAAGTCCGCCGCGTCGGTCGCCGCCTCGACGTCGTCCTGCAAGAGCGCGCGCAGCGCGAGCAGCTCGACGTGGGCCGCGGACCAGGTCTCGTCCTCGGCGATGCGCGCCTCGACCGCCGCGACCTCGTCGGGCGCGAGCTCGTGGTCGACGTAGCGCTCCAGCAACTCGATGTCGTGGTCGGTCATGGCGACCTCCGCTGCTTCCGCACGCCCTTGCCTGCCCGCCCGGCGCGCGGGTCGCCGGCGGCTTCGAGGTAGGGCTTGAGGGCGGTCTGAAGGTTCTTCCGCGCGTGGTGCAACCGGCTCATCACCGTGCCGAGATGACAGTCCATCGTCTCGGCGATCTCCTCGTACGAGAGGCCCTCGACCTCACGCAAAAGGATGATCGTACGGTGGTTTTCGCTGAGGGTCTCGAGCGCGGCGGTGAGCACCTCGCCGAGCTCCTCCTGCCGGAACTTCTCGCCCGGGTGCATCGGCCGCGTGTTGCCTTGCAGGGGATGGACCCCCTCGGCCTCGTCGCGCCGCCGGTACGTGTCGTCGTACTCGACCGACTTCGACTTCTTCTGCCGGCGGTACTGGTCGATGCACACGTTCACGACAATCCGGTAGAACCAGGTGTAGAAGGAGCTGTTGCCCTTGAAGCCGTCGATGTTGCGGAACACCTTGACGAAGGCGTCCTGGGCCGCGTCCATCGCGTCATCCGGGTTTCGCAGCACGCCGTACGCGATCCCGTAGGCCCGCCGCTGGTACTTGCGCACCAACAACTCGAAGGCCTGTCGGTCACCGCGCTGGCAGCGCGCGATCAGCTCCGCTTCATCCGTCGGTATCAGCGAATCCTCGGTCACCGACGACGCCCCTTCGTCTTCATTCACGCGGAGCGCATCTTATGGGAAAAAGCATCGGTGCGCGATGCCGTCGGCTGCGAACCGGGCGGCGAACTAAATCGAGACCGGCCGCGGTTGTGAGCGCAGCGAACCGCCGAGCGCGAGGAGGCCGTCCGGCCAGAGCCGGACGGGTCGCAGCGAGGAGGGCGCAGCCCGACGACGTGGCGGAGATCCCGCCCGCAGGGCGGCCGGATGAGCACGGCGAGAGGAGACGGTGAGCGCAGCATGATCCCCCGCCCCCCTGCATTCGACCGGATCGGCGCCGTGCTGCGCCGGGTGCGCCGCCGCCTGCGCGCCCGGATCGCGCTCGGCGCCGCCGGCTGGCTGCTCGCCGTCACCGGCGGCGTGCTGCTGCTCGCCCTCCTCGTGCTCGGCCTCGGCCTCGACGGCGCCGCCGCCCCGATCGCGGTCGCGATCGTGCTCGCCGCCGCCGCGCTCGCCACCCTCGTCGCCGCCGCCGGCCGCCCGCTGCGCGCCACCGGACGCGACGAGGCGGTCGCCGCTCACCTCGAAGCCGGCCTCGGCGGCCTCGACGACGCGGTCTTCGCCTGCGTGCAGTACGCTCGCGAGTGGCCCCGCCCCGGCCGCGGCGACCCGCTGCTCGCCGCCGCGCTCGCCGAGCGCGTCGCCGGCCGCCTCGACGCCGCCGACCTGCGCGCGGTCACCCCGATGAGACCCGCCCGCCCCGGCTGGCTCGCCGCCGCCGGGGTCGCCGCCGCCTGGGGCCTCGTCGGGCTCACCGCCGGCGACCTCCTCGCCCGCGGCGCCGCCGCGCTCTTCCCCGCCGGCCTCAGCGGCGACGCCCGCGAGGTCGGCCCGCTCGTCGGCGACCTCGACCTCACCCTGCACTACCCGCCCCACACCGGCCGCGCGCCGCGCCTCATCCCCAACTCGACCGGCGACATCGACGCCCCCAAGGGCACCCGCGTCGAGCTGCGCGCCACCACCCTCGAACCCGCCCGCGAGGCCGCGCTCCGCTTCGGCGACGCCGTGCTCCCGCTCGCGCTCCGGGACGGCCGCGAGCTCACCGGCGGCTTCGTCGTCGACGGCCCGATCGGCTGGCGCTTCCAGATGCAGGACGCCCGCGGCGCCACCCTCGTCGAGCAGGGCGAGCGCAAGATCCGCGTCGAGCCCGACCAGCCGCCGACGGTGACGCTCAAGCTCCCCGCCGAGGACCTCGAGCTCGACGACCTGCGCGCCGTGCCCGTCGTCTATGAGGCCCGCGACGACTTCGGCCTCAGCCGCGCCGCGATCGTCGTCGCGCTCGCCGCCGACGCCGACCACCCCGAGGCCATCGACCAGCCCGGCGTCACCGGGCTGCGCATCGACGGCGAGGACGAGGTCGACCTCTCGGTGATCCAGGCGCAAGCGGGTGACCGGCTGATGCTCTACGTCGAGGCCTACGACAACAACGGCGTCGACGGCCCCCAGCGCGGGGTCTCGGCGACGCGCTTCATCACCGTCAACTCGCCGCAGGCCGCGCACTTCGAGCTCACCGAGCGGCTGCGCCAGACCATCGAGGTGCTGCTCGACGCGCTCGCCGACCGGCTCGAGATCGACTGGAAGGCCACCGAGACCCCGCTCGCGCGCCAGCTCGGCGACGTCATGCTCGGCAGCCGCGAGGCCGCGACCGCGCTCGCCGGCGTCGTCGAGGCGATGACCGAGGACCCGCTCACCCCCGACGAGGTGCGCCTCGCGCTCAGCGGCCGCCTCGGCTCGCTCGAAGAGGCGCTCGCCGACGAGAAGCAGGCCGTCGACCCCCGCGTCGCCGAGATCGAGCGCGGCGAGGACGCGGCGGTGCGGGCGGCGAGCCGGGCCAACGAGGCGGTCGTCGAGCAGCTCGAACAGGCGATCGTGCTCGTCGAGGCGATGGTCGCGCGGCTGGCGCTCGAAGACATGGCCGCGCTCGCCGAGGAGCTCAAGACCGCGCAGGCCCGGCTGCGCGAGCTCGTCGAGCAGTACCGCCAGAACCCGAACGACGAGGCGCTCAAGGCCCGGATCATGCGCGACATCCGCCGCCTGCGCGACCGCATGGCCGAGATGCGCGCCCGCATGGCGCAGCTCCGCCAGAAGCTCCCCGAGGAGTTCCTCAACCTCGACGGGCTCGAGAAGGACGACGTCGC
This sequence comes from Myxococcales bacterium, assembly GCA_020633515.1. The sequence goes on from JACKDM010000023.1 coordinate 17,463, forward strand.
CAAGGGCCTCGACGAGACCCGCAACCAGCTCGGCGAGCTCCAGAAGATGCTCGAAGAGGGCAAGATCGACGAGGCGCTCGCCGCGCTCGACGAGATGGACAAGGCCCTCGACGAGCTCTCCGCCTCGCTCGACCAGGACATGCAGGACCTGCACGAAGAGACCAACCCGGCGATGCAGCGCGCGATCAGCGAGCTGATGGACCAGACCCGCGACCTGATGAAGCGCCAGCAGGAGGTCGGCGAGAAGACCGAGGCGCTCGCCCGCGCCGAGGAGGAGGCCCGCCGCAAGGCGATCGAAGAGGCGTTCGCCGAGAAGCTCGCCGGGATCAAGCAGGACGCCGAGGGGCTGCGCCGCACCGTCGACGAGCTCGCCCGCGAGGAGCTCTCGGTCATGGCCGAAGAAGACCTCGAGCACCTGCGCCAGCGCGCCGACGAGATCAACCGCGCGCTCGACCAGAAGCAGCTCATGGAGGCGCTCGAGATGGCCGAGCGCGCGATGGACCACCTCGACGGGCTCGACCGCTTCAACCGCTTCGAGCCCGAGGACCGCAAGGTCGGCGCCCTCATCGAGCGCGGCCGCCAGCAGGACGGGCGGGTGATGCGCGAGCTCGCCGAGCTGATCGACGAGGCGCGCCGCCGCGCCGAGCGCGCGGTGCCGCCCGAGCAGGCCGAGCAGCTCCGCCAGGACCAGCAGGGGCTCTCCGAGGCCGCCGAGCGGCTGCGGCAGCGGATCGGCGAGCGCGGGCAGGAGGTCCCCGGCCTCGCCGACCAGCCGATGGAGCGCGCCCGACAGGCCGGGCAGTCGATGCGCGAGGCCGCCGAGCAGCTCCGCCAGGGCCGCCCCGGGCAGGCGCGGCCGGGGCAGCAGCAGGCCGAGAGCCAGTTGCAGTCGCTGATGGAGGGGCTGCGCCAGGCCGCGCAGCCGCAGCGCGCCGAGCGCGGGCAGGAGCAGCGCGGGCGCCAGCGCCAGGAGCGGGTCCGCATCCCCGGCGCCGAGGAGTACGAGGCGCCGGCGGAGTTCCGCGAGGAGCTGCTCGACGCGATGAAGCAGAAGCCGCCCGAGGAGTATCGGGAGCAGGTCAAGCGCTACTACGAGTCACTGATCCGATGAAGACCCTGATCCGATGAAGACCCTCACCCGCTCCGCTCGCGCCGCGCTGCTCGCGCTCGGCGCGGCGCTCGTGACCGCGTTCGCCGCCCCCGCGCGGGCCGACGGCGACCGCGTCGAGGCGCTGCACGTCCTCGTCTCGAACTGGCAGACCGTCGAGGCCCGCCGCGCGCTCGAGCCCATGCTCGCCGCCGATCCCGCCGCGGTCGACCTCCGCTTCGTGCAGGGCCGGCTGTTGTTCTTCGAAGGCCGCTACGCCGAGGCGCTCGCCGTCTTCGACGCGCTCGTCGCCGACATGGGCGACGCGGCGCCCTACTCGATCCGCCAGGTGCGCGACGAGGTCGCCGCGACCCACGACGCGCTCAAGGGCTTCGACGAGTTCGTCTCCGAAGACGGCCGCTTCCGCATCCGCTACACCGGCCGCGACAAGCTCCTCGTGCCGTTCGCGCTCGAAGTGCTGCAGAAGACCGACGCCGTGCTCGCCGAGGACTTCGCGTGGCGCCCCGAGGGGCAGGTCGTCGTCGAGATCTACCCCGAGATCCGCTACCTCGCCGCCGTCAGCCCGCTCACCGAGGACGAGATCGAGACGAGCGGCACGATCGCGCTCTGCAAGTACAACCGCCTGATGTTCACCTCGCCGCGCGCGCTCGTGCGCGGTTATGGCTGGCGCGACACGCTCGCCCACGAGTTCGTGCACTACTACCTCACCAAGAAGAGCGCCAACACCGTCCCGATCTGGCTGCACGAGGGGATCGCGAAGTTCCAGGAGAGCCGCTGGCGCACCGGCCCCAACGCGCCGCTCGACCCGCCCGAAGAGGACCTGCTCGCCCGCTCGATCGCCGCCGACCAGCTCATCACCTTCGACCAGATGCACCCGTCGATGGCGAAGCTGCCGAGCCAGGAGGCGGCGGGGCTCGCGTTCGCGCAGGTGCACACGGTCATCGACTTCCTGCACCGCCGCTCGGGCTACCCCGCGCTCAACCGCCTCATCGACGCCCTGCGCGACGGCGCCCCGATGGACGCCGCGCTGCGATCGGTCTACGGCCTCGACCTCGCCGGGCTGTGGGTCGCGTGGAAGGGCGCGATGGGCCAGAGCGGCCTCAAGACCTACCCCGGGCTCGTGCAGCGCAAGCTCAAGTTCAAGCGCCCCGGCGACCCCGAGGCGGGCGAGGAGGAGCCCGAGGCCGAGTACTCGACGATCGAGGAGAAGGCGGTGCGCGACCACGCCCACCTCGGCGAGCTGCTGCGCGCGCGCAACCGCTTCAAGGCGGCGCTCTACCAGTATCGCAAGGCCATGACCCTCGGCGGCGACGCCAACCCCGTCGTGCAGAACGGCGCCGCCGCGTCGCTCCTGGAGCTCGGCGAGCCCGACGAGGTCCCCGCGCTCCTCGAGCGCGTCCGGCTGTATTATCCCGGCTTCGTGACGACCCACATCCACCGCGGCGAGGCGCTGATGAAGGCCGGGCGCGACGCCGAGGCCGCCGCCGCGTTCGAAGAGGCGGTCGGCATCAACCCGTTCCACCCGCGACCGCACGAGGCGCTCTTCGATCTCTACACCCGCCTCGGCCGCGCCGAAGACGCCGACCGGGCGAAGCAGACCCTGGAGTTGTTGAAATGAGCGACGCGCCCGATCTTCGCGCGGTCGACGAGGCCGCGCGAGCGCGCGAAGCGATCCTGTCCGCCGTCGGCCGCCGCATCGTCGGCCAGGAGAGCGTCATCGAGCAGATGCTCATCGCGCTCTTCGCCCGCGGCCACTGCCTCTTCGTCGGCGTGCCCGGCCTCGCCAAGACGCTGCTCGTCAGCACCGTCGCCGACGCGCTCGCGCTCCGGTTCGGGCGGATCCAGTTCACCCCCGACCTGATGCCGAGCGACATCACCGGCACCGACATCCTCGAAGAGGACCACGCCACCGGCCGCCGCCACTTCAAGTTCATCCGCGGGCCGATCTTCGCCAACCTGCTCCTCGCCGACGAGATCAACCGCACCCCGCCCAAGACGCAGGCCGCGCTGCTGCAAGCGATGCAGGAGAACCGCGTCACCGCCGCCGGGCAGACCTACCCGCTCGACGCGCCCTTCCTCGTCTTCGCGACGCAGAACCCCGTCGAGCAGGAGGGCACCTACCCGCTCCCCGAGGCGCAGCTCGACCGCTTCATGTTCATGATCGAGGTCGGCTACCCGACCGCCGCCGACGAGCTCGAGATCGTCAAGCGCACCACCACCGACGAGGACGTCGCCGTCGAGCCGGTGCTCGACCCCGCGCGCATCCTCGCGCTCCAGAGCATGGTGCGCCGCATGCCGCACAACGACGTCGCGGTGCAGTACGCCGTCGACCTCGTGCGCGCCACCCGCCCCGACGACCCGAGCGCGCCGCCCTTCGTGCGCGAGTACGTGAGCTGGGGCGCCGGCCCCCGCGCGAGCCAGTACCTCGTCCTCGCCAGCAAGGCCCGCGCGCTCCTCGCCGGCCGCGAGACCTACAGCCGCGACGACATCCGCGCCGTCGCCCGGCCGGTGCTCACCCACCGGGTGCTCACCAACTTCCACGCCGAGGCCGAGCGCGTCACCAGCGCCGGCATCGTCGGCCGCCTCCTCGAAGCGCTCCCGGGTCGCTGATGGCCGAGCCGCGCAAGGCCGAGCCCCGCGACGACGGCAAGATCGTCGACCCCGCGCTCCTCGCGCGCCTCGCGGGGCTCTCGTACCGGGCCGGACAGGTCGTCGAAGGCCTCCTCACCGGCCACCACAAGAGCCCGCACCACGGCCAGAGCGTCGAGTTCGCCCAGCACCGCGAGTACAGCCCCGGCGACGAGATCCGCCACATCGACTGGAAGGCCTTCGCCAAGAGCGATCGCTACCACGTCAAGCAGTTCGAGGACGAGACCAACCTCCGGGCCTACCTGCTCCTCGACACCTCCGGCTCGATGGGCTACGCCGGCGGCCGCCGCGCCACCAAGCGCCTGCACGCCGCCCGCCTCGCCGCCGCGCTCGCCTGGCTGCTCTTGCGCCAGGGCGACGCCGTCGGGCTGTTGACCTTTGGCGAGAAGCTCGGCCACCACCTCCCGCCCCGCGCCCGCCCCGACCACTTCTGGCGCCTCGTCGAGCACATGGAGCAGGCGCCGGTGCAAGGCCCGACCAACGTCGTCGCCGCGCTCGAACACATCGCCGAGATCGCCGGCCGCCGCAGCCTCATCGTGCTCTTGTCGGACTGCTTCGACTTCGACCCCCGCCTCGCCGCGCTCGCCCGCCAGCTCCGCCGCCGCCGTCACCGCGTCGTCGTGCTCCATGTGCTCGACCCCGACGAGCTCGACTTCCCCTTCAAGGAGCTGACCCTCTTCGAAGAGATGGAGACCGACGCCCGCGAGCTCGCCGACCCCCGCGGCATGCGCGAGCAGTACCTCGAAGAGATCCGAAGCTGGTGCGAGGGTCTGCGCCGCGAGCTCCTCGACGGCGACGTCGCCTACCACCTCGTCGACACCGCCGTGCCCGTCGAGCGCGCGCTCTACGACCTCATCGGGGGTTCTGCCCGGTGAACTTCTTGTCGCCAGCGCTGCTGATCGGGCTGCTCGCCGCGCTCATCCCCCCGATCATCCACCTCATCCTGCGCCGGCAGGCGGTCGTCGTGCGCTTCCCCGCGCTCGAGTTCATCCGCCGCTCCAACAAGAAGACCGCGCGCCGCTTCCGGGTGAAGCAGCTCCTGTTGATGCTCGTGCGCAGCCTCCTGCTCGCGCTGCTCGCGTTCGCGCTCGCCCGCCCGTTCCTCGCCCGCGACGACGCGCCCGCCGCGCTCGTCGGCGACGGCGGCGGCGCCACGGTCGTCGTCATCGACGCCGGCTACCCGATGCGCTACCGCCAGGACGGCGAGACGCTGCTCGACCGCGCCCGCTTCCAGGCCGAGGCCGTGCTCGCCGACGGCGCCGGGCTCGCCGCGCTCGTCGTCGCCGGCGACCGCGTCGAGGTCCCCATCGACGAGCTCACCGGCGACCTCGCCTCCGTGCGCCGCGAGCTCGGCCGCGTCGAGCCCGGCCACCGCACCGGCGCGCTCCCCGAGGCCGTCGCCCGCGCCTACGAGCTCCTCGCCGACCAGCCCGGCCCCCGCCGCGTCGTCGTGCTCACCACCCCCGCCGGCGCCGCCAGCGACCTGCCCGCGCCCCCGCCCGGCGAGGGCCGCCCGGTGCTGCTCCCCGTCGACGTCAGCGGCGGCGCGCCCGTGCCCAACCGCGCCATCACCGGCGTCACGTTGCGCCCCGCGCCCGAGGTCGGCGCGACCCACTGGCGCGTCGACGCCCGCGTGCAGAACGCCGCCGACACCCCGGTCGAGCGCCTCCCCGTCGACCTCGAGATCGACGGCCAGATCAAGGTCCGCGGCTTCCTGAGCCTCGGCCCCGGCGAAGAGGCGACCAAGACCTTCTACGCGCCCGTCGACGCCGACGCCGCCGTGCCCGCCGCGGTCGTGCTCGAAGGCGACGCGCTCACCGTCGACGACCGCCGCCCGTTCTGGCTCCGCGCCGCGCCCCGGATCCGGGTGCTCGCGGTCAACGGCGACCCGATGCCCACCCCGCAGCGCGACGAGCTCTTCTACCTCGAACGCGCGCTGGCCCCCACCAGCACCGCCGGCGCCCGGGTCCGGCTCACCATCGTCGGCGCCGACACCCTCGACCGCGTCGACCTCGCCGGCTACGACGTCGTCATCCTCGCCAACCACGCCACGCCCGCGCCCGAGGTCGCCCGCGCGCTCACCGCGTTCGTGCAGGGCGGCGGCGGGCTCCTCGTCACCCTCGGCGACCGCGTCGACCCCGACGCCGCCAACGTCGCCCTCGCCGGCCTGTTGCCCCGCGCGCTGCGCACCGTGCGCACCGCCGGCGACGCCGCCGCGAGCGCCGAGGGCCGCGACCGGCAGGCGGCCCGCATCACCGTCTTCGAACGCGCCCACCCCATCCTCGCCGCGCTCCCCGACCCCGCCGGCAGCAGCCTCGCGAGCGTCCGGATCCGCCGCTACATGCTCCTCGACCCCGCCCCCGACGCCTCGGGCGGCGTCGTGCTCGGCCTCGACGACGGCGCGCCCTTCCTCCTCACCCGCGAGCTCGGCGCCGGCCGCGTCGCGCTCCTCACCGGCACCATCGACCGCGACTGGGGCGACCTCCCGATCCGCCCCGACTTCCTCCCGCTCTTGCAGCACACCCTGCGCTACCTCACCCGCGTCGCCGAGGTCGACACCGCGCCCGTGCTCGTCGGCCGCGACGCCCCCATCCCGGTCGAAGACCCCCGCGTCGCCCGGGTGCAGGTGCAGACCCCCGGAGGCGACCTGCGCGTCGTCGAGCGCCCCCGCGAAGGCGACGGCCCCTGGGTCTTCACCGAGACCGCCGCCCCCGGCCACTACCGCCTCACCCCCGACCCGCCGCTGCCCGGCCTCGTCGCGCTCCCCGGCTTCGCCGTCGCGCTCGACCCCGCTGGCGCCGATCTGCGCGGCCCCCGGACGGCCGGCGATACCGACGCCCCCCGCGCCGAAGCGCAGGCGCGCGCGCTCGGCGCCACCCGCCGCACCGAGCTGTGGCACGCCGCGCTCCTCCTCCTCTTCGTCATGCTGCTCGCCGAGGCCGCGCTCCTGTTCAAGCGCCGGGAGACCGTCCCCGCCGACGGCGCGCACGCCCGCGGCCGCGGGCCCGGCTGACCCGCGCGCCCGCCGCCGATCGGGGGCGTTGCAGTTGACGGCGCCCGCGGAGCGTCGTACCAGGACCCCCGAAGCAACGACCCGACCCTTGGAGACCTCATGCGCGGCAGGACCTCGACACGCACCCGCTGGCTGGCCATCGCCGCGGCGCTCACCCTCGCGATCGGCTGCACCCCCGACGGCAGCGACGACGACGACGACGGCGCGGGCGGCGGCAGCGGCGACGGCGGTCTCGCCGACATGGCGCTCCCCAACGTGCCCTACGAAGGCCAGATCGACCCCCTCCCCGCCGAGTCCACCGTCGACGAGCAGAGCTACTTCCCCACCCCCGCCGGCGGCGTCTGGCGCTACCGCCGCCAGGCGCCCGACCCCGCCATGCCACCCCCCGTCACCGAGGGCGGCGAGCGGCGCGTCGAGCCCGGCGAGGGCGAGAACGAGTGGATCATGACCACGGTGGTGGTCCTCGACGTGCCGGTCGACGGCGAGGTGACCAAGGTCCGCCAGGTCATCCGCGAGACCCTCGTCGTCGTGCCCGAGGTCGAGCTCGTCGGCCCCCAGGTGCTCTTCAAGCGCCTCGACATCGAAGAGCGCGAGATCGGCACCGAGCGCTTCGTGCGCACGCTCACCCGCACCTACAACCCGCCCTACCAGCTCGTCTTCGACACCTGGAAGACCGGCCTCATCGGCAACCGCCTCCAGCCCGAGGGCGTGCAGATGGTGCAGACGAGCCAGGCGCGCGGCGACGAGGAGCCCGCCGAGCTGATGGGCATCGTCACCCTCTCGGTGGAGACGACGAGCACCCCGCTCATCCTGGTGATGGAGGGCGCCTTCCGCGAGGGCGTACACCGCATCGACGTCGTCGACGACTTCAGCGGCATGGTGAGCCGCACCTACTGGGTGCAGCAGGGCGTCGGCATCGTGCAGTGGCAGTATCGCGACACCAACAACATCATCTACACGCTCACCGAGAGCAACGTCGAGGCGGCGAGCGCCGAGTAGCGCCGCCGCGCGGCGCCTTGCAACGGCCGCCCGACCCGGGCACGCTCCCGCCGCCTGCCATCCGCCGGCTTGTCAGGAGCCCATCGATGTCGCTCGTCGTCTACGGACACCCCTTCTCCTCCTACACCCAGAAGGTCCTCATCGCGCTCTACGAGAACGCGACCCCCTTCGAATTCCGCATCATCGCCCCCGACGCCCCCCACAACGTCGCCGAATGGCAGCGCCGCTGGCCGCTCGGCAAGTTCCCGCTGCTGCTCGACGGCGACCGCGCGCTCGTCGAGACGAGCATCATCATCGAGCACCTCCACCTCACCCATCCCGGCCCGGTGAGGCTCCTCCCCGACGACCCCCACGCGGCGCTCGACGTGCGCTTCTTCGACCGCTTCTTCGACCTCCATGTCATGAGCCCACAGCAGCACGCCGTCGTCGGCGCGCTCACCGGCGACCCCGACAAGCGCAAGGACGCGCTCGCCTTCGCCGCCGACAAGCTCACCCTCGCCTATGACTGGCTCGAAGGCGCGCTCGCCGGCCGCGAGTGGGCCACCGGCGACGACTTCACCCTCGCCGACTGCGCCGCCGCCCCGTCGCTCTTCTATGCCGACTGGACCCACCCGATCCCCGACCGCTGCCCCACCCTGCGCGCCTACCGCGCCCGCCTCCTCGCCCGCCCCGCCGTCGCCCGCGCCGTCGACGAGGCCCGCCCCTACCGCCCGCTCTTCCCCCTCGGCGCCCCCGACCGCGACTGATCCGCCTCCGGCGCGTCGAGCAGGATCGTCACCGCGTCGACCACGATCGCCGCCACCCCCGCGAGGAACACCGGATCGAGCGTCTCCGGCGTGTCGCTCGCGCGGTGGTAGTGCGGGTTTCGCAGCTCGGCGGTGTCGGTCACCATCACCGCGCCCACGCCCCGATCCCAGAACGGCGCGTGATCGCTGCGCCGGGTGTCGGGCAGCACGTCGCCCTTCTCCGGCACCGGCAGCGCGAAGACCGGCGGCCGCCCGCCCGCGCCATCCGGCGGCCCGCTCGCGCGCCGGAACGCCGCGAGCAACTCCAGGTGCTCCGCGTCCCCGATCACCGCGATGAAGTCCCCCGTCTCCGGCGCGATCCCGCCCGGCAGCCCCGGCGGCACCCGCTGACAGCCCTTCTCCCGGCACGCATGGCCCGCCATCTCCACCACCACCACCCCCGCCAGCGCCTCCACCCGCAGCGGGCTCGCCGCGTACTGCCGGCTCCCCACGAGCCCCTGCTCCTCCTCGTCGAAGAACGCCAGCGCCAGCGGCCGCCGCGTCGGCCGATCGCGCAGCCGCCGCGCCACCTCGAGCACCACCGCCACCCCCGAGGCGTTGTCGTCGGCGCCCGGCGAGCCCGCCACCGTGTCGAAGTGCGCCGCGACCAGGATCGCGCGCGCCCCCGGATCGGTCCCCGGCCGCTCGGCGAGCACGTTGACGCCCGTCGAATAACCATGCAGATCGGGGGTATAGCCCATCGCCGTCAGCCGATGCGCGATGTGGGCCCGCGCCTGCCGCCGCTGCTCGAGGGTGTAGCGCTCGAACGCGAGCGCCTCGACGTCGGCCATCAACCGCGCCGGCTCCACCGTCTCCGTCTGCGCCCGCCGCTGCACCGCCGCCACCTCCGCGACCGTCTTCATCCACGCGTCCCGCGCCGCCGCCGCCCGCTCGTCCTCGGCGCGCGCCGCGAAGAACCACAGCCAGCCCGCGGCGACCCCCGCGAACCACAGCAGCGCCAGCATCCACCACAACGCCGCGCCCGATCGAGCCCGCGGCGCCACCGGCTCGGCGCCCTCGACCCGCGCCGGCTCACGCTCCTCTGCCACCCGCGACTCCACGTCAGCATCACAGGGCGTCCATCATGCCCGCCGGCCGCCCGTCGCGCACTCGACACCGCGTCCGACCGCGTGATAGATGACCGCTTCGCCGCCCGAATCCAGGAGACCCACCGTGGATTTTCACCCCATCTCGTCATGGGCCGGCCTCGCCGGCTTCGCGGTGCTCATGATCGGCGCCGCGATCGCGTTCGCCCACGCGCTCCGGCTCCGCCACCGCCAGCTCACGCTCGCCAGGCGCCCCGACGACCGCTTCAGCCAGCCCGGGCCCCGCATCAAGAACTTCCTCGTCTACGTCATGGGCCAGAAGCGGCTGCCCTCGCACGGCTACCGCTACAGCGGCATCCTCCACATCTTCATCTTCGGCGCCTTCGTCGTGCTCAGCGTCGACACCATCAACTTCGTCGTCGACGGCGTCCTGCGCTCCTGGGACGTCATCATGGGCCGCCCCGGCACCGGCGAGAACTTCCACCTGCCCGGCAGCAACGGCCCCTATCAGGCCGTCGCCGACACCTTCCGCTTCCTGTGCATCGTCGGCCTCGGCATGGCGCTCGTCAACCGCACCATCATCAAGCCCAAGCGCCTCCCGCTCACCCGCGATGCGCTCTACACGCTGGCCTTCATCTTCGGGCTCATGTTCTTCGAAGCGCTCCAGATCGGCTTCTACATGGCGCAGAAGGGGATCCGCCCCGAGGTGTGGTTCTCCGGCCTCTTCGCCCGCGCCGTCTCCGGCCTCGACGCCGAGACCCTCGCGCTCGGCTACAAGGCCGCGTGGTGGCTGCACCTCGTCAACCTGCTCGCGTTCACCAACTACGTGCCCTACAGCAAGCACAGCCACGTCTTCGCCGCGCCGCCCAACTGGTACTTCAACAGCCTCGAGCCCAAGGGCGCGCTCCGCTACATGCCCGCGCTCGACCTCATCGAGCGCGAAGACCTCCCCGAAGACCAGTTCCCCACCTACTTCGGCGCCCGCACCGTCGAAGACCTGAGCTGGAAGCAGCTCTTCGACGGCCTCGCCTGCACCGAATGCGGCCGCTGCACCGACAACTGCCCCGCCTCGATCTCGGGCAAGCCGCTGCGCCCGATGCACATCATCGTCGACCTCAAGCACCACGCCGAGGACCGCGAGGCCCGGCTGCGCCGCGGCGAGACCATCGACCTCGAAGCCGAGGCCAATCAGCTCGCCAAGGGCGTCATCGACCCCGACGTGCTCTGGTCGTGCACCACCTGCCGCGCCTGCATGGAGGTCTGCCCGGTCGGCAACGAGCACATCCCCGACATCATCGACATGCGCCGCTACCTCACCATGAGCCTCGGCGAGATCGGCCACGGCGCCGGCAAGGCGCTCAAGAACATGGCCAAGGACAAGAAGGCCAACCCCTGGGGCCTGCCCCGCCGCGACCGCGGCAAGTGGGCCGAGGGCATGGACGAGATCGTGCGCGCGTGGGACGACGAGAAGCCGTCCGAGTACCTCTACTGGGTCGGCTGCGCCGGCTCGCACGACGACCGCGCGCAGCGCGTCACCCGCTCGGTCAGCCGCCTCATGCACAAGGCCGGCGTCGACTTCGCGATCCTCGGCGAGCGCGAGGCGTGCACCGGCGACAGCGCCCGGCGGCTCGGCGACGAGAACCTCTTCCGCGAGCTCGCCAAGGCCAACGTCGCGACGCTCGACGAGGCCGGCGTCAAGAAGATCGTCACCCACTGCCCGCACTGCTTCAACACGCTCAAGAACGAGTACGGCCAGTTCGGCGGCAACTACGAGGTCATCCATCACAGCGAGCTCCTCAGCAAGCTCGTCGCCGACGGCAAGCTCAAGCCCGGCGCCGGTGATGGCAGCGACGACGGACGCATCGTCTACCACGACTCGTGTTACCTCGGCCGCTACAACGACCTCTATGACACCCCCCGCAATGTCATCGACGCCCTGCCCGGCGTCGAGCGCGTCGAACCCGCCCGCACCCGCCGCACCGGCCTCTGCTGCGGCGCCGGCGGCGGGCAGATGTGGATGGAGATGGACATCGGCGAGCGCATGAACTACGTGCGCACCGACGAGCTCCTCGCGACGAAGCCCAAGGTGATCGCGGTCGCGTGCAACTTCTGCAGCACCATGATCGGCGACGGGGTCAAGGCGCGCGACAAGGACGAAGAGGTGCAGGTCCTCGACCTCGCCGAGCTGCTCGACCGCCGCGTGCAGTGACCGCGGTGATGCCATCACGCCGATGCCATGCCATCGATGGTATGCCATCGGCTCCGCATTCGATGGCATGACCCACCCCCGCGAGTGCCATCCAGCGCGAATGTCACCCTCGGCGACGAATGCCATCCCCGGTGACGAATGCCATCCCCGGTGACGAATGCCATCCCCGGTGACGAATGCCATCCCCGGCGACGAATGCCATCCCCGGCGGCGAATGCCATGCACCCGAAGCCACCCCGCCAGCGTCAACAGGCCATGACCGGGAGCAGACCCCGTGACTGACAGCGACCCCCGCCCGCTCGCCGCGCCCCCCCTCCCCGGCAGCGAACACTGCCCCTACCGCACCGCCGCGCTCCCCCCGATCGGCGGCCGCATCGGCGACGACCCCGCCGACTTCCAGGTCGACGAGCGCCCCGCCTACCCCCCCGCGGGCGACGGCGAGCACCACTTCGTGCGGATCCGCAAGACCGGCCTCTCCACCCCCGAGGCCGTCGACCTGCTCGCCGCGGCCGCCGGCGTCGACCGCCGCGAGATCGGCTACGCCGGCCGCAAGGACAAACACGCCGTCACCACCCAGTGGCTCAGCCTGCCCGCCCCGCCCGTCGCGCCCGCCGACCCCCGCATCGAGCTCCTCGAGACCGCGCGCCACGGCCGCAAGCTGCGCCTCGGCCACCTCGCCGCCAACCGCTTCACCGTGCGCCTCGTCGCCCTGCACGACGACGCCCCCGCGCGCCTCCCCGCGCTCGTCGCCGCCATCGCCCACGGGGTCCCCAACTACTTCGGCCCCCAGCGCTTCGGCCGCTTCGGCCTCCGCGACGCGCTCGCTTTCGCCCGCGACCCCCGCCGCCGCGTCAAGGACCCGCGCTTCTTCGCGAGCGTGTTGCAGTCGGCCGTCTTCAACCGCTGGCTCGGCGACCGCACCCACGACGGCCTCCTCGACGTCGCGCTCGCCGGCGACGTGCTCCGCAAGCGCGACACCGGCGGCCTCTTCACCTGCGCCGACGCCGCCGAAGACACCGCCCGCGTCGCCGCCGGCGCCCTCGACCCGATGGGCCCGCTCCCCGGCCCCAAGCTCATGCCCGCCCACGGCCTCGCCGCCGAGCGCGAACAGACCGCCGCCGCCGCCTACGGCACCGACCTCGCGCTCGGCGCCATCGGCCGCTTCGCCCCGGGCACGCGCCGCGTCTCGCGCCTCGTCCCCGAAGACCTCGACCTCCGCTGGGAGGGCGCGTCGCTCGTCGCCCGGTTCACGCTCCCGGCGGGCTGCTACGCGACCACGCTGCTCGCCGAGCTGTGCCACCCGGCGAGCGGCGATCTGCGCCGCGAGGAGGGGTGAGGGGCGGGTGGCATCGGCGCGATGGCATCGGGCGATGGCATGAGGCGATGATGGCAGCGCAGTGATGTCAGGTGATGACATCAGGTGAGGGCGTCGGGCGGACGGTGTGATGCGATGGCATCGGAGCGTGACACCCGGGCAGGCGGGGTCAGCGCCCGGTCGGTTCGCGCGGGGCGGCGAGCCACGCGGCGGGCTGGGCCTCGGCGTCCTGCGCGGTCCATCGTCAGGTGCCGTCAATGAGCGCCGTCAATCGATCGCCGCCTGCTCCACGGCCGCCGGGAACGGCAGCGGCGGGCGGGGCAGCGTCGGGTCGGGCCGCAGATCGAAGAAGGTGTAGGCCCACCGATTCGTCGCGTCGGCCGGCATGTGCTCGCGCGCCGCCAGACCCCACGCCGCGGCGTCGAACGCCGGGAAGAACGTGTCGCCGGCGAAGTCCCCGTGCACCACCGAGACCAGCAGCCGGTCGGCCCGCGGCAAGGTCGCCGCGTAGAGCGCCGCGCCGCCGCCGACCATCACCTCGGCGTCGCCGAGCGCCGCGAGCGCCGCGTCGAGCCCGGCGAAGACCTCGACGCCCGTCGGCGCGAACGCCGGATCCCGCGACAGCACCACCATGCGCCGCCCCGGCAGCGGCCGCCCGATCGACTCGAAGGTCCGCCGCCCCATCAACAGCGGCTTGCCCATCGTCAGCGCCCGGAACCGCCGCAGCTCGCCCGGCAGCCGCCACGGCAGCGCGCCGTCCCGCCCGATCACCCGCGCCGGCGACATCGCGACGACCAGCGAGATCACACCGCCACCGGCGCCTTGATCACCGGGTGCGGGTCGTAGCCTCGCAGCGCGAGCTCGGCGACCACGCTCCGCCAGTGCACCTTCTTCGTCGTCACCAGCGGAGACCCGGCCCGCAGGTCGAAGCGGAGCTGCGCGCCGAAGAGCGAGAGCGTGCCCGTCCCGGTGCGGTCGTCGCGGTGGTTGAGTAGATGTGCGCGTCGCCGAAGGTGTGCACGAAGTCACCGACCCGAGCCCAGAGACCTGCGCGACCAGATGGGTCAAGAGCGCATACGACGCGATGTTGAACGGCACCCGATGAAGAGATCGGCGCTGCGCTGGTAGAGCTGGCACGAGAGCCGGCCTTCGGCGACGTGGAACTGGAACAGCGCGTGACACGGCGGCAGCGCCATCCGGTCGAGCTCGCCGACGTTCCACGCGCTCACCACCAGCCGCCGCGAGTGGGGTTCTGGCCGATCTCCTCGATCACGCCCGCAACTGGTCGACCGTGCGCCCGTCCCCCGCGCCCCACGAGCGCCACTGCGCGCCGTAGATCGGCCCGAGCTCACCCGCAGCGTCCGCCCACGGATCCCAGATCCGCACCCGCGCGCCTGCAGCCAGCGCACGTTGGTCTCGCCGCGGATGAACCACAACAGCTCGGCGACCACGCTCCGCCAGTGCACCTTCTTCGTCGTCACCAGCGGAAACCCCGCCCGCAGGTCGAAGCGGAGCTGCGCCCCGAAGAGCGAGAGCGTGCCCGTCCCGGTGCGGTCGTCGCGCCGCGTGCCCTCGTCGAGCACCCGCCGCAGCAGGTCGAGGTAGGCCCTCATCGACCCTCGAACTTCGCCGCCCGCTTCTCGACGAACGCCGCGAGCCCCTCGCGCGCGTCGTCGCTCGCGAACAGCTTCGCCTGCAGCTCCCGCTCGAGCGCGAGCCCGTACTCCAGCGGCAGCTCGCCCCCGCTCTGCACCGCGCGCTTGATGTGGCCCACCGCCAGCGCCGCCCGCTCCGGCGCGCAGTACCGCTGCGCGACCGAGATCACCGCCTCGACGAAGGCGTCGCGCCCCATCGCCGGCACCTCGCGCGCCTTGCCGCGCACCTCCTCGGTCCGCGTCTCGCCGATCACGCCCGTCACCAGCCCCGCGGCGAGCGCCGCGTCGCTCTCCAGCGTCTCGCCCGACAGCATCAGCGCCATCGCCTTCGCCGGCCCGAGCAGCCGCGTCAGCCGCTGCGTGCCGCCGGTGCCGGGCAGCACGCCCAGGTTCACCTCGGGCAGCCCGATCCGCCCGCCCGCGCGCCGCGCGATCCGCAGGTCGCAGGCGAGCGCGATCTCGAAGCCACCGCCCACGCAGTGCCCGTTGATCGCCGCGATGACCAGCTTGGGGGTCTGCTCCAGCCGGGAGAGGGTCTCGTTGGCGTGCAGGCAGAAGTAGTACTTGCTCGTCGCGTCGGCCGCTTCGAGCATCTTGATGTTGGCGCCCGCGCAGAAGTGCTCGCCGTCGCCGGTGATCACGATCGCCTGCACCTCGGGGTCGAAGCGCGCGTGCAGGATGTACTCGTCGAGCTGGCGGAACATCCGGTAGGTGTAGCCGTTGAGCCCCTCGTCGGTGAGCGTCAGCAGCGCCACCGGGCCCCGTCGGTCATAACGCACCCGCTCGTGCTCGGGGTCGCCGAACAGATCGGCGCGGATCGTCTCTTTGGCTCCCAGACTCATCGGCCACCCTCCTTGCCGTCATCCGTCGCGCGTCATATCATCCGCGCGCTCGAAGGGACCAGAGGGAGGCACCCGTGAAGGTCGAGAGGATCGCGGTCATCGGCACCGGCACCATGGGCAACGGCATCGCCGGACAGGCGGCGCTCTGCGGGTTTTCGGTGGCGATGTACGACGTCGACCCCGCCCGCACCGTGGCCGCCGCGGCCCAGATCCGCCAGACGTGGAAGACCGGCGTCGACCGCGGCAAGGTCACCCCCGCCGCCGCCGAGGCCGCCGCCGAGCGCCTCGCGACGACCGGCGACCTCGACCGCGCGCTCGCCGACGCCGAGCTCGTCATCGAGGCGGTCCCCGAGAAGATGGCGCTCAAGACCGAGCTCTTCCGCCAGTTCGAAGCCCACGCGCCCCCCGCGGCGGTGCTCGCGTCGAACACGTCGAGCCTCTCGCTCACCGAGATCGCCGCCGCCACCGCCTCCCCCGGCCGCGTCGTCGGCATGCACTTCTTCAACCCCGTCGCGATCATGCCCCTCGTCGAGCTCGTCCGCGGCGAGCACACCACCGACGACACCCTCGCGACCGCCCGCGCCGTCGCCGAGCAGATGGGCAAGCAGTGCATCGAGGTCCGCGACTCGCCCGGCTTCGCCACCAGCCGCCTCGGGATCGCGCTCGGCAACGAGGCGATGCGCATGTTCGAAGAGGGCGTCGCGAGCGCCGAGGACATCGACCGCGCGATGGTGCTCGGCTACCGCCACCCGATCGGCCCGCTCGCGCTCACCGACCTCGTCGGCCTCGACGTGCGCCTCGCCATCACCGAGCACCTGCACCGCGAGATCGGCAGCGACACGTTCCGCCCGCCGCGCATCCTCCGACAGATGGTGCGCGCCGGACGCCTCGGCCGGAAGGTCGGGCGGGGTTTCTACACCTACGACTGAGCCGCCCGACCACCCCCGACCGCGCGTGCCGCTGCCCGATGACCGCCATGCCCGACCCGAAGACCCCGCCTCCGCCGGAGCCCGCGCTGCTCGACCGGCGCTTCGTGCTCGTCACCGGCAAGGGCGGCGTCGGCAAGTCGACCGTCACCGCGCTCCTCGCGCTGCTCTCGGCTCGCGCCGGCAAGCGCACGCTCGTCTGCGAGCTCGACACCCACGAGCAGGTCGCGCCCATGCTCGGCCACGCGCCGGTCGGCGGCCGGGTCACCCGCCTCGAAGACAACCTCTCGGTCGTCAACATCGACCCGTCGAGCGCCATGGAGGAGTACGGCCTGATGAAGCTGCGCTTCCGCGCGCTCTACCGGGTCGTCTTCGACAACCCGCTCGTGCAGAGCCTCGTGCGCTTCGTGCCCGGCATGAACGACCTCTTGATGCTCGGCAAGGCCTTCAACCACGAGCGTGAGGTCGACGAGCAGGGCGCGCCGGTCTACGACCGCGTCATCATCGACGCGCCCGCCACCGGCCACGGGATCACCTTCTTCAAGCTCCCGCGCATCATCCGCGATGCCGTGCCCGCCGGGAACATGCACCGCGAGGCCGCCGACATGTGGGCGCTGCTCACCGACCCGCGCCGCACCGCGGTGCACCTCGTCGCGTTGCCCGAGGAGCTGCCGGTGCAGGAGACCCGCGAGCTGCGCCGCCGCCTCGCAAACGAGCTCGGCGTCCCGCTCGGCTACCTCGTCGTCAACATGCTGCCCGAGCCTCCGCTCGACCCCACGCAGGCCGAGGACTTCGCGCGCCTCGCCGCCGCCCCCCGCGACGACCGCCTCGCCCGCCTCGCCGACGCCACCCGCATCGCCGCCGGCCGCGCCGCCATCGCCGCGACCCACGCCGCCGCGCTGCACGGCATGGGGCTCCCCGTCGTCGACCTGCCGCAGCACCCCGATCGCCGCCTCGACCGGGCCGACCTCGAAGCGCTCGCCGACCGCTTCGCCCGCGCGATCGGCGCCGAGGCCCTCGTCGCGGGGCCGCCCGCATGACCGCCGCCTTCGACGACGAGCTCCGCGCGCGCCGCCTGCTCATCACCGCTGGCGCCGGCGGGGTCGGCAAGACCACCACCGCCGCCGCGCTCGCCGTGCGCGCCGCCGTGCTCGGGCAGAAGACCGCCGTCCTCACCATCGACCCCGCCCGCCGCCTCGCCGACGCGCTCGGGCTCGCCGAGCTCACCGGCGAGCTGCGCCGCGTCGAGCCCGCCCGCTTCACCGACGCCGGCCTCGCCGACGCCCGCGGCGAGCTGTGGGCGATGATGCTCGACGTGAAGACCACCGGCGACCAGATGGTGCGCCGCTTCGCGCCCGACGAGCGCACCGCGCGCGAGATCCTCGACAACAGCTACTACCAGTACTTCTCGACCTCGCTCGCCGGCGCGCAGGAGTACGTCGCCGTCGAGCAGGTCCGCGCGCTCCTCGAAGAGGGCGACTTCGACCTCGTCGTGCTCGACACCCCGCCCGCCGCGCACGCGCTCGACTTCCTCGACGCGCCCGACCGCCTCCTCGCCGGGCTGCAGAGCAAGCCGGTGCAGATGCTCCGCTCGGGCGGCGAGGGCGACGGGCTCGCCGCGCGCCTCGCCCGCGGCGGACGCGGGCTCGTGCTCAAGGGCATCAACAAGCTCACCGGCGGCCCGTTCATCGAGGAGCTGACCCGCTTCCTCGCCGTCTTCGGCACCATCCTCGACGCGCTGCACGCCTCGGGCGAGGCCGTCGCCCGCCGGCTGCGCAGCGACGACAGCCGCTTCTACCTCGTCACGAGCCCCACCCGGAGCAACGTCGACGAGGCGGTGAGCTTCCGCGCGCAGCTCGGGGACCGCGGCTTCCCGCTCGGCGGCGTCATCGTCAACCGCGCCCACCCCTGGATCGAGCCGGTCACCGACGACCCCGCGACCCTCGCCGTCGCACTCGCCGCAGACGGCCTCGCCGACGTGCCCGACGACCGCCGCCGCGCGCTCGCCGCCCGCATGCTCGCGCTCCTCGACCGCCACGACCGCTTCGCCGCCGCCGACCGCGACGCCGTCGCAAGGCTCCGCGAGGCGACCGACCGCCCGGTGTGGACCATCCCCCTCTTCGGCACCGAGCTGCGCGACCTCGCGGGCCTGCACGCGATCGCCTGCGCGCTCGCGCCCGGATGACCCGCGGGAATGCGACCGCCGAACCCATCGTTGCCGGGGTTGTCGGTCGCCCCATGAAGACACAACGCCCCGCCATCCCCCGCCTCGCCGCGCTCGCCGCGGCGCTCCTCCTCACCGCCTGCGGCAGCCGCCCCACCCGCCCCGAGCCCCCGCCCGCCCTCGTCGAGATGGACCCGATCGTCGTCGAGTACGACGCCGACGCCGACGAAGGCGAGCGCGTCTCCGCCTACGACGCGCAGTCCCTCTTCGAAGACGGCCGCGACGCCTTCGAACGCCACGACTTCGCCGCCTGCGAGCTCGCCTACGGCCGCCTCATCGAGCGCTTCCCCGAGAGCCCCTACACCCACGTCGCGCTCTACAACCGCGGGCTGTGCCTCGAACAGCTCGGCGAGCACGGCCGCGCCGCGACGCACTTCCGCCGCCACGCCCAGCTCGCCACCGCGCTGCGCGACCAGCGCGACGGCGAGTTCCGCTGGGGCTACAACCTCATCAAGACCGGCGACTACCCGACCGCCGTCGCGCTCTACGACCGCCTCCTCGCCGCCGAAGACCTGCAACCGCTCGACCGCGCCGAGTGCCACCTCCGCCGCGGCGTCGCCCGCGCCCGCCTCGGCCGCCCCGGCGAGGCCGAGCGCGACCTCAAGGCCTCGCTCTCCTACACCGAAGAAGGCACCGAAGGCTTCGTGCAAGGCAGCGAGCTCTACGCCGAGGCCCACTTCCGCCGCGGCGAGATCTACCAGCGCCTCGCCCACGGCGTCGGGCTCAAGCTCCCCGTCCAGAAGATGAAGGCCGACCTCGACGACAAGGTGCGCTTCTTCCGCCAGGCGCAGGAGAGCTACATCACCGCGCTCAACGTGCAGCACAGCTACTGGGCGACGGCGGCCGGGCTCAAGCTCGGCGAGCTCTACGAGCAGTTCTACCTCGACGTGCTCCGCGCCGAGGTCCCGCAGGACTTCGACCCCGAGACCCGCCGCTTCTACTTCGTCGAGCTCCGCAAGCAGCTCCAGCCGCTGCTCGAACAGTCGCTCGCGATCTACGAGAAGAACATCACCATGAGCGAGCGGATCGGCGCCCGCAACGAGTGGGTCGCCGAGACCGAGAACCGGCTCACCCGGCTGCGCGGCCTCCTCGAAGCGACCGAGCGCGGCGACGCGGTCGAGCTGCCGCCGAACCCCGGCGAGGTCGAGGCGGTGCCCCCGCTGCCCAAGCCCGCGCCCCCCGACGCGGCGCCCCCGTCGCTGCCGCCCGAACTGCCCCCCGAGCTGCCGCCGGGGCATGGATGACCGCATGACCCGCACCTTCGGCCTCGACGTCGGCACCCGCACCATCGGCGTCGCCGTCAGCGACCCCACCGCCACCCTCGCGAGCCCGCTCACCACCATCCGCCGCACCGGGCTGCGCCAAGACCTCGACGCGCTCGCCGCGCTCATCGCCGCCCACGACGTCGACCGCCTCGTCGTCGGCTGGCCGCTGCAACCCGACGGCCGCGAGGGCCCCATCACCCGCAAGGTCCAGGCCTTCGCCGACGCCGCCGCCGCGCGCACCGGGCTCCCCGTCGAGAAGTGGGACGAGCGCATGACCAGCAAGCTCGCCGAGCGCTACCTCATCGAAGGCGGCGCCCGCCGCGAGACCCGCCGGCAGGTGGTGGACAAGGTCGCCGCCGCGCTGATACTGCAAGGCTGGCTCGACGCTCGCTCCCGCACGGAGAACGGATGCGCTGGCTGATCCGGGTCGCGCTCATCTGCCTCGTCCTCGCCGCCGCCGCCGCGCTCTATGCCCGGCAGCGCATGCAGGCGCTCGACCGCCCGCTCTCGCCCGCCGGCGGCGTCGCGACCTTCGAGATCCCGCCCGGCGCCGGCTTCAAACAGATCGTCGCCCGCCTGCACGACGCCGGGATCGTGCAAGACCCGCTCGTCTTCGAACTCTACGGCCGCTACCGCGGCGCCGGGACCCGCATCAAGGCCGGCCGCTACGAGGTCGACCTCGGCCAGACGCCCCGCGAGCTGCTCGCCGCGCTCGAAAAAGGCACCCTCGCCCCCAGCGTGCGCCTCACGATCCCCGAGGGCTGGAACCGCTGGCAGATCGCCGACCAGCTCGCGGCGCTCGGGCTCGCCGATCGCGACGCCTTCCTCGCCCGCGTCGCGCGCGACGACCTCGAAGGCCGCCTCTTCCCCGACACCTACGACCTCCACCCCGAGACCCCGCTCGACGTGATCATCGGCAAGCTCACCGCCCGCTTCGACGCCGTCTGGGCCGACGTGCTCGCCGCGACCCCGCCCGAACGCCGCCCGAAGACCCCGGAGGCGCTCCGCGAGCGCCTGATCCTCGCCTCGCTCATCGAGAAGGAGGCCCGCACCGAGCGCGACCGCCGCCTCGTCTCGCGGGTGTTCCACAACCGGCTCGCGCAGGGCATGCGGCTGCAGACCGACCCGACCTGCGTCTACGACGCGCGCCACTACCGCCAGCTCCCGCACCCCCGCTACTGCCGCGACCCCGAGAACCGCTACAGCACCTACGTCATCGACGGCCTGCCCCCCGGCCCGATCGCCAACCCCGGCCGCGCCGCGCTCGCCGCCGCGCTCTCGCCCGCCGAAGAACCCGAGGCCGCGAAGCTGCTATACTTCGTCGCCCGCCGGGATGGCACCGGAGAGCATCACTTCAGCGAGACCTACGCCGAGCACCAGCGCGCCGTGCGCCGCCACCTCGGCGTCGGGGGCGCGCCGCCCACAAGGAGCAACCGGTGAGCAACCAGAGCCCCGGCACGGTCACCATCGAGCTGCAAGGCATCGACAAGCGCGTCCTCAAGGCCGTCTGGGACAAGATGCGCCGCGGCGAGGAGCTGACCGGCCAGGAGATCTACATCGGCCGCTCCATGGCCGATCACCCCGACTGGTTCCCCGTCTTCGAGACCATCGGCCTCCTCGAAGGCGACGACACGCTGCCCGACGGCGAAAACCCGTTCGTACACCTGACCTTCCATGTGATGGTCGGCTCGCAGGTCTTCAACCGCAACCCCAAGGAGGCCGAGGTCTTCTACCGGCTGCGGCTGCGCGCGGGCGACGAGCCGCACGACATCATCCACATGATGATCAACGTGTTTCAGCGCCACCTCGCCTGGACCGCGCAGCAGGCGCGCCAGGGCGGCACCGGCGACTTCGACATGAAGGCCTACGCCAAGACCCTGCGCAGCCTCCAGACGCTGCGCACCGACAAGCTCTGGCAGCGCCTCGGCTACCCGACCCCGCCCAAGGCCCACGTCCCCTACGAGCCGCCGTACTGACCCCGGTCAGACCCGCCGCGGCAGCGTCGGCAGCGCGCCGAGCTCGCGGTACGAGCCGCCCTGCTGACGCCGCTCACTCCCGCCGCGGCAGCGTCGGCAGCGTCGGCAACGTACCCAGCTCGCTGTTGCGCCGCGGCCGCAGATCACCCGGCAGCTCCACCGTGAACAGCTTCACCGTCTGCCGCCGCCCCTTCACCCGGTTCTCGCCGAGCGCCTCGAAGTCGAAGCCCGCGGCGCCCGCCATCCGCCGCGTCTCCGCCGACGCCAGGATCTGCATCGGCACCGCCCGCCCTTGCAGCCGCGCCGCCACGTTCACCACATCGCCGATCGCGGTGTAGGCCATCCGGCTCTCCGAGCCCACGTTCCCCACCACCGCCTCGCCGCTGTTCACCCCGATCGACAGCGCCAGCTCCATGCCCACCAGCGACCGCCACCGCGCCTGCCGCTCGTTGACCGCCGCCCGCATCTCGACGGCCGCCCGCAGCGCCCGCGCCGCATGATCGGCCTGCGGCGTCGGCGCGCCCCAGAACGCCATCACGCAGTCGCCGATGAACTTGTCGACCGTGCCCCGGTGCCGGAAGACGATGTCGGTCATGATCGTGAACAGCTCGTTGAGCACCGTCACCACCTCCTCGGGCGGCAGGTGCTCGCTCAGCGGCGTGAAGCCGCACACATCGGCGAAGAGCACCGAGATCTCCGCCCGCTCGCCGCCGAGGCGGATGTCGTGCTCCCGCGCCACGATCTGCTCGACGAGCTCGCCGGGCAGGTAGCGCCCCAGATCACCCCGGATCGCCACCTCCTCGCGCAGCCGCTGCTCCCGCTCGCGCAGATCGGCCACCGCGGTGTTCATCGCGTCGGCGAGCTCGCCGAACTCGTCGTTCGCCCGCACCTCGACCCGCCCGTCGAAGCGATGCCCGGCGAGCCGCCGCGCGAACGCCGCGAGCGTCGCGATCGGCCCCGTCACCCGCCGCGCGAGCGCGAGCGCGACGAGCAGCGCGAGCACCGCCGCCGCGACCGTCGCGAGCACCACGAGCTCCCGCATCGCCACCAGGCTCGAGAAGACCACCGCCTCCGGCTCGGCGACCCCGACCACCCACGGCGTGCCCTCGACCGCCGCCCACGCGCCCACCATCGGCGTGCCTGCCTCGACGAAGACCCGCGACGGCGACACCCCCGCGCGCTGATTGGCCGCGTCGAGCCCCTCGAACAGCGGTGACGCGACCACCGCGCCGTGCTCGCCCGCGCCCGCGAGCAGCCGCCGATCGGCGTCGACCACCCGCAGCGGCGCCGCCTGCCCCGGGAAGTGAACCCGCGCCAGCGTCGTCAGCCGCGCCTCGACCGCCGCCAGCGACAGCGCGCTCGACAGGTAGCCCGTCACCCGCCCCGCCGCGAACAGCGGCAGGCTCACCACCACCCGCCCATCGGGCCGCGGCGGCCCCATCAGCAGCGCGTCGCGCTCCCCCCGCAGCGCGGCCGGCAGCGCCTCGACCACCGGCGTCTGCTCGTCCTCGCGCCGCAGCACGTCGATCACCTCGCCCGACGGCTCGTGCACCGCGACGTGATCGAGCGTCCCGTCGGCCACCAGCAGCGCCCGCATCAGCGCGAGGCGCGCCGCGTCGTCGGCCTCGCCCTCGATCAGACCCCGCCGCATCGCCCCGAGCGCCCGCCGCGCGTCGTCGCGCACCGCGGTCAGCTCCCCCGCGATGTCGGCCACCACCGCGAGCTGGAACTCACGCGAGCTCTCCTCGATCGCGCCCGCGTTGACGTCGATCAACGCCAGCCCGAGCACCGACGGCGGCGCCACCGCGATCAAGGTCGCGGCGAGCCCGAGCTTGAGCGCGAACGGGAACCGCGGCCCGCGCCGACGATCGCCGCCGCGCGCCGCCGAGGCGCCCGCCCCCTCGCCCCGAGGCGACCCCTCGGCCGGCCGCGTCACGCCCGCCGACGCACCGACCGCCTCACCCATCGCGGCCGCGCCGCCTTCGCCCTGCCCCGGCGTCCCCGCCGACGCGCCGCCCGCCTCACCGCGCGCGGTCGCGCCGCCGCCGATCGATCGATCGAGCGCGCCCGACTCCCCGGCCGCGAACGGGGCGCCGCGATCACGCGCGAACCCGACGAGCCGCGCCCACCGGCTCGCGTGGAAAGCGGCACCTCACCCCGCCGCGCGCGCCGCCGCGAACGCCGCCTCGCGCAGCCCGACGAGCGCCGCGTCGGCGTCGACCAGCGCGCCCGCCCGAGCACCACGCGCCGCGCCGCCAGCGCGCGCCTGACCGGCGGCCGGCGGCGTGAACCGCAGCGCCGCGACCGGCGGCCGCCCAGGCGAGCCGCGCGCCAGCAGCCGCGCCGCGCACCTCGGGCGGCACCTGCCCCGCGCCCCGAATCACGCGCCCCGCGCCGATCCGCGCCCGCCCGCCTCGACCGACGGCCCCGCCGCCGCGCCCACCACCACCGCCGCCGCGCCCGCGCGCCGGCGCGCCCGCGTCGTCGAGCCACCACACCGGCCGCGACCCGCCCGTCTCCGGCCCGCCCGCCGCCTGCCGCGCCCGCGGATCGAGCGCGCGTCGAGCGCCGCGCCTCGACCGGGATCGCCAGCGCCACCACCGCCACCGCCCCCCCCCGCCGCCGACAGCGGATCGACCTCCCCGATGCACCACCGCCCCGCCCGCTCGCGACGAAGCGCGCGAGCCCGCCCGCGCCAGCGCCGCTCGAGCCCCACGCGCGTCGACCGCCGCGCCCCGCGAGCGGACCATCGGCGCGCACCGGCCAGCCGCTCCGCCGCGCCCCCACGCAGCGGCGGCGCCAGCGTCGCCGCGCGCGCCGCGCGCGAGCGCCCGCCACCGCGCCGCGCGTCGGATCACGCTCGTCATCCGCGTCTTCCGGCCACGCCGCCCCGCGCCGCCAGCGCCTCGGCCAGCGGCGCCGCCAGCGCCGGCAACGCCGCGCGCCCGGCGCAGCTCCCACCGCGAAGGCGCGCCGCTGCTCGCCGGCCACACAGCCAGCCCGGCTCCGCGCCGGCCCCGTCTCGCGCAGGTACAACCGCAGCCCGGCCGTCGCGCGCCAGCGCGGCCACCGTCGGCGGCGCGTCGCCGCGCCGCGCGCGCCACACCGCTCCGCCGCGTCCAGCGCCGCCAGCGCCGCCGTCCACCGCGCCCGCGCCTCGACCAGCCGCTCCACCGCCGCCCCTCCGCGCCGTCGCCTGCGCCGCCGCCGCCGCCCGCCCCCACCTCGCCCGCCAGCGCCCGCAGCGCGACCCGCACGACCGCCGCGCGGCGCGTCCGCCGCGCCCCGCGCGCCTCGGCCCACCACACGCCGCCGCCAGCCCCGCCGCCTCGCCCGCGAGCCCCGCCGTCGTGATCCAGCCCTCGGGATCCACCGGCGCCAGCGCGCGCCGCCGATCCAGCCGCGTCGCCCCGCCCCCGCGCCGCCCGCCAGTGCTCCGCGGCGCCATCCAGATCCCCCGCAGCGCCGCCGCCGGCCGAAGCGCAGCCGCGGCGTCCGCCGCCGCGAGCATCGCGCCAGCGCCCGCGCGGTCGTCACGTCACCCGCGCCGCCACCGCGCGCCGCCGCCCGGCACAGCGCCGCCGCCTGCCCCGCCTCGCCCCCGCGACCCCGGCCGTCACCGCCTTCGCCCCGCCTCGTCTCCCGCCGCCGCCCGCAGGCAGCCCCGCGCCGCCCGCGTCCGCGGATCGTCCACCCCGCCAGCGCCGCCTCCGCCCCCGCCGCGTCCCCCGCCTCGACGTGCAGCGCCGCCCGATCGAGCGCCACCGCCGCGTCGGCTGCGCCGCGCAAAGTCCAGCCGCGCGCCGCCGCCGCCGCCCCTGCCCGCCGCCGTCCAGCGCCAGCGCCGCGACGTGATGCAGCGCCACCCGCAGCCGCCGATCGTCGCACCCCGCCCGCCGCAGCGCCGCGAGCCCCGGTTCGCGTGCGCGCGCGAACGCCGCCGCCCACCGCCCCTCCGCGAGCCGCAACCGCGCGCGGATCAAGCGGTTCTCCACCGCCGCCACCCCCGAGTCAGCCCCGCCTCCGCCGCCCGCCGTCGCCGCGTCCGCCTCCGCCTCCACCCCCGCCCAGCGCCAGCGCCAGCCGCCCCACCAACGCCTGCGCCGCGCCTGCTCCCCGCCGGCGTCACCGCCACCGCCTGCCGCGCCGCCGCGCAGCGCCTCGTCGAGCCGCCCCGCCCGCCCGCCAGCCGCGCCCGCGACAGCGCCACCGCTCGGCCTGCGCCCGCGCCCGCTCCAGCGCGATCTCGGCCCGCGCGCGCTCGCGCGTCGCCCGCTGCAGCACCGTCGACGTCGACAAGAACCCGCGCGAACATCGCCGCCGCGTCGAGCCGCGGGATCGCCGCCGCCGGCTCGTCCTCCACCACCCGATCGCGCCCCGCCGCCCGCGCACCTGCGCCGCCGCCGCCGCGCGCGCCCACCACCTCGTGATCCGCCCGCCCGCCGGCGCGTCGGCGACCCGCACCGCCTCGCGGCCAGCGCCGCCGCGCGCCGACGAGCAGCGCCAGCCGCCGCGCCTCGACCCGCGCCGCCGCCCACGCCGCCCCCGCCGCCCGCAGCGACGCCGCCAGCGAAGCGTCAGCTCCATGCCCGCCCGCGCCACCTGCCCGCTCCGCGCCGACGCCTCCGCCATCACCCCCAGCGCCGCCAGCGCCAGCGGCGCGTCCCCCGGCCCGCTCGCGAGCCGCCGCGCCCCATCGGCCTCGAACCACGCCCGCGGCGCGTCCCCCGCCACCAGCGCATCACCCGCCAGCCGCAGCTTCAACCGCGCCAGCGGCGGATCCCGACCCGGCAGACCGCCGCACGCCGCCGCCGCCTCGACCCCCAGCGCCGACCCTCCGAGCCCCAGCCACGCCACCGCCGCCGCCCGCGCCCCATCCGCCACCAGCGACGCCTCCGCCTCACCCCCCAGCGCCCGCCGCGCGATATGCGCCCGCTCCAGCAGCGCGTGCACCACCGCCGCCGCCACCAGCGAGTCCCCCGCCTCGAAGACCGCCACCTCCGGCGCCTGCCCGCCCCGCATCGCCGCGATCACCCGATCGGCCCCCGCCCGCACCGCCTCCGCGATCGGCGAGAGCTCCCCCGCGTCCGCCCGATCCAGCAGCAGCCGCGGCGCGTCCTCACCCCGCGCCGCCAACACCGCCGCGACGTCCTCCGCCGCCGCCCGCACCCGCGCCTTCTCCGCGTCGGGGATGCCCGGCGTCGCGAGGTCGTACACATACCCGTGCAGCCAGATCCGCCCGAACGCCGGCGCCGCCTCGACCTCGGCCCGCCGCGCCTCCGCGCTCGCCGCGCGGGTGAAGCGCGCCTTCCACGCCAGATAGTCCCCCGGCTCCGCGCGCGCCGACGCCGCCCACAGCACCAGCGCCACCAGCCACAACGCCCGCATCATGGCGCCGCCTCGGCCACGACCGCCCGCGTCTCGCCCCCGCACCGCAGCGTCCGCGGCCCCGGCGCCTCGATCGCCACCTCCGGCGCCGTCGGATCACCATCCGGCGCGCAGCCCCGGATCACCGCCCCCACCGCCACCCTCGCCGCGCCCTCCGCCGGCAGCGCCGCCACCGTCAGCGCGATCGGCGCCGACGGCCGGCTCGACAGCGCGTCCGCGTCGGTCACCGACACCCGCACCGTCCACGCCCCCGCCGGCAGCCCCGTCAGCGCCAGGCTCGTCTGCGTCGGCGGCAGATCGGCCCCCGCCACCAGCGACTCGCCGCCGTCCAGATCGATCCGATAGCTCCGCGCTCCCGGCACCGGCGCCCACGCCACCTGCGCCACCGCCTGCTCCGCCGCGAGCCCCCACGCCGTGCGCGGCCGATCATCCACCCACCGCGGCGGCTCCGGCAGCGGCCGCGGCTTCGCCGGCGCCCGCCCCGGCTCGACCCGCGTCCCCATGCCCGCCGCCACCGCCACCTTCGCGCTCCGATCGGCCGACGCCACCTCCACCGCGCCGCCCGCGTGATTCGAAACCGCCGACGCCCCCTCATCCAGCGACATCAGCGCCTCCCCCGCGCCGAAGCTCGCCACCGCCGACCCGCTCTGCACCTCGAGCCCATCGCCCTCGCCCCGCAGCGCCGCCAGCCGGCTCATCAGCGTGCCCCGCTCCAGCCGCGCCCGATTCGGCCGCCGATCGATCTGCCCCGCGCTCCGACCGAAGATCACCACCAGCGTCTCCTGCCGCAGCTCCAGCTCGCTCGCGTCGCGAAACGTCAGCCGCGCCGCCGACTGCTCGCGCGTCGCCACCCGAAAGCCCACATCGAGCGGCTCCCCCGGCTTCGACGGCGACCACCCGCTCGCCGCCGCCGAGCGATGCTCCACCTCGCGCACGACCCGGGTGACCCACGCCGACGGCGGCAGCGTCGGCGGCAGCCGCAGCACCTCACCCGGCACCAGCCGATGCGGCAGCTCGGGGCCGAGGCGCGGGTTGAACTCGTGCACGACGTCCCAGCGGTCGCCGTCGCCATAGAAGCGGCGAGCGATGCCGGCGCAGGTGTCACCGGGCGCGATGACATGGTCGACGAGGGGAATGGCCGGGCGCTCGGCGCGCGCCGAAGGGGAGAAGAGACCGGAGACGAGGCCCGCGAGGACCCCGAGCAGGTGGATACGAGACATCGATAAAGATACAGAAAAGATACGTTTCGCCCGAATCATCACGGGCCTCACTGATCCGGTACGATACGATGCCACACGAAATCGCCCGCCGGTAGCCGATCCGGCTGTGGCTTTTCCCGTCCGGTCAACCCCCGCTGACACGCTCCCCCGGCCGCTCCGCGTCGATCGTGTCAGCAGGGCCGCCCGCGGTCCGGCGAGCATGGCGAGGCAGCAGCACCGCGGGGGAGACGGCCTGACGCGCCCGTCGCGACCTAGAACGCCAACGGGTTCTTGCGCAGCTTGAGGGTCAGCACCCGCTTGAGATCCATCACCCGCGCCGGATGCAGCGGCCGCCGGCTCCGGGCGCCGAAGACGAGGTGCTTGTTCTTGCCCGCCGTCACCCGCGTCGCCATCAGCCACCACTGGTCGTGATGCACCGCGACCCACGAGCTCTTCCCCATCGACGACACCCGATCCACCTGCGCGATCAGCAGCGTCAACCGCCCGCCGATCCCCTGCACCGCGAGGTCGTCGAGCGCGCCGAGCGAGGCGACGACGAGCCCCGAGTCATCGACGAGGAAGCCGCTGTCGCTCGCCTCCGGCGCCACCGCCCAGCCGAGCAGCGCGCCCCAGTCGGCCGCGACGAGGTTGTCGGGCTGCATCAGCGCCGGGTGCACCGGCTCGGCGCCGACGAGCCCGATCTTGAAGACCGGATCACCCCCGAGCCGCAGCACCGTCAGCCAGCGGCCGCGATAGCGCACCACGAGCCCGAGCTCCTCCTCGGGATCGGCCGCGATCGCGTGCGCGTGCGTCACCGCGACCCCCATCCGCGCCGCGAGCTCGTCGAGCGTCTGCTGGTCGAGCTCCCCCCGGGCCGCGATCACCAGCCCGCTCGGATCGATCGCAAACGCGCTCTCCGCGCCCAGCGCGGCGCGGGCCCAGTCGAGGAAGCGGCTCCAGCCCTCCACGCCGTAGGCCGGCGCGTCGGGGCGGTTCTGCAAGCCGAGGAAGGACGACAGCGCGCCGCGCAGCACGCGGCCCGGCATATCGCCCATCAACAGCGGCGCGGTCATGTCTCGTCTCCGAAGCCCAGGTGGCGCAGCCGGGCGATGTTGGCGAGCACCGTCGGCACCCCCGGCCGCAACATGTCGGCCTGCCGCAGCGCCCGCCACGCGGTCGGGTAGTCACGTTCGAGCATCGCGTCGAGGCCCCGATCCATCAGGCCCTCGAAGGTCTCCCCGGGCAGCGGCGGCGGCACGGTCGGCGCCGCCGGCTCGGCCGCAGGCGCCACCGGCGCGGACGCGACCGGCGGCGGTTCGGTCGCGATCGGCGCGGACGCGCGCCGCCTCGGTCGCGGTCGGCGTGGACGCAGCCGCGCCGCGGCGCGCAGCCGTCCACGCGGCTCGGTCGCCGCCGACTCGGTCGCCGCCGGCTCGGTCGCGCCCCGGCTCGCGCCGCGCTGCCGCCTCGGCACCGCCGCCTCGGTCGCCGCCGCCGGTCGGTCGCCGTCGGCGCCCGCCGCGCCGCGCGCGCGAGCGCAGGCCGGCGCGACCGGCGCCACCGGCGGCGTCGGCAGCACCACCGGCGTCGCTCGACCCGCGCCGCCTCGACCGCCGCCGACGCCACCGGCGCGCGTCGACGTCGACTCGACCGCGGCCGCTCCTCGTCGAGCTCCACCTCGGCCGCCGCCGGGATCAACACCGGCTCCGGCTCCATCGGCGCCGGCCCCGCGCGTCCCCCAGGCTCGGCCGCGCGCCGATCGGCGCAGCGCCAGCGGACCGCTCCGCCCGTCGAGCGCCGACCCCGGACGGACGCGGCGCGGCCAGCAGCAGCGGCGGCGGCGGCAGCAGGCGCCCGATCGCGCGCCCGCCCTTGCCCGCCACCTCGCTCGCCGACGCGAGGTGCGCCGGCAGCGGCGGCAGCGCGCCCGGCGGCGAGGTCTGCAGCGGCGGCGCCGTCGCCGGCGTCGGCGCGACCGGCGGCGGCGCCGGCGAACCCGCCGGCGTCGGCACGATCCGCAGCGCCGGCGGCCGCGCCGCCCCCGGCCGCGTCGACGGCGGGCTCAGGCTCGGATCCCCAGCGCGTCGTCGAGGCCGCTCAAGAGCTCGCCCGAGTCGTCGGGCCGCGATCCGCGGTCGCGCACCGCCTCGTCGTGCAGCCGCGCCGCGTTGAGCAGGACGTGCTGCCAGGGCCGGTGCACGTCGCGCGCGCCAGGGTCTTCGTTGGTGCGCCGCACCATCGTCGAGGCGCCCGGCGTCGAGAACGCGAGCTGCGCGATCGCCGCCTCGCCCCGCGCCTCGCCCGCGCGCGCCGCCCACACCTGCCCGCGGTAGATCTCGATCGAGCCCGCCGTCTCACCCCGGCGGACGACCTCGAGCCGCACCGAGTGACGGCCCATGCAGGCGAGCTGCAGGTAGTCGGCGAGCGTGAACGGCGACTCGACCTCGGCCCCGGCCGCCTTGAAGTGGCGCAGCACCACCTCGCGCAGCCGCGCGAGCGGCAGCGGCTTCTCGTAGACCTCGACGTCCTTGCGGTTGGGGAGCTGACCCCGGAACGAGCCGAGGTAGGCCG
Organism: Myxococcales bacterium; assembly: GCA_020633515.1. The sequence goes on from JACKDM010000023.1 coordinate 48,633, forward strand.
TCACGAACACCACCGGGATCCGCCGCCCCAGCCGATCGAGCACCCCCAGGATCTCCACCCCCGACCCATCCGGCAGGTCGAGATCGCTCACGATCAGATCCGGCCGCTCCACATCGAGCAGGCGCACCGCGTCGCGGAAGAGGCCCGCGTCGATCACCTCGATGTCCGGCAGCCGGGCCAGCCCGCGCGACATCGACGAGCGCAGCACCGGCTCGTCCTCGATGATCATCACCAGCGGCATCCGCTCCTCCGCCGCCGCGCCGAACGCAGCGGAACCCCTCGATCACACCATAACTGGTCGCACCCGGCGAGCGTCACGCGCTGTTTCCGGGATCTTCCAGCGGCACCGTCAGCACCACCCGCGTCCCCCGCCCCGACGTGCTCGCCACCGCCATCCGCCCGCCGCCGCCCGCTCCACCGCCTCGTGACACATCGCCAGCCCCAGCCCCGTCGCGTGCGTCCGCGTCGAGAAGAACGGCTCGGTGCAGCGCGCCAGCACCTCGGGCGACATGCCCGCCCCGGTGTCGCTCACCGTCAGCTCGAAGCCCCGATCGCCCTCGACCAGCCGCCCCCGCACCCGCACCTCATCGCCCTCGCGACACGCCGCGATCGCGTTGTTGAGCAGGTTGAACAGCATCGCCCGCACCACCGCGCCATTGAACGGCAACAGCGGCATCGGCTCGACATCCAGCCGCAGGATCACCCCCGCCCGCCCCGCCGGGATCCGCATCACCCGCACCACGTCCTGAAGCGACGGCTCGAGCGACTGCGTGCGCAGCGAGCGCAGCCGCCGCCCGATCATGCCGAGGCCCTGAAACCCCAGATCCATGCGCCGCAGCTCGGCGAGGATCGCGTTGAGCTCGCCGTGCAGCTCGCCGGTCGTCTCTTCGATGAGCAGCTCGACCGACGAGGTGATCGCGGCGAGGGGGTTTCGCAGCTCGTGCAGCAGCGACGGCAACAGCTCGCTGATGGTGGTGAGGCTCAACGCGCGCACGCCATCGCGCACGCCCGCGTCGAGCGGCGGGGAGACCGGCGCGGTCAACGGACGCCGGGCGCGGTCACGAACCTCGACCGCAAGCCTGATTCGACGGCAAAGTGTCTCGACATCCTCACGATCCCCCCCGCGCGCGGGCCCCGAACGACGCCGTGACCCGCTTCGTTGTCGCTCGTTTTTGTAGTTGTTTCAAGGGTGCCCCGACTATGCTGATCCGGACCGGGGGAGGGGGAAACGATGAGCCGTCAGACCGAACAGCTCGCCGATCGGCTCGCCGCCGTCATCGCCGGGCTCGCCCGCTACCGTGACGGCCTCGACGAGATCGGGGCCGAGCTCGGGACCCTCGACGGCCTCACCGTCGACGAAGCCCGCCTCGCCGAAGCCACCGCCCACAGCCGCGCCATCCTCGACGCGCTTGCAACCGCTCGAGATGCAGCTCGGCGCCGTCGCCCGCCAGCAAGGCACCCTCGACGACTTCACCGGGCTCGACGTCGACTTCGACGCCTTCCGCGCCGTCGAGACCAGCGCCGACGCCATGCGCACCGCCGCCGAGCCGCTCCGCCAGGCGCTCGCCGCGTTCGCCGCCCGCCGCGGCTTCGACAGCCGCCGCGCGCTCGAAGCCCGCGGCCGCGCCGCCCTCGAGCTCGCCGAGAAGGTCGAGGGCTACGCCGCGGCCGACGCCGAGCTGCAAGGCCGCCTCGACGCGCTCGCCGAGCCCCTCGCCGCCGCCCGCGACGCGCTCCGCGCGCTCGAAGCCCAGGTCGACGCCGTCGTCGGCGCCCGCGCCCGCCACCAGGCCGCCCACGCCGCGCTGCGCGAGCGGCTCGACACCTTCCTCGCCGCCGCCCCCGGCGCGGTCGACGACGACTTCGACTTCGACGCGCTCGCCGCCCGCATCGAGGCCTTCGAAGCCGCCAACCGCACCCAGCTCGCGGCGCTCGACGCGCTCGGCTTCGCCGGGCTCGAAGACCGCCTCACCGCCTTCGAGCAGGCCCGCGCCGCGCAGATCCTCGACTTTCGCGGGCGCACCCTCGACGGGCTGCGCACCCGGGTCGCGGCGTTCGAGGCGATCCACGAGCGGCACCGCGACGCGCTCGAAGCGGTCGACCTCGCCGAGCTGCGCGACAACCTCGGGCTCCTCCGCACCACCCGCGCCCGGCAGCGGGAGGAGCTCGACGCGCTCGGGCTCGAACAGGTGCAGAAGCGGCTCGCGACGACCGAGAAGACCCGCGCCGAGCAGCACGAGGCGGTCGTCGCGCTCGGGCCGGGTGAGCTCGCGCGGCGCTTCGAAGAGGCGCTCGGCCGGCTCGTGGGCAAGGCCAAGAAGCGTTAGCGCGCCGACCGGCCGCTGCGATCAGGGCTCGCGGCAGAGCAGGAAGTGGTTGATGGTCTCGCGGCCGCCCTTGTAGGCGCGGCCGATGCTCAGGTGGGTGCTCACCTTGCGCATGAAGTCCTGCATGCCGGCATAGACCAGCCGCGAGAGCCCGCGCTCGTTGACCGCGAGCCCCGGCCACTCGGCGGGTTTGCCGGGCGGGATGCGGGTGTAGTCGATGACCACCTCGCCCCGCGAGTCGCCGCCGGTCTCGCGCACCACGAAGTAGCCCGGCCCGACGAACGGCGCCGACGAGCCGTGGTTGTAGCCCCACAGCACCGACTGGTCCTCGGCCTTGGGCGGCCGGCAGAAGCGCTTCTCGAAGAGCTTGAAGGCGGGCAGCGTGTTGCGCCCGAAGTGCCGCACCGTCTGCAGCGGCGCGCGATCGGGCGGCACGAAGTGGTCGAGGTCGATGAGGCGCCCGCGGGCGAGGCGCCACAGCCGGCGCTGGCTCGACGGGTCGAGCGCGCGGGTCTCGGTGACGCGCGCCTCGGGGTCGAGCGCGTCGAGCCAGGCGGCGATCCGCTCGATCTCGGCGGCGGGATCGGCGATGCGGTCTCGGAGCTCCATTCGGCCCTCTCAGAACTCTCGGGGTGACGGGTCGGCGATGACGGCGGGCAGCGTAGCGAGGCGCTCGCCATCCGTCACGCGCCACGCGCGGATCCGGTCGTCGCGGCCGCCGGTCCAGGCGCGCTCACCGGCCAGCGCGACCGCCGTGGTCGGTCCCACCGGCGCCTCCGCCGGATCGAGCGTCGGCCCGATCACGCCCGTCGCCAGCGCCACCACCCGCGCCCGGCCGTCCTCCGAGCCCACCACCGCCCGATCGCCCTCGACCGCGAGCGCCACGATCGCGCCGCCCTCGACCGCGACCACCCGCGCCGGCGCCTCGCCCGGCCCCTGCCACACCGACAGCCGCCCGTCGCTCGCGCCCACCAGCCGCCACCGCGCGTCCCAGTGCACCGCCGTCACCCAGCCCGTCGTGACCGCCGCCGCCGCCAGCGGCGCCCCGTCCGCGACCGCCCACCGCACGATCCGCCCGTCGGCGCCCCCGGTCAGCGCCTCGGCGCCATCGGGCGAGAGCGCCACCGCGAACGTCGCCCGCCCGTGGCTCCCCCGCGCGATCCAGCCCGCCGCGTCGATCCGGGCCACGACGCCCCGGTCACCGCCGACCACGATCGCGCCATCGGGCCCCCGCGCCGCGTCGTTGAGCGCGTGATCGGCCAGCCGCCAGCGGTCGAGCCGCCGCCCGTCCAACGTCCAGCGCGCGACGCTCCCGTCGGCCCCGGCGCTGTAGAGCGCGCCCGCGTCGTCGACCCACAGCCGCCGCACCGGCCCCGCGTGCGCCGTCCAGGCGTGCCGCACCGCGCCCGCCGCGTCCCGGATCGAGATCCCGCCCCCGTCGCCGCCCACCGCGAGCCCGTCCGCGAGCGGCAACAGCGCCGTCGCCGCCCCGTGCGGCACCGGCGGCAGCGGCCCGGCCAGCGTCGTCGGCTGCGGCGCCCGCGACGCCGTGCCCCACCACACCGCCGCCGCGACCACCACCGCGCCGAGCAGGGCGACCCCGCGGCTCATCGCGCGCCCGTCACTTCGCCGCCTTCTCGTCGCGCCGCCGCAGGATGTCGTCCGACCACTGCATCGCCGCCGGCAGCACCACCAGCGTCGCGAACAGCGCCGCCGCCATCCCGATCATCGCGAGCAGCCCGAGCGAGTTGAGCCCCTGATGATTGGCGAGCAGCAGGCTCCCGAAGCCAATCGCCGTCGTCACCGTCGTCAGCACCGCCGACGAGCCCGTCGTGCGCACCACGTAGCGCGCGCTGTCGCGCCCGAGCTCCTTGTGGCGGTGATAGAGGTGCACCCCGTCGTCGACCCCCATCCCGATCACCGTCGGCAGCGCGAGCATGTTGAAGAAGTTGAGCTTGATGCCGAGCAGCGCCATCACCCCCGCGGTGAACCCGATCGCGAGCGTCAGCGGCACCAGGATCAACAACGTGCCCCGCACGCTCCGCTCGAAGAGCAGCAGCAAGAAGACCACCGTCAGCAGCGACGCCACCGTCGTCTTGATCCCGTCCTCCTCCATCGCGATCAGCACGTCGGCCCAGATCATCGGCTTGCCCGAGACCACCGGCGGCTGCCCGTCGAGGCCCTCGAGCGACAGCATCTCCTCGCGGAAGGCGAGCGCGACCTCGCCGTCGTTGGTCGAGCCCCGCGGCGAGACGAAGATGAACTCCCCGAGCCGCCCCTCGCGGTCGGAGAACTTCTGCTTCACCCACGCCGGCAGCGCCTCGACGCCGAACGGCTCCGGCTCGCAGTGCCGCAACAGCTCGTCGGCCCCGTCGCGGCGGTCGCCCTCGAAGAGCTTCACCTTGCGCCCGAGCTTGCGGCAGATCCGGGTCACTTCCTTGACCTTCTCCGCCTGCGCGGTCGGCACGAGCGCAAACAACGCCTGGAAGCTCTTGATCCGCGGGTGCGGGTCCTGCTCGGCGGTGCGCCGCTCGAGCTCGTCGAAGATCGCGCGCGCCTCCTCGGCCGAGTCGGCGAAGATCACCGCCGGCGAGGTCGCCTGCGTCGTGCCGTAGGTGATCTCCTCGTACTCCGGCCGCGCCTGCTCCTTCTGGCCGAGGCGGTTGAAGTTCATCTCGAACTCGACGAACGGCAGGAACGAGTACCCGACCGCGCCCACCAGCCCCGCCACGATCACCGTGCCCGCCCCGAGCGGGAAGCGGCGGCGCACGATCCCCTCCTCGACGCTGCGCTCGACGGTGTAGCCCATCAGCTTGAGCGGCACCCACCGCTCGAAGATGAAGACGAGCGCGGTGAACGCCCAGAAGACCGCGATCAACGAGAACAGCACCCCGCCCGCCGCGACCCCGCCGAACTGGCTGAAGCCGCGGAAGTCGGCGATGGTCAGCGCCGCGAACGACGCCGCGGTCGTCAACGCCGCGAGCAGGCTCGCCTCCCCGCACGACATATGCGTCTGCACCATCGCCTCGAGCGGGTCGTGCCCGGCGGCCCGCTCCTCGCGGTAGCGCCCGTAGAAGTGGATCCCGAAGTCGATGCCGAGCCCGAGCAGCACCGCGAAGATGAACGCGGTGATGAGGTTGAGGTAGCCGACGGTCAGCGCCACGAGCCCCACCGTCCACGCGATCCCGCACACCAGCGGCACGATCACGCAGAAGAACGCGCGCACGCTGCGGAACCACAGCATCACCACCAGCGCGAGCAGCGCGAACGCCCAGCCGACCGACGAGACGATGTCGTGCTGGATCTGGTCGCTCTCTTCGAGCGCGCCCCGATAGCCGCCGCCGAGCACCACCCGGCTGACGACGCCGTCGGGGCCGACCGGGCCGAGCTCCTTCTCGATCGCCTCCGTCACCAGCCGCTCGGTCTCGGCGAGGATGTGCCGCGCGAACGCGAGATCACCCGAGGAGCGGGTCGGGAAGACCTGCAACCCGATCGTGGTGTAGGCGCGGTTGTAGAAGTACTCCCGATACTCGCCGCGCTCGCCGCGGAAGGTGCGCCCGAGGTTGGAGAGGCCGTCGTCCTTCTCGTGCTCGGCCCAGGTGAAGGTGTAGCGATCGTAGACCTTCGGCCCCGCCGCCTCGGCCGGCGCCGCGGCCGGCTCGTCGTCGTCGAGGAGCTGCATGCGCTTGCCGACCTCGGCCTTGATGGTCTCGGTCAGCTCCTCGTAGTAGCTCTGCAGCTCGGCGAGGGTCGGGAAGATGATCAGCGCGTTCTGATCGATCATCTCGACGTCCTGCCGATACTCGACGCGCGCGATCTCGGGGTGGGCTTCGAGAGCGGCCGCGATCGCGGGCAGCGCGGGCTTGAGCCGGTCGAAGCGGTCGCTCATCAGCGCGACGACGAGGATGTCGGCGCTGCCGAGGCGCGCTTGCAGCACCTCCATCGCCTGCACGCTCGCCGCCGACTCGGGCAGCAGGTCGCCGATCTTGCTCTTGAGGGTGATGCTGCGCCCGGCGACGAGCATGGCGGCGGCGAGCGCGAGCGCGACGGTGAAGGCGATGTATGGGTGACGATGGATCGCCCCGACGAAGCGACGGACGGGACGCTCGGGAAGCTGGATCATCTGACCTCCAGGGCAGCGAGAGTACACGCCCCGACCGGGGCTGTCATGCTGCCCGCCGGCCACCGCATTGACCGCCGCCGCCGACCGGGGTTGAATGGCACCCCGCCGGCTTCGTCGGCCGCGCCGCACCCGCACCGGGGAGAGACATGAAGCACCGCACCCGCCCGCAGCCCGCGCTCCTCGCGATCGCCCTCACCCTCCCGCTCGCCTCCCCCGCCCTCGCCGCCGAGCCCGTCGCCGCCTGGCAGGGCGCCCGCGCCGCCGTCACCACGAAGCACCTCCAGCCCGCCATGAAAGACGGCGAAGGCTACGCCGAGAAGTACACCTTCAACGCCGACTTCGAAGGCGGCGGCGACTTCTACTTCTCGATGACCATCGGCAACCTCGGCTTCGGCGACCACAAGATGGAGGCCAAGGGCCGCTTCACCATCGACGGCAAGAGCTACCGCTGGAACAAGGAGCTCGACGACGACGAGTGGCGCCGCGCCAAGGGCGGCGCCTTCGAGATCAAAGCCGGCCCCGCCCGCATCTGGGGCACCCCCGACAAGATCGAGATGAGCGCCAAGGCCCGCGGCGGCGAGATCGAGCTCGCGTTCACCCCCATCGCGCCCGCCTGGCGCCCCCGCGACGGTCAGATCCGCTGGGGCAAGGACAAAAAGGCCAGCGACTACACGGTCTTCCCGCTCATGGCCGTCACCGGCCGCTACAAGGCCGGCGCCGACTGGCAGCCGCTCACCGGCCGCGGCTACGGCAGCCATAGCTGGAGCGAGCTCGCGCCCTACGAGACCACCCGCTGGACCATGGAGCTGCGCGGCATCGACGGCGACACCACCGTCTACCTCCGCGAGCTCGGCGCCACCGGTGACTACGGCCGCCAGCGCGTGCCCTACCTGCTCGTCACCAAGGGCGGCGAGATCCTCTTCGAGTCGTTCGACTACGAGATGACGCCCACCCAGACGATGACCGACAAGAAGCACGACAACCAGTACGTGGTCCCCGAGAGCTTCACCCTGCTCGGCAAGGACGCCAGCGACCCCAACCGGATGCTGCGCGGCAAGGTCACCAAGAAGAAGCTGCGCAAGCGCACCGAGCCGCTCGCGCAGATGAACGCCGCGATGCGCGCGGTCGCGAGCCAGTACAGCGAGCCGGTCAACTACGACTACGACGTCGAGTACGCCATCGAGGTCAAGCTCGGCGACCGCACCGAGCGCCTGCAGGGCGTCGGCCGCTACGAGGTCTACCACCTCAACAAGTAGCGCCCCGCGGCCCCGTCCAGAACCTGGACGCGCTGGACGCCCACCCGTCCCGAATCTGGACACCGCCCCCCTCGGCGCCGCTTGGAACCGTGGCACCGATTCTTGCTATACCCACCCGCCATGAAGACACCCCGCCCCGCGCCCGCCGCGCCGTCCACCCTCGCTGCCCTGCTGACACCCTTCGCCGCGCTCGCGCTGCTCGCGCTCCCCGCCGCCGCGCTCGCCGATCCCGCCGCGCCCGAGCCCGCGCCCGGCCTGCCCGAAGAGACCCCGCCCGGCGAATTGCCCGACGAGCCCCCGCCCAGCGAGGCGCCCCCCGAGGCCACAGCACCGCCCCCGCCCGCCGACGCGCCGCCCGCCGACCTGCCGCCCGCCGACAGCCCGCCCGACGGCGCGCTCTACTACCCCGAAGAGGCCGCCGGCGAGTCGAGCCTCACCCTCGGCTACGGCGTCGGCGGCTGGTTCACCGACCGCGGCCCGCTCGCCGGCCTCGCCACCGTCGCCCCCGTCATCGGCTACGACCACCGCATCGGCCCCGCCCGCCTCGGCTGGCGGCTGCACCTCTACCTCGACCCCGTCGGCGACGACCCGCTCACCTTCCTCTACGCCGACCTGCTCAGCGTCGAGTACGTCTTCGCCCAAGAGCGCATCCGCCCCTACGCCCGCCTCGCGCTCGGCTTCGGCCTCGACCTCGCCGACGGCGACGTCGAGATCGACGGCGAGGACCCCGGCCTCGGGGACGACGGCTACTTCAACGAGGCCAATGGCGCCACCGGCGGCCCCGGGCTCACCCTCGGCGCCGGGATCGACGCCTTCGTCGCCGAGCGCCTCTTCCTCCGCCTCGAAGCGCTCGCCCGCGGCTACGGCGGCGCCGGCCCCGCCGCGGCGATGTGGGGCGCGAGCCTCGCCCTCGGGCTGGTGCTCTGAGCGGCCATGGGCAAGCAGAAGACCACCTACGCCTGCGGCGCCTGCGGCCAGACCTTCGCCAAGTGGCTCGGCCGCTGCACCGCCTGCGGCGAGTGGGGCAGCGTCGACGAGGCGCTCGCCGCGCCCCCGCCCGCCCCGAGCCTCGGCCTCGCCCCCCGCGCCCCGAGCGAGCCGCAGCGGCTCCGCGAGGTCGAAGGCGCCCCGCCCGCGCGCGCCTCGACCGGCATCGGCGAGCTCGACCGCGTCCTCGGCGGCGGCCTCGTGCCCGGCGCGCTCGTGCTCGTCGGCGGCGACCCCGGCATCGGCAAGAGCACGCTCCTGCTCCAGGCCAGCGACCGCATCGCCCGCTTCGGCGTCGACGTGCTCTATGTCACCGGCGAAGAGAGCGCCCGCCAGACCAGGATGCGCTTCGACCGCATCGGCGCCGGCGCCGAGTCGCTCTGGCTCGTCGCCGAGACCGCGCTCGCCCGCATCGAGCACCACGTCGCCCGCCTCGACCCCCGCGTCCTCGTCATCGACTCCGTCCAGACCCTGCACGCCGACGACACCCCCGGCGCGCCCGGCAGCGTCGGGCAGCTCCGCGCCATCACCGCCCGCCTCATGGCGCTCGCCAAGGGCCGCGAGATCGTCACCTTCCTCGTCGGCCACGTCACCAAGGAGGGCAACCTCGCCGGCCCGCGCCTGCTCGAGCACATGGTCGACACCGTGCTCTACCTGCAAGGCCAGCGCGGCCACCCGTTCCGCCTGCTCCGCGCCGTCAAGAACCGCTTCGGCAGCACCGACGAGATCGGCGCCTTCGAGATGCGCGGCGACGGGCTGTGCGAGGTCGACAACCCGAGCGCCCTCTTCCTCGCCGAGCGCGCCGCCGGCGCGAGCGGATCGGTCGTCGCGGCGAGCTTCGAAGGCACCCGCCCGCTCCTCGTCGAGGTGCAGGCGCTCGTCACGCCCACCGCCTACGGCACCCCGCGCCGCACCGCGATCGGCTTCGACCACAACCGCACCGCGCTCCTGCTCGCCGTGCTCGAGAAGAAGGCCGGCCTCGACATCGGCGGCGACGTCTTCGTCAACGTCGCCAGCGGCATCACCCTCGACGAGCCCGCCGCCGACCTCGCCGTCATCGCCGCGCTCGCGTCGAGCCACAACAACCGCCCGCTGCACCCCAAGGTCGCCGTCTTCGGCGAGGTCGGCCTCGGCGGCGAGATCCGCGGCGTCATCGGCGCCGACGCCCGCGTCATCGAGGCGCGCCGGCTCGGCTTCGACCGCATCCTGCTCCCGACCGGCAACCAGGACGCCGCCCGCCTCGTCGGCGAGCAGGGCCTCATCCCCGTCTCGACGGTCGATCAGGCGCTCGCGGTGATGTTCGACTGAGCCCGCTTCCCCACCCGCTCACCCATCGACCGGCAGCCGGTACAGCGCCGCCGCCCACGGCGGGATGCTCTCCCGCCCCGGCTGCGCCCCCGCCGCCCGCATCACCACCCCCGCCGCGTCGAGCGCTTGCGCGAACAACGCCACCGCGCCCGCCGCCCCCGGCCGCGGGTCGACGCGCCGCAGCGGCGCCACCGCGGTCGGCAGCGCCCCGAGGTACGCCCCGAGCCACGCCTGCTCGCCGAGCCCGAAGACCGCGATCCGCGTCTGCGGCCCCACCGCGACGAACTCCCCGTGCGCGAAGTCCCGCGGATCACCCGCCCGCGCCGGCGCCAGCCCGCTCTCGCGCACCAGATGCGCGAAGACCTCCGCCGCCGGCCGCGCGAGCCCCGCGCCGAGCGCCACCACGTCACCCGGCCGCCCCCCGAACGGATCGAGCGGCAAGAGCGCCGGCGCCTCGAAGAGCCCCGCGTCGACCCGCTCCTCGCCCCGCGCGTACAGCCGCCCCGCGAGCAGCGCCATCGGCACCGCCGCGTGCCGCGCCGCGAGCCCCTCCTCGAAGCTCGGCCCCACGAGCGCGACCGTCTGGTGCCGCGCGCCGCCCTCCCGCACCAGGTCGATCAGCGGCGCGTCGGGGCGGTTCGTCACCGCGTGTACCGGATGCCCCGCCGCCAGCGCGTGCCGCGCCGCGCCGAGCACGTCGTGATGCCGCCCCGACGCGCTCAGCACCAGCACCGCCGCGTCCCGCGGCCAGCGCCCCTCCCGCAGCTCCAGCGGCGTCGCCGCCCACGCCGGCTGCCCGCTCCGCGCGTGCAGGGCCGCCCACAGCGCGGCCACCGGCAGGCTCCCCCCCGCGCCCACGACCACCAGCGGCCGCTCCAGCGCGCCGCGCAGTCGATCGAGCCGCCAGCCCACCAGCGCGGTCTCGGCGCGGGCGGCGGTGTCCTGCAAGGTCGGGCTCATGGTCTCGCTTTGCGTCACGACAGCGATGCTTCGAGGCGGTTATGTGGTAAATCCTTCTCTATCGTCCACCGGCCCGCGTTGCGAGTCTCACGTCTCGAATGGATGTCCTCCCGCCCGGAAGCATGATCGGCAAGTACCCCATCACCCGCCTGATGAGCGCGGGTGGCATGGGGCTCATCTACGAGGCCGTCCACCCCGTCCTCGGCACCCGCGTCGTCATCAAGACGATCCAGTCCCACCTCGCCCACGACCCGCAGATCATCGACCGCTTCTTCAAGGAGGCCCTCGCCACCAGCCGCATCCGTGACGAGCGACTCCCGCAGATCTACGACCAGGATCGGCTCGACGACAAGTCGCCCTACATCGTGATGGAGTACCTCGACGGCGAAGACCTCGCGAGCCGCCTCGCCCGCGGGCCGCTGCCGTTCGAGTACGCGACCCGGGTGATCGTCGAGATCCTCGAGGTGCTGCACCGGGTCCACCAGCTCGACATCGTGCACCGCGACATCAAGCCGCAGAACATCTTCCTCGCCCGCTCCAACCTGCTCGGCGAGGTCCCCAAGCTCCTCGACTTCGGCGTCGCGCACTTCATCGGCGAGCAGGCGACCGCGCCCGGCGAGATGATGGGCACGCCGCTCTACATGGCGCTCGAACAGGCCGAGCAGGGCGGCCGCATCGGCCCGTGGACCGACGTCTTCTCCACCGGGGTGATGCTCTACGAGTGCCTCGCCGGCCTCGGCCAGCGCCCGTGGGGATCACCCAACGTGATGGGCTACCTCGCCCGCCTCAAGACCGGCACCGCGCCCCGCCGCCTCTCCGAGCTCGCGCCCCAGACCCCGCCCGGGCTCGTCGACGCGGTCCACACCGCGCTCGCCATCCGCCACGAAGACCGCTTCCCCGACGCCGACCGCTTCGCCCGCGCGCTCGAACCCTTCGCCCAGCCCCGCGCCGCGCTCTTCGTCGGCGGGGCCGACGTCACCATCGACGCCCGCGCCGCCGCGCCCCGCCTCTACGACGTCCCCAGCGGCCGCGACGACACCGTCGTCGAGCGCCCCGACCGCATCACCGCCCCGCCCGCCACCTCGGCCAGCGCGCGCACCATGACCGCGCAGGCGATCAACAAGCTCTCCAGCCGCCTCCGCCTCCTCGGCCCCGGCCGCAGCACCACCGGCACCATCGAGCGCCTCAAGCCCGGCGAGCGCCGCTACGTCACGCTCCTCGCCATCTCGATGCAGATCCAGTCGAGCCTGCCCGAGACCGAGCCCGAAGACTTCGACACCGTCGCCGACCAGGTCTTCGAAGTGCTCCAGCGGGTGCTTCAGAAGGCCGACGCGCAGGTCGAGGCCCCCGTCGGCTGGTCGCTCATCGCCACCTTCGGCGCCGAGCGCACCCGCGAAGACGACGCCGAGCGCGCCATCGGCGCCGCCCACCGCCTCATCGCGCAGCAGCGCGCCGTCGACCAGACGCTCACCGAGTACGGCTACGGCCTCAGCCTCCGCGTCGGCGTGCACTCCGGCTTCGTCACCCGCGCCACCCGCGCCGGCCGCGAGGTCGTCACCGGCGACACCGCCGAGGTCGCCCGCCACCTCGCGCTCGCCGCCCCCATCAACGGCATCTGCGCCAGCCGCGAGACCCTCGCCATCGTCGGCACCCCCTACCGCTGGCGCCCCATGGGCACCGTCGAGGCCAAGGGCCGCCCCCGCCCCGTCGAGGCCTACGAGGTCATCCGCGAGGGCCTCTCCACCGACTTCCGCACCCGCCCCGGCGCCGCCCGCACCTTCGTCGGCCGCGGCCCGGCGTTCGACGTCCTCGAGCACGAGTACCTCCTCGCCTCCGTGCCCTCCGGCGAGGTCCGCCTCATCCACGTCGTCGGCCCCGCCGGCGAAGGCAAGAGCCGCCTCCTCGACGAGTTCGTGCGCTGGCTCCACGACGACCCGAGCCGCCACACCAAGGTCGTGCGCGCCCAGCCCGTCGGCCTCCACCCCTACGGCGTCTGGGCCAGCCTCCTCCGCCAGATCCTCTTCGACACCGACGACGTCCGCGCCGCGACCGGCGACGTCGTCGCGCGCCTCACCCAGCTCGCCGGCGCGCTCGACCCCGACGGCGCCGCCGAGCTCCGCCGCCAGGCATCCGTCGCCCGCCTCATCCTCGGCCGCGGCGAGACCGACGCCCCCGAGCAGACCGACCCCGAGGTCTTCGGCGTCCGCCTCCGCTCGCTCCTCGCGCTCACCCTCACCGCCGCCGCCCGCCGCACCGCCCGGATCCACGACCGCCCGCTCGTCGTCGTGCTCGACGACATGCACCGCGCCGACCCCACCAGCGTCGAGGTCCTCGGCCACATCCCCGGCCTCATCCGCACCGACGTCCCGCCCCTCTTCCTCATCGGCGCCCGCGCCACCTCCGGCCGCCTCGACAGTTGGGTCAAGGCCCGCGAGCTCTCGCTCGGCCCGCTCCCCGCCGAGGCCGTCGACCGCCTCATCGACGAGGTCGCCGGCGTCCGCACCGTCTCCGACGCCGTCCGCGCGCTCGTCCGCGGCCGCGCCGGCGGCAACCCGCTCTTCGTCGAAGAGATGGTCCAGATGCTGCGCGCCCGCCGCCAGCTCGACGCCGACGAGGCCGCGCTCGCCGACCTCGGCCCCCCCGGCTCGCTCTACGGGCTCCTGCTCTCGCGCCTCGACCGCCTCCCCGGCGACCTCCGCACCACCGTGCAGTGGCTCTCCGTCTCCGGCGCCGACATCGACCCCCGCGTCTGGACCCGCGTCGCCCGCCGCCTCGGCGAAGACGTGCCCCGCCGCCTCTCCCCCGAGACCGAGCTCGAAGCCCTCGCCGAGCAAGGCGTGCTCGAACCCGCCGAGATCGGCGGCCGCTTCGCCTACCGCTTCCGCCAGCCCCTGCTCCGCGACGCCGTCTACAGCACCGTGCTCCCCCACAACCGCCGCCTCCTCCACCTCGCCCACGCCGAGGTCATCGAGGGGCTCTACCCCGAGCCCGACCCCGAGCAGGCGACCCGGCTGCTGCACCACTACAGCCACACCGACCGCGAAGACAAAACCGTACACTTCGCCCGCCTCGTCGGCCGCCGCCGCCTCGCGCTCGCCGCCCACGCCGAGGCGCTCTCCGCGCTCCAGCTCGCCGCGATGCTGCAAGACCGCCTCGCCACCCCCGACCACGAGGCCGCCGTCACCACCCTCCTCGACCTCAGCCGCGCCCTCTTCTACCTCGGCCGCCTCGACGACAGCGCCCACCGCGCCAACGAAGCCCTCGGCGCCGCCCCCGCCGACGCCTCCGGCCTCGCCGCCCGCGCCCACGCCGCCGTCGCCCGCGCCGCGCAGTACCAGGGCAAGTGGGAGCCCGCCCAGACCCACCTCGAACAGGCCGAGCACCTCTACGAAAGAGCCGCCCGCCCCCTCGACGCCGCCCGCGCCCGCTGCATGCTCGCCTTCGTCATCCGCAGCCGCGGCGGCTCCGTCGAAGAAGCGCTCGAGCTCGCCCGCTCCGGCTGGGCCGTCCTCCGCGACGGCGACGCCGCCGCCGCCGTCGTCCGCGCCGGCCACGACCTCGGCAACATCCTCCGCGACCTCGGCCGCTACGACGAGGCCGTCGCCGTCTTCGACCACGCCATCGCCCGCGGCCGCCGCGCCAGCGGCGACGCCATCTACGCCCGCCTCCCGTGGTTTCAGGCCTGCCGATCGGGCCGCGCGATCTGCCTCGCCGCGCTCGGCCGCCTCGACGAAGCCATCGCCGAGCAGCGCCACGTCTACGAAGACGCCCTCCAGACCCGCCACCGCGTCGCGCAGGCCGTCAGCGCCTTCCACCTCGCCCGCCACCTCGCCGACGCGGGCGACCACGACGCCGCCCGCGAGATGGCCGAGAGCTCGCTCGCCGTCTGCGGCGAGGTCGGCATGCCCGGCCGCGCGATGAAGGCCCGCCTCCTCCTCGCCCGCCTCGCCGACGCCGCCGGCGACCCCGCCCGCCAGCGCGAGCACCTCGAAGCCGCCGAGTTCCTCGCCCGTGACGGCGACCTCACCGTCTGGTTCCAGCGCACCGTCAAGCCGCTCGTCGCCGTGCTCCGCCGCCTCGGCGAGCTCGACCGCGCCGCCGCGCTCCTCGACGAAGCCCGCCGCCGCGCCACCGAAGAGGTCGAGCCCGCGCTCGTCGCCGAAGCCGACGCGCTCCGCCGCGCCGCCCGCCAGACCGCGCCCCCGCCCCCGCCCCGCTGACGCGCCCGACCGCGACGAATCCGGCCCCACCCCGCTTCTCACCGCCCTCTTCCTGCCCTATCCTGACGCGCACCACGACGAAGCGAGAGGGGTTGCGATGGCACCGGCCTTCGATCAAGACGCGATGCGCGCCTTCGGGAAGCTGATCGGGCGCATGATCGGCAAAGAGCCGCTCACCCGAGACGAGACCCGCGACGCCTACCGCCAGATCTATGGCAACCAGCAACCCGAGCTCCAGCAAGGCGCCTTCATCGCCGCGCACAAGGCCAAGGGCGAGACCGTCGACGAGCTCGTCGGGCTCGTCGAGGCCCACACCGAAGAGTGGATCCGCTGCTTCACCCACGAGGTCCGCGCGCCCCGTCCCCACGTCGGCATCGTCGGCGTCGGCATGGACAGCATGAAGACCTTCAACATCTCCAGCACCTCGGCCGTCGTCGCCGCCGCCTGCGGGATCTACGTGCACAAGGTCGGCGCCCCCGGCATGACCAGCATCACCGGCTGCGCCGACGCCTTCCAGCTCTGGGGCGTCGACGGCCAGGGCCCGCTCGACAAGCAGGTGCAGTCCGTCGCCGCCTGCCGCCTCGGCTTCACCACCCCCGTCACCCCCCACCTCAAGCACATGGGCATCGCCCGCGTCCTCAGCCAGCTCCGCATCCCCACCTCCATGCACCTCGCCGGCCCCCTCGACCGCCACAGCGGCGAGCGCCACAAGATCGTCGGCGTGCCCGAGCCCCGCTACGTCGACATGATCGGCCAGACCCTCGCCCGCCTCGGCTTCTACAAGCGCGCGCTCGTGCCCTGCGGCGGCGTCGACGCGCTCCCCGGCCGCTACCTCGACGAGTTCAGCAACCTCGGCGCCACCGAGGTCGCCGAGCTGCACGAAGACGGCACCGTCGAGCGATACACGCTGCGCCCCGCCGACGTCGGGCTCGAGGTCGCCGACTACCGTGACGTCCAGAGCGCCGACACCCGCGAAGCCAACGCCCGCCTCGGCGCCCGCATCATCGCCGGCAAGGGCAACCGCGCGCAGACCGACCTCGTCGCGTTCAACGCCGCCGCCGCGCTCCGCGTCCTCGGCGAAGCCGACTGGAAGGACGGCATCGCCCGCGCCCGCGAAGCCATGGCCACCGGCGCCGCGCTCGCGCAGCTCCGCGCGCTCATCGAGCACCAGAACCGCGACCCCGCCGACGGCCTCGCGCGCCTCGACGCGCTCCTCGCCGGCTGACGGTGACCGCCGCCCCCACCTGTGAATGGGCCCGCGTCGCGCCCGACGAGATCATCGTCGCCGACGCCAAGAGCGCCCGCCTCCACCGCCCCGATCCCATCGCCCCCGACCCGTTCCGCGCCCCGATGACCGGCCCCGGCAGCGTCGAGACCACCCGCTGGCTCCTCGAAGGCGCCATCGCCGCCGGCCTCCGCGCCGCCCGCCACGACGCCGCCGGCCTCACCCCGCCCCCGCTCGACCTCCACCGCTGGGCGTGGCGCCTCTGCGGCCTCTACCACATGACCACCGAGACCCCCGCGCTCCTCGCCGAGGCCGAGGCCCGCTTCACCCACCTCGCCCGCCCCGCGCTCGCCGCCTGGGCCGCCGACCGCCGCCGCGAAGAGACCGGCCACGACCGCCTCGCGCTCCGCGACCTCCGCGCGCTCGGCCTCGACCCCGCCATCGTGCACCGCGTCCACCCCCCCGCCGCCCGCCGCCTCGTCGACTGGTTCCGCGCCGCCGTCCGCGACGAACCCCTCCCCCTCGGCGCGCTCGCCTACGCCCACACCGTCGAACGCCTCGCGCTCCGCTTCGGCCGCGCCTACCTCGACCGCGTCCTCGCCATCCTCCCCCGCGGCGTCGACGCCACCCGCTGCCTCCGCGTGCACAGCGCCGTCGGCACCGACGCCGGCCACGTCGACGACAACATCACCGTCGTCGCCGCGCTCCCCGCCGACGAACGCGCCCGGATCGCGCTTGCCTGTCGGGAAGTTGCGTGGCTATCATCGACTCCGCCCACCGGCGGGTACTGCGATCGAGCATCCCTGCTGACGATGTTCGGGTCGCTGGGGGCGAGCGAACCGGGCGCTGACCCGAAGAAGGAGTGGAGAGATGGGTGACAAGGCGAACGCGTGGCGCGACATCACCAAGCGCGCCTGGGAAGAGCCGGCCTTCAAGGACCGCCTGCTCACGGATCCCGACGGCGTGCTGAAGGACTACGGCATCGACCGCACCAACGGCGTCAACTACCGGGTCGTCGAAGACGAGCCCGGCGTGCGCCACCTCGTCCTCATGCAGCCCCCCGGCAACGTCGCGGTCGAAGAGATCGACCACGAGCCGCTCTCCGACGAGAACCCCGGCTTCTGAGCCCGCCCCCCGACCGCGCCCCCGAGTCAACGGGCCGCGGTCACGCCTCCTCCTCGACCCTCCGCGCCTCGGCGGCCGCCTTCTCGGCCATCTCCTTGCCGTGCGCCACCACCGCGTCGAGCAACGCCGTGCCCCGCGGCACCCCCAGCCCCGTCGCCGGATCCCAGAACGCCCCCGCCTCGAAGCCCGGCAGCTCCACGTCCCGCGGCTGCCCCCCGTGATCGATCGTCCGGATCGTCACATCGGTCCGCCCCGCGATGATGTCCCGAAACGGCCGCGGCGCCCCCGAGTCGACGTAGCGATGCTTCTGCGCGATCTCGTACAGCAGCGGGTTGACGAACCCCACCCGCCGCAGCCCCGCCGCCCGCCGCGCCTGATTGATCCGCGCCAGCAGCGCCCCCCAGATCGGCGCCCCCACGCTCGTCCCGCCCGCGAAGTCCACCCACCGCCCGCTCACCAGCGCCCGATAACCCCGCGCCGACGGCGCCTCCGACGGCCGCCGCTGCACCGAGTCACCCACCGCCATGATCGACACATCGGGCACCCCCCGCCCGTACGCCAGCACCGCCGGCGCGTGCGGCCCCCGCGAATACGGCTTGTGGACCCGCTTCTCGTGGTTGATCACCTGAAAGCCCTGCCAGTCCGGGATCGGCACCTCCGCGCTGAACCCGCCCCCGCCCGCCATCCGCGACAACGGGCTCCGCCCCCCCCACCCCGGCGGCAACGGCCCGCTCCACGCCAGCTCCGTCAGCGGATCCACCTCCGTGATCATCGTCCCGCCCACGCCCAGCACCCGCTCCTCACACGCCGGAAACACCGCCCGCGGCCACGGCGCGTCGCTCACCGGATAACCATTCGACTGCGTCCGCGGCACCCCATCGTACGCCCCCCAATCCCCCGCCGCCGCCACCACGCTGATCCCCAGCACCGCGCACTGATCGAGCAACCCCGTGATCACCCGCGACCCATAGGCCGCGTAGTAGTCCCGCTCCGGGATCAACCAGCTCGTCACCGCGATCGTCGGCCGCCACGACGAATCGGCCACCGAAGCCATCAAAAACGCCGCCCACTTGTCCGCGATGATCTGCCGATCCATCACATAGGTCACGATGCGCGCGCCCGGAGCCATCGCCCCGGCCCACTGCACGCCCATCGCCGCCTCCATCGCCTCCGCCTTGTCCGGCGCCTGCGACGGCGCCGGCCCGATATGCACCACCTGCGGCGGCTCCCGCACGATGCCATGCGCCCGCCAGAACGCATCGCACTCCACCGGATCGGGCGCCGCGTCCAGCAACAGCAGCGCGATCGTCTCCCCGCTCCCATCCCACTCCGCCGGGAAGTCATAGATCCGCGCGATATCCGCCGGACCCATGCCACCAAACCCCGAAGGCATCGCCGGCGGCCCCGCCTGATCGTGCAGCACCCCGTGGTTCTCGGTCGCCGCCACCGCCAGGAAGCAGTTCCCATCCAGCCAATGCCGGCTCTTCTCCGCGTCCCGCAGCACCTGCACGCCCTGAACGTAGCCCGCCAGCCGCGCCGGGATCTGCCAATCGATCCGCCGCGGCCGATCGGCGTGCGGGTTCTCCAGCCACCGCCGCGCCCGCTCCCCGAACGCCTCGGCGAACGCCTGGCGCGAGCACCGCAGGAACGCCGCGAGCGGATAGGGCGGCTGCACCGGCGTCGGCTCGATCCCCCGGTTCCCCAGCCACTCCAGCACCTCCGCCCGCCCGTGCTCCGACGGCGAGATCGCGTCGAAGAGCACCTCGCGCGTCTCATAGGGATCGACACAATCGAGCGCCGTCAGCGCGTCCGCCTGCGCGCTCAGCTCCGCCGCGTGATCCGGCGTCCACAGCAAGGTCATGAAGACATCAGCGCTGCTCATGCCACCAGCTCCACGAATCCCTTCTTCGCCGCGTTGCGCAGGATCACCAGCGTGCTCCGCCGGATGTCCGCCGCCGGCGCGAACCCCGGCGGCAACAGCCCCGGCGCCGCCTCCACCAGATCGGCCACCCGCGAAAACCGCGGGATCGCCTCGACCACCGGCCCGAGCGACGGCGCGATCTTGCACGGCGCCGCCGCGTAGCGATGGGCGAACGCGAAGTCATCGGCGACCAGATCGTGGAACGTCGACAGCCGCCCCGGACACACCTTCGGATCCGCCTCCGCCCGCAGCGCCAGCCGAAACGGCGTCCGCACCCGGATCTCCGCGTCGAGCAGCCCGTCGAGCTCACCCACCCCGTCGTCGTGATAGATGTTGAACAGATCCGCCTCGGCCCCGGTGAGCCCCCGGATCAACGGCGCCATGATCTCCACCGAGATCGCGCGCGGATGCGGGAAGAACCCCGCCGTCGCCATCGTGAACGCCGAGCGATCCGACAGATCGAGCCGGCCCGACTGATTGACGAGCCGCTGCGCCTGCCACCACCACGACTCCGCCGCCCGGTTGTTGCCATAGTAGAAGCGCGCGAGCTGCAGGTAGCTCCCCGCCTCGCCCCGGATGTAGTCCGCGTACGCCCGCCACAGCGCGTCCCGCTCCGCCGGCCGCTCCCGCGCCGTCATGAACGTGTAGGCCGCCCGGTGCCCGCTCTGCACCGCCAGCGTCACCCCGCTCGACAGCACCGGATCGATGAAGATCGCCGCGTCCCCCGCCGCCGCGAACCCCGGCCCGATCGGGCTCTCCGCCCACCCCGACCAGTCCCGATGCGCCGTCACCCGCTTCCCGCCCGGGATCACGTCGTCGCGCAGCGCCGCGTTCGCGATCAACGGCGCGATCTCCGGCGCCTGCCGCACCATCTCCCAGAAGAAGGTCTCGAGATCGACCTCCCGCAGCCGGTCCTTGAAGTGCGCCGTATTGGTCACCGCGCCCACGCTCATGATGTCCGGCGCCACCGGGATGTACCAGATCCAGCCCTGCGGCACGGTCACGATGAAGACCGTGCTCGCGTCCTGCCGCCCGCGGAACAGCACCTTCCAATCCGCGCCGCGCAGGTAGCCGTTCACCGCGAAGTTGGCGAGCCCCGCGTCGTACACCCGCTTGCCCCGCGTCAGCATCGCCCGCAGCCCCGACGCGTCGAGCACGAACGGCGCCTCGATCCGCCCCTCCGCGCCCGCCTCATCGCGCCACGACACCCCCGCCACCGCCCCGTCCGCGTCGTAGTGGATCGCCGTCGCCTCCACCCCCTCGCGCACCTCGGCCCCGAACTTCGCCGCCTGCTGGATCAGCAGGTGGTCGAACTCCGCGCGCCGCACGTTGATCGAGGTCAGCGGGATGTCACGCCGCATCTCCCGCCGCATCAGCTCCGAGAAGTCCTGCCCGACGACGTTGATCACCTGCGCGCCGTCGCTCTCGTACTTCTCGATCTCCAGATAGTCCGCGTCCCACGGCTGCCGATCGGCCCCCCAGACGAAGGTCACCCCCATCTTGCGCACGAAGCGGCCGTCGTAGAGCGTGTCGAAGAGCTCGAGCTCGTGGAAGACCCCGTTGATCACCGGGATCGTGCTCTCGCCGATGTGATAGCGCGGGTGATGGGCCCGCTCGAGAAGGGTCACCGAGACATCGGGCGCGTACTTGGCGACGATCGCGGCGAAGGTGCTGCCCGCCGGCCCGCCGCCAATGACCACGCAGTCGCGCTTCTCGATCTTCATCCCACCCGTCTCCTGTCCTCTTCTGACCGCGATAGCCTATACTCTCGCCTCACCGTGTACCAGCGCCCCCACCCGCGAAGTGAGCACCCCGTCCGCAAGCCGCGCCGCTTCGCGCGGCTCCCCGGCGGCTTCGACCCCGCGCCGCTCGTCGCCGAGCTCCGCGCCGTCGCCCCCTGGTTCGCGCCGGCCGCCGAGCTTCACGCTGCGACCCGATCGGACGAGCCGGCCAGCGAGCCACCGCCGCCCTGGATCGCGAGCCAGTGGAAGTGGCACCTCGGCACGTACTTCCTCGTCCTCCGCGGCGGCCCCCCGACCACCATCCCCGGCGGCATGCTGACCAGCGGCGCCGGCGTCGACGCGCCCCTGCTCGACCAGCTCCCCGCGCACCGCGCGCTCCTCGACGCCGCCACCGGCCCCCTCCCCGCGCCCGCCGCGCTCGCCTGGATCGGCCTCAGCCCGCCCGGCGCCCGGATCCACCTCCACGTCGACAACACCCGCCACTGGGACGAGCACCACCGCGTGCACCTCCCGCTCGTCACCACCCCCGCCGCGCGCCTCTGCGTCGACCGCCGCTTCTTGCACTTCCCCGCCGGCACCTGCTGGGCGATCGACAACAGCGCCCCCCACGGCGCGCACAACGCCGGCCCCGCGCGGCTGCACCTGATGGTCGACCTGCCGCCGACCCCCGCCGTCGAAGCCTGGATGGCCGCCGGCGAAGTGATCGACGGCGACGAAGACCCCGCCACCCTCGCCGCGCTCGCCGCCGACCCGCTCGCCCACCTCGGCCCCCGCGAACGCGCCGACCCGGCCCTGCTCGGGCGCCTCCTCCGCCAGTGACCCCCCGCTGACGCCCCGCACGCCCGCGCATCAGCCCTCGCCCGCGCCCTCCGGCCGCCGCCACTGCCCGATCGGCGGCAGCGGCGCGCGGTCGCGCAGGTCGACGTCCTCACCCACCTGCGCCGGCCACACCCGATCGAGCCGCCAGCGGTGCCCATCGTGCCGCATCGCCCAGAAGTGCATCACCTGCCGCGGCGCCTTGTCGCCCTCGATCACCGTCCCGTCCGGCTGCACGACGCAGTCGATCGCCTTCTGCTCCAGCCGCAGCAACAGCTCCACCCCCCGCGGCGGCGGCCCCTCGTCGACCGCGTACATGCCCAGCGGATGCACCTTCAGCACCCGATCCAGCCTCGCTGCGTGCTCGTGCCCCTGCCGCCGCTGCGCCTCGAACGCCGCCGCCTGCTCGGCCAGGAACCGCGCCGTCACGAAGCCCTCGATGCTCGACAGATCCCGCCGCCGCCAGCCATCCCAGATATGCGGCGCGCACGCCTCGACCCACCGCTTGAGCCGATCGATGTCGAACTCGGGGAAGAACGGCCCGATCTCGTCCATCAGCCGCTTGAGCGTGCGCCGCTCCGCGAGCTGCTCGCGGAACACCACCCGCCCCACCAGCGCCATCACGATCACCGCGCCGGTCCAGAAGATCAGCCGCGTGCTGAACTCCAGCTCCGCCGGCGCCTCCGCCGCCTGCGCGAGCGCCCCGGCCGGCAACTGCATGAGAAGCATCACGATTCGGCGACGTGCCATGTCTCCACCAGCGCGGGATCGGTGTGAGGCAGCTCCTCGACGAAGCGGCTGATGCCCCGCGGCACGCCGCCGTCGCCCACCGGGCTGCACAGGTGCAGGTGCCGCCGGGCGCGGGTCACCGCCACGTAGAACAGCCGCCGCTCCTCGTCGAGCGCGCCCGGCCGCCGATCGGCGAACGCGGGGAACAGGCCCTCGGCGAGCCCGATCACCGTCACCGCCGTCCACTCGAGCCCCTTCGCCTGATGGATCGACGACAACACCAGGCAATCACCCGCCTCATCGGCGTCGAAGCCATCGACGAGCGCCAGCCCCTCCAGGAAGCCCGCCACGTCCCCGCTCTGCGCCGCGTGCCGCGCGATCGCCGCCAGATCGGCCGCCCGCTCGCCGTGATCCTCCGGATACAGCCGCGGCAGCGCCGCCCGCAGCCCGCCGTCGAGCACGGCCGCCACCATCGCCCCCGGCCGCTCCGCCTGCGCCATCGCCAGGAGCGTCGCCCGCGCCGCCCGCCACCCCGGCCCCAGCCGCCCATCCAGCCCCGACCCCGGCACGTCGTCCACGATCGCCCGCCACGGATCCCCCGTCTCGAACAGCGCCCCGATCAACCGATCGGCCCCCGCCGCCCCGATCCCCGGCTGCAACCGCAGCGCCCGCCGCCACGCCGGCACATCGAACGGGTTCACCCACGCCCGCAGCCACGCCAGCAGGTCGCGCACATGCGCCCGCTCCAGCATCCGCGGCCCGCTCCGCAGCACGAACGGCAGCCCCTGCCGCCCCAGCTCGAGCTGCAGCGCCCGCGCGTGGGCGTGCGCCCGATACAGCACCGCCTGCTCCCCGAGCGGCACCCCCGCCCCCACCAGCTCGCGCGCCCGCGCCGCCACGAAGCGCGCCTCCTGCCCCTCGTCCGCCAGCCGCACGAACACCGGCCGCGGCCCCGCCGCCACCCCCGGCGCCGCCGTCGACACCTTCTCCAGCCGCTGCCCGATCCCCGAGAGCGCCGCGTTCGCGACCGCCACCACCGCCGGCGTCGACCGATAGTTCGTCAGCAGCGACACCCGCCGCGACCCCATCCACCGATGCTCGAACGCCAGGATGTGCCCCACGCTCGCGCCCCGGAAGCCATAGATCGCCTGCGCGTCGTCGCCCACCGCCGTCACGTTGCCGTGCCCGCTCCCGATCATCGACACCAGCGCCGCCTGCAACGGGTTGGTGTCCTGGTACTCATCGACGAGCACCTGCCGGAACCGCTCGGCCAGCGCCGCCCGCACCCCGTCGTCCTCGCTCAACAAGAGGTGCCCGTGCGCGAGCAGATCGTCGTAATCGAGCGCGTTCAGCTCGAGCTTGCGCGCGCAATAGCGCCCGAGCACCCCCTCGATCGCGCCCGTCACCTCGCGATGCCGCGGCGCGAGCCGCTCCACCGCCGCCGCGATCGCCTGATCGGCGTTGAGCGACAGCGACAGGATCCGCAACAGCACCCGCGGCGCCGGCAGCATCCGCCCGAGCCCCGCCGGCCCCTCGCCGAGCACCTCGTCGAGCACCTCGCCCGCGCTCGCCGGATCGAGCAGGCCGAAGTCCCGCCGCAGCCCGATCCGATCCCCGAACTGCCGCAGGATCCGCGCCGCCACCGCGTGAAAGGTCCCCGCCTCGATCGCCCGCGCCGCCGCCGGATCGAGCAGCGCCGCGATCCGCGCCACCATCTCCCGCGCCGCCTTCTGGGTGAACGTCAACAACAGGATCCGCGCCGGATCCTCCCCCTCCGCCACCAGCCGCGCCACCCGCCGGGTCAGCACCCGCGTCTTGCCGCTCCCCGCGCCCGCCACCACCAACAGCGGCCCCGGCCCCGCCAACACCGCCGCCCGCTGCGCGTCGTCGAGATCGGCCAGCAGCGCCGACGCCCCTACCACGACGCGAAGACCTCGAGGTCCAGCTCGGCGAACGGCCCCCCCGCCTCCGCCGCGCTCCGCGGCCCCTCCGCGTCGAGCAGATCGGCCCGCAGCGCCGCGAACGCGTCGAGGTGCCCCCGCAGCGCCGTCACCGCCGCGTCCGCCGCGACCCCATCCTCGATCATCACCGGCCAGTCCCCGCACTGCGCCAGCAACAGCGCCTGCGCCGCTTGTACCGCCACCCCCCGCATCCGCGGCACCGTCCCGGTGTAGCGATCGGCCAGCGTCGTCATCTGCCGCGCCGCCCGCGGCAGCGCCCCGAGCAACCACGCCCGATCCGGCCGCGCCGCCGCCGCGAAGCCCCCATCCCCGCCCAGCCGCGCCAGCCCCGGCCACGCCGACTGATTCACCGGATGCCGTTCGAGCACCGCCGACGGCGTCGCGAGCACATCACCCCCCAGCCGCGCCGCCGCCTCCACGAACGCCGGCCCCTCCGCCCACCACCGCCCGAACAGCGCCGCGTCGAAGAACGCCACCCGATGCGGCGCCCGATCGATCCCCGCCCCCGCGAGCGCCGCCCGCTGCGCCGCGAGCCACTCCCCCGCCAGCGCCCCCGCCGCCGCCTCCGCCGCGTCGAGATCCCGCGGCGCCCCGAACGGCCGCGCCGCCATCGCCCGCTCCCCCCGCCCCGCGAAGCCCAGCGCCTCCGGATGCAGCGCCAGATGCAGCGACGCTGGC
>JACKDM010000024.1 GCA_020633515.1 Myxococcales bacterium
GCTCGCGCTCATCGGCTGGTGGCTCAGCCGCGGCGACACCTGGAGCCAGCTCACCGCCGCGCTCGCCCGCCTCCCGCTCGCCAACCTGCTCGGCGCGCTCGGCTGCGGCCTCGTCATCTCGACCTTCGCCGGCGTGCGCTGGCGCCTCGTGATGAACGCCTTCGGCGCCGAGCCCCGCCCGCCGGTGCACCTGCTCGTGCGCGGCTACGTGGTCGGGCAGTTCTACAACCTCTTCGTGCCCGGCGGGATCGGCGGCGAGGTCGTGCGCGGGGTCATCACCCGCAAGTACTTCGGCACCGTCGGCACCGGGGTGATGGTCGCGTTCCTCGACCGCATCATCGGCCTCGGCAGCCTCATGGCGGTCTTCACGGTGGGGCTCTTGCTCGGCCCCGATCTGCCGCACCTCGAAGAATACGGCGTCTACCTCTACGCCGTCGGCGGCGTCGCCACCGCGCTCGTCGTCTGCACCGTGCTCGCCGGCTACTTCCGCCGCCGCCTCGAAGGTCTGCCCGTCATCGGCGCGCTCATCCGCCTCGGCAGCCGCCTCGTCGCCCGCGTCGAGGACCGCTTCGACCAGAAGCTCCACCTCTCCGCGCTCGCGACCCCCTGGCCGCTCGTCGCCGCGTTCGCGCTCTCCGCCGCGATGCACGGCATGGCGATCAGCGTCTTCGCCCTCATCGGCGCCGGCCTCGACCTCGGCCTCGACGCCGCGACCCTGCTCGCGATCGTGCCGCTCGCGATCATCGCGAGCATGCTCCCGATCGCCGTCGCCGGCCTCGGCCCCCGCGAGGCGGCGCTCGTCGTGATGCTCGGCCCGCTCGGCGTCGCCCGGGGCGAGGCGCTCGCGCTGTCGCTGTGTTACTGGGCGGTGTTGATCTTCATCGCGGCGATGGGCGGTCTGGTGCAGCTCGTGTGGGGCGTCGACCTGCCGCACGCGGGCGAGGCGGGCTGAACAGGGGCCGTTTGGCGCCGACTCTGCTACCCTCCCCTCCGACCACCGCCCGGAGAACGCGCACGTGCAGGCCCCTCCCCTGAGCTGCCGCGAGATCAGCGACGACTTGATCCGGCTCCTCGACGGCGAGCTCGACGCGATCCGGGTCGCCGAGATCAGCAACCACTTCCGCCAGTGCGACGCCTGCGCCCGCTTCTACCAGTCCCTCCGCGAACAGCTCGTGCTCCATCAGTGGGCCGACGACGAGGCGTTCGACCTCGACGAGGCCGAGGCCGGCGGCAGGAGCGAGGCGCCGATCTATGACGGGCTCGCCGAGCGGCTGCGCGGGGCCGAGCTCGATGATCTCGGGCGGGTGCTCTACGAGATCCTCAAGGCCGAGTTCCTCTTCGACTACGGCGACGGCATCGAGGCCGCCGAGGAGCCGATCGACGATCCGCGCGCCGAGCGGGTGCGGGGCCGGGACATGGTCGAGGAGATCCGCGACTGGCACGACGCCGACGAGGTCGATGGCGTCGACCTCGTCGAGATCGCGCGGCGGATGCGGCCGCCCGGGGTCGACGACGATCGGCTCGACCAGCTCGTCGCGGGCATGGAGGTCGTCGCCCGGCTCGCGCCCTCGCTCGCGCTCGCGGCGACCTACTACCAGGGGCTCGCGCACGTCAAGGCCGGCCGGGAGGGCGCCGCGGCCGAGCGCATGGGGCGGATCGTCGCCGCCGGGCCGTCGCCGCTGCTGCGCGCCTCGCGGATCGCGCTCGCGACGCTGCCGGCGCTGCTCGGGGGGCGGCCCGACGAGTCGATCCCGGCGCTCGAAGCCTGCCTCGTCGGCGACGCACACGATCCGATCGTGCGCTACAACCTCGCCAAGGCGCACTTCATCCGCGCGGGCGGGCGGCTCGACGACGAGGGGCGGGCGCACCTGCGGCGGGCGTGGGGCGAGAACGCGGCGCTCGTCGAGCGGCAGCTCGGGCTGCCGAGCGAGCGGCCGCTGCGCGAGGCGTGGGCCGAGGGCGAGGGCCGCTGATCAGTCGATGATCGAGCGCACGTCGACGAGGAGCTGCGCGGCGAGGTAGGCCGCGCGGGGCTCGTCGTCCTGCCGCCGGGCGCGGAGGAAGGTGTTGACGACGCGACCGCCGCGGCGGCGGGCGTGCGGGTTGTTGCGGTCGACGACGATGCTGCGCACCGCGCCGCGGGTGACCGCGACCGCGTCGATGACCCCGTCGCCGCCGACCGAGCGCACGATCGCGAGCTCGGCCGCGCCGCCGGCGCCGTGGAAGAACAACAGGTCGCCGGGCCGCGGCGCGCCGCGCACGAGGCGGCTCTGGCGGCGGAGCGCGGCGATGGTGTCGGCGTCGGCGGGGGCGCCCTTGACGTCGGCGAAGGCGGCGCGGAGCAGCCCGAGATCGGTGGGCGTCGCGTCGCCGAGGCTGCGCTGGCCGATGAGCGGGGTGAGCGCGGCGAGCACGGCGCGGCGGGCGGCGCGGGCGCGGCCGTCGTCGGGGGCGCGGGTGTCGGGGGTCGCGCGCTCGGGTGTGGTCGCGGGGGCCCGCCGGGCGGGTCGGGGGCTCGGCTCGGTCTTCGCGGGGGCGGCTGCGGCGGCGCCGGCCGGCGCGGTGCTCGACTGCACAGGGGCGGCCGGCGCGGTGTTGGATTGCGTGGCGTTCGACTTCGCGGCGTCCGACTTCGCCGCGCTCGACTTCGCGGCGCTCGACTTCGCGGCGCCCGACTTCGCCGCGCTCGCCTTCGTCGCGCCCGACTTCGCCGCGCCAACCTCCGCGCCCCTGGCCTCGCCACCCGCGCCGCCCGCTGCGCCTTCCGGCTCCTCGACCCCATCGACCGCCCGCTCCGCCGCCGCGATCCGCGCCTCCTCGGCCCGCCGCGACTCGACGTCGCGCACGCGCCGCCGCCGGGTCTCGGCGATCGGCAGCATCCGGGTCCGCGGGGCGAGGCTCTCGAGCAGCGGGTGCGAGGCGGGGCGCAGGTCGGACGGGCGCACGACGCTTGTGCAGCCGCAGAGCAGCGCGGTGGCGAGCAGCACGGGGGCCGTCCAGCGCATGAGTGCGTCTTACACCTACATCTCAGCACACGCAAGAAAACGCGCAACCCGCCCCCGCCGTCCGGGCTCTATCGGGCACTCGACGGCGCGCCCGGCCCTTGATCCGACGCCCGCCGCCCACTAGCTTCTGCGCCCGCATGCCCCCCGACCAGCCCCCGGAACGAGGACCCTCCATGACCCGCAGCCGCTCGCCGCTCGGCGCCGACGCCGCGCCGTTTTATGCGCGCTCGGCGCTCCCGACGGTGCACGGCCTCTTCGACCTGCGCGTCTGGCGCGAGGGCGAGGTCGAGCACCTCGCGATCTCGGTCGGCGAGCTCGCCGGCGCCGAGCGGCTCCCGGTGCGGGTCCACTCCGAGTGCCTGACCGGCGAGGTCCTCGGCTCGCTCAAGTGCGACTGCAAGGCCCAGCTCGACGCGGCGCTCGCCGCGATCCAGGTCGCGGGGCGGGGCGTGGTGCTCTATCTGCGCCAGGAGGGCCGCGGGATCGGGCTCGGCAACAAGATCCGCGCCTATCGGCTGCAAGAGCAGGGGGTCGACACGGTCGACGCCAACCGGCTGCTCGGCTTCGCCGACGACCTGCGCCGCTACGACGTCGCCGCCGACATGCTGCGCGCGCTCGGGGTGAAGTCGGTCGCGCTCGTCACCAACAACCCGCAGAAGGTCGACGGCCTCCGCGCCGCGGGCATCGACGTCGTCGAGCGGGTCCCGCTCGTGACCGGCATGAACGCGATCAACGCCGAGTACCTCGAGACCAAGCGGGCCCGCATGGGCCACCTCTACACGCCCGGCGAGCTGGCGGCGGCGCGGATCGAGCCGGTCGACGAGCAGGACTGACGGCGGCGCGCACGCTGCCCGCGCGGCGCGGCGCGGCGGGCGCGGCGCGGGGCGGCCGTTGCGGTGATGCCCGCGCCTCCGGTATGCAGGGCGCCCGATCGGTGGAGGTAGACGATGCGGCGAGCGCGGATGACGCGGCCGGCGTGGGCGGTGATGGTGGCGCTCGCGGTGGGCGGGTGTGACGACGGCGGCGGCGGCGCGGACCCGGAGCCCTTCGACGCCTGCCACGTCTGCGGTCCGCTCGAGGCGGGCCCGCCGCTCGACGCCGCGACCGACGCCCGGCCGGATGACGCCGACCTCCCCGACGCCGCCTCCGACGCCACCTCCGACGCCGCCTCCGACGCCGCCTCCGACGCCGATCCGCCCGACGCCCCCCCCGACGCCGGCTGCGACTTCCCCGCGCCCCGCCGCGGCGACGCCCCGCCGGTCGCCGCGCTCGCCGCCGATCCCGCCACCTGCGGGCAGGCGCCCTACACCTGGCTCGACGACCCGGCCCTCGGCGCCGTCGTCGAGCGCGTCGAGGTCCAGCGCCTCTCCGCCGCCGCGCTCTCGGCGCTCGCCGCCGCCGCCGGGATCACCATCCCGCGCCCGTTCGTCGCCGACGTCGTCGTCGAGCAGATCGTCTACGTCACCCAGGCCCGCGGCGAGCGGGTCGAGGCCACCGCGCTCGTCGCCACCCCGCAGGACCCGCCCGCCGACGCGCCGCAGGCGATCTTCGCGCTGCTGCATGGCACCGCCGGCTTCAGCGACGCCTGCGCGCCGTCCGACGACTTCCAGACGCAGGGCCTCGCCGCCGCGCTCGCCGCGACCGGCTACACCGTCGTCGCGCCCGACTACATCGGCCTCAAGGGCCGCGGCGAGCCGACCGGCTTCCTGCACCCGTACCTGATCGGCGAGCCGACCGCGATGGCGGTCCTCGACGCGATCCGCGCCGCCGGGCGCCTCTCGGCGGAGGCGGGCGGGCGCTGCCTGCCGGCGGAGGCGGTGATCGTCGGCGGCTCGCAGGGCGGGCACGCCGCGCTGTGGACCGAGCTGCTCGCGCCCTACTACGCCGACGAGCTCACGATCCTCGGCACCGTCGCGACCGTGCCGCCGAGCGACCTCCTGCGGCAGATGGAGCTCGCGCTCACCGCCCGGATCGACGCGACCTTCAACGCGCTCGCGCTGCTCATCACCGGCGCCGACTGGTACGGCCACACCGCCGCGCTCGGCGCCGTGCTGCGACCTCCGCTCGACGTCGACCTGCCCCGCGCCGCCGCGGCGAGCTGCGACGGCGACGACATCGACCTCGACGAGGCCGACTACCCCACGCTCGGCGACATCTTCACCCCGCGCCTGCTCGACGCGGTCGCCGCCGGCGAGCTCGGCGCGCTCGAGCCGTGGGGCTGCTTCGCCCGCGAGAACAGCCTCCTGCACACCCGGATCGCCCGGCTCGCGCCCGCCGAGCGCCCCGCGCACGGGATCCTCTTCGTGCTCGGCGAGGCCGACGGGCTCGTCGACACCCCGACCGAGCGCGCCGCGTTCGACGCGCTCTGCGAAGCCGGCTGGCCGCTCGTCTACCTCGAGTGCGCCCGCGCCCCCCACGGGCCGACGACGCAGTGGGCGCTGCCCGAGATCCTCGACTTCCTCGACGCCCGCCGCGCCGGCGAGCCGCTGGCCGACCGCTGCGTGCGCACGCCGCCGAGCGACTGCCGAGGCGAGCCCATGCGGTGACGAGCGCCGATCGGAGCGGCGCGCGCGAAAGATGAGGACGCGAGCCCGAGTTGGGCGACAATCCGGGCGACGATCCGCGAGGTGAGGATGATGGATCCGGTGCGGCTGGGGGCGGAGCCTCTGTCGATCGAGGCGCTGGTGGGGGTCGCGCGGCGCACGCGCGCGGTGGTGATCGACGAGCAGGCGCGCGCGCGGGTCGAGGAGGTGCGGCGCGGGATCGACGCCCTCCTGCGGGCCGACGCGCCGAGCACCTACGGGGTCAACACCGGCTTCGGCGCGCTCGCCGAGGTGCGGATCGACCCGAAGCAGCTCGCCGAGCTGCAGGTCAACCTCGTGCGCAGCCACTCGACGGGCGTCGGGGTGCCGTTCGACGAGGCGACGACGCGGGCGATGATGCTGCTGCGGGCCAACGTGCTGATGCTCGGCACGAGCGGGGTGCGGCCCGTGGTGCCCGAGCTGCTCGTCGCGATGCTCGAGCGCGGCGTTCACCCGGTCGTCCCGGAGAAGGGCTCGGTCGGCGCCTCGGGTGACCTCGCGCCGCTCGCCCACCTCGCGCTGGTGCTCATCGGCGAGGGCGAAGCGGTCCACGCGGGCGAGCGGCTGCCGGGCGCCGAGGCGCTGCGGCGGGCGGGGCTCGAGCCGATCGTGCTCGCGGCCAAGGAGGGGCTCTCGCTCATCAACGGCACCCAGGCGATGACCGCCGACGCGGCGCTGACCGTCGACCGCGCCCGCACGCTGGTCAAGGTCGCCGACATCGCTGGCGCCGCCTCGCTGCAAGCGCTGCTCGGGAGCCGCAAGCCCTTCGATCCCCGGATCCAGGCCGCGCGGCGCCATCCGGGGCAGGCCGCCTGCGCCCGCAACCTGCGGCGGCTCACCCGCGAGAGCGCGATCATCGAGAGCCACAAGCACTGCACCAAGGTGCAAGACCCCTACAGCCTGCGCTGCATGCCGCAGGTGCACGGCGCGACGCGCGACGTGCTCGCCCATGTGCGGGCCGTCGTCAGCCGCGAATGCAACGCCGCGACCGACAACCCGCTCGCCTTCGTCGGCGACGACGGGCTCGAGCTCATCTCGGGCGGCAACTTCCACGGCCAGCCGGTCGCGCTCGCCGCCGACTACCTCGCGATGGGTCTCGCCGAGCTCGCCAACATCTCCGAGCGGCGCATCGAGCAGCTCGTCAACCCGATGCTGTCGAGCGGCCTGCCCCCGTTCCTCGCCGGCGACTCCGGGCTGCACAGCGGCTTCATGATCGCGCAGGTGACCGCGGCGGCGCTCGTCAGCGAGAACAAGGTGCTCTGCCACCCGGCGAGCGTCGACAGCATCCCGTCGAGCGCCAATCGCGAGGACCACGTCTCGATGGGCACGATCGCCGCCCGCAAGGCGCGGGTCGTCGCCGAGCACGTCGAGGTGGTGCTCGCGATCGAGCTGCTCTGCGCCGCGCAGGGCATGCACCTGCGCCGACCGCTGACCGCCGATCCGGGCGTCGAGGCGGCGGTCGCGTGCATCCGCGAGCGGGTGCCGCCGCTCGAAGCCGACCGGCTGCTGCACCCCGACATCACCGCGGTCACCGAGCTCGTGCGCTCGGGCGCGCTCTTGCGGGCGGTCGAGGCGGTCGCGGGGCCGCTGGATTGAGCCGAGGGGAGGCATCGATGGTGCGGGTCGATCGGTTGCTGCGCGGCGCGGGCGAGGTCTTCACCGGCGGGCCGGATGGGATCCTGACAGACGTCTCCGTCGGGATGAGCGAGGGCGTGATCACCTACATCGGCCCGCCGAGCGACGTCGAGGCATCGGAAGTCATCGACCTCGACGGTCGCCTGCTGACACCGGGGCTCGTCGACCCGCACACCCACCTCGTCTTCGCCGGCGACCGCGCCGACGAGTACGCGCTGCGGGCCGCGGGCACGTCGTACCTCCAGATCGCCAAGGCCGGCGGCGGGATCGCCAGGACCATGCGCGCGACGCGGGCGGCCTCGGCCGACGCGCTCGCCGCGCTCGCCCGCCCGCGGCTCGACGCGCTGTTGCGCTGCGGGGTCACCACCGCCGAGGTCAAGAGCGGCTATGGGCTCACCCTCGACGACGAGCTCAAGATGCTCGAAGTGGTGCGCCGCCTCGACGCCGAGCAGCCGATCGCGCTCGTCGCGACCTTCCTCGGCGCGCACACGGTCCCGCCCGAGGCGCGCGGCGACCGGCAGGGCTACCTCGACCGGGTCGTCGACGAGATGATCCCGGCGGTGGCTGCGGCCGGGCTCGCCGCGTTCTGCGACGTCTTCGTCGAAGAGGGCGCGTTCACGCTCGACGAGGCCGAGCGGGTGCTGCGGGCCGGGATCGCGCACGGGCTGCGGCCCAAGGTGCACGCCGACCAGCTCTCGCCGGGCGGCGGCGCCGAGCTCGCGGCGCGGCTGCGGGCGGTCTCGGCCGACCACCTCGAGCACGTCAGCGACTTCGGGATCAAGCTGCTCGCCGAGGCCGGCACCGTCGCGGTGCTGCTGCCGGGCGCGGCGATGTTCCTCGGCGGCGACGAGCGGCCGCCGGCGCGCGCGCTGATCGACCACGGGGTGCCGGTGGCGCTCGCGACCGACTGCAACCCGGGGACCTGCATGACCGAGAACCTGCTGCTGATGCTGACCCTCGGCATGAGCCGGCTCGGCATGACCCCGGTCGAGGTGCTCGACGCGGTGACCCGGCACGCGGCGCGGGCGGTGGGGCGCGAGGCGGTCGCGGGCACGATCGCGCTCGGGCGCCCGGCCGATCTCGCGGTCTTCGACGTGCCGAGCCACCGGCACCTGCCCTATCGCTTCGGCGCGATCCCGACCTGGCAGGTCTACAAAGACGGTGAGCGGGTCTACGCCGCGGGGTGAGTTCCGCCCGCCGACTTCCGAGAGCGGAATCCCGCGGAGGCGCCGACAGTCGCCGCGGCTCGTACCCTAGTCGTCACCGGGTAGACGACCGGAGCGCGGCGCCCTCATGGATCTCGACTTCGAACGCCACGGCGGCTCGATGCGGCGGGCCGATCGCCTGCTGCACCTCGTGGAGATGCTGCGGGTCAACCGCCACCTGCCGGTGCAGGCGCTCGCCGATCGGCTCGAGGTCTCGCGGCGCACGGTCTACCGCGACCTCGACGAGCTCGACGCGCGCGGGGTGCGGATCAAGATGGTGCCGGGGCTCGGCTACGCGCTCGATCGACAGGCATTGCTGCCGGCGCTGCGGCTCGAAGACGACGAGGCCGAGGCGGTGGTGATCGGGGCGCGCATGGCGGCGGCGTGGGCCGATCCGACGCTGGGCGCGGCGGCGCACGGGGCGCTGGAGAAGATCGAGGCGGTGCTGCCGGAGAGCTCGTCGGCGGTGCTCGATCACATCCGGTTGTTCGCGCCGACCGGGCCGTGGGCCGACGCGATGCGCGATGGGCTCGGGCCGGTGCGGCACGCGATCGCGCACCGGCGCAAGATCAGCTTCCTCTATCGCCGCGAGGACGGCCGCCGCAGCCGGCGCACGGCGCGGCCGCTCGGGCTGCACTTCTGGGGGCCGGCGTGGACGCTCGCGGCGTGGTGCGAGCGGCGGGTGGCCTACCGCACGTTCCGCATCGATCGCATGACCCAGATCACGACGCTCGACGAGGGCTGGGACGAGGCCGAGGGCACCGACCTCGCCGGCTACCTCGAAGACAAGGCGGGCGACGCGGCGCTCGAAGGCGTCGAGGGGCTCGGGCACACGGCTTGAGGCGGGTTCGCGGTGCGATCAGTCGAAGGCGCGCGCCTGCTTCCACACCGCCTCGAGGCGGTCGAGCCCGATCGGGCCCTCGCGGAAGACCTTGAGCTCGCCGCGATCGAGCCCGACGACGGTGCTCGCCGTGCCCGAGACCTCACCGCCGTCGACGAGGCCGTCGACCCCGACGAGGCCGGCGGCGTCGCACTCCGCCGCGCTCGCCGCCGCCGGATGGCCGCTGCGGTTGGCGCTCGTCGCGACGAGCGGCTCGCCGAGCGCCTCGACGAGCGCGCGGGCGAGCGGGTGGGCCGACATGCGCACGCCGACCATGTTGGTGTCGGCGGTGATCGGCGGCGGCAGGCCGGGGAAGGCGGGCACGACGAGGGTGAGCGGGCCGGGCCAGAAGGCCTCGGCGAGCACGATCAGCGGGGTCTCGAGGCGGCGGCGCTGGAGGTCCTTGACCGAGGGCAAGAGGATCGGCAGCGGCTTGCCGTCGGGGCGGCCCTTGGCCTCGATGACGCGGGCCACCGCCTCGGCGTCGAAGGCGCGGCAACCGACGCCGTAGCTGGTCTCGGTGGGGAAGACGACCACGCCGCCCCGGCGCAGCGCGGCGGCGGCGGCTTCGATCGACAGGCGGGTCAACATCGGCGGTCCCTGGCTCCCTCGGCGAGCGCGGCGATGAGATCGCGCGCGATGAGGTGGTCTTCGCTCTGGCGGGCGGCGGCCGCATCACCGGCGCGCGCATGCCAGACTACACCCGCGCGCGCGGCGGCGGCTGCTGACAATCCGCGGCCGAGCAGCGCGGCGATGATCCCGGTGAGCACGTCGCCCATGCCGGCCGAGGCCATGCCCGGGTTGCCGTCGGGGCAGAGCGTCAGCTCGTCTTCGCACTGCACGAGCGTGCCGGCGCCCTTGAGCACGACGACGGCGCCGTACTTCGCGCGCAGCGCCGCGACGGCGGCGAAGCGGTCGCGCTGCACGTCGGCGGTCTCGCAGCCGAGCAGGCGCGCGGCCTCGCCGGGGTGGGGCGTGATCACCCGCGGCGCGTCGCCGGCGAGGATGCCCGGGCGGCGGGCGGCGTGGTTGAGGCCGTCGGCGTCGAGCACGAGCGGGCGGTCGACGCGGGGCAGCGCCGCTTCGAGCCAGGCGCCGGTCGCGTCGTCGGTCGGGATCCCGGGGCCGACGGCGACGGCGTCGAAGCCGCAGAGGCGCTCGACGACGCGGTCGACGTCGCCGGTCGGGTCGAGCGCGCCCTCGGCCATCGTCTCGTAGAGCGCCGGGCCGATCGCGGTCGCGAGCTCTGGCGTGGTCCCGATCGTGACGAGCCCGGCGCCGGCGCGCATCGCGGCGTCGGCGGTCATGCGGATCGAGCCGCTCTTGCCGGGGCTGCCGCCGAGCACGTAGACGTGCCCCTGCCGGCCCTTGTGGCTGTCGGCGGCGCGGGGCGCGCGCACCGGGTCGAGGTCGGTCTCGCCGAGCAGGCGGCGCTTCGGGGCGCGGGTGAGCGCAGCGACGGGCATACCGATGTCGACGATACATAGCAGCCCGCGGCGACCGGCGCCGGGGTGCAGCCAGTGGCCGGGCTTCGACGCGGAGAAGGTCACCGTCTCGACCGCCTCGACCGCGGCGCCGCCGATCGCGCCGCTCTCGCCGTCGACGCCGCTCGGGATGTCGACCGCGAGCACCGGCGCGCGGTGCTGGTTCATCCAGGTGATGACCTCGCGCGCGAGGCCGCGCACCTCGCCGCGCAGGCCGGTGCCGAGGAGGGCGTCGACGATCAGCGCGTAGGTGCCCGGCGGCGGGAGCGCGTCGGCGTCGGCGGCGACCCGCATCGGGAGGCCGATCGCGTCGCAGGCGGCGAGGTTCTGCGCGGCGTCGCCCTGGATCTTGTCGCGGGGCCCGGTGAGCCAGATCTCGACCCGATGCCCCCAGCCGGCGAGGTGGCGCGCGGCGCCGAGGCCGTCGCCGCCGTTGTTGCCGCCGCCGCAGACGACGCCGATGAGCCGCCCGCGCTCGACGCGCGCGGCGGCCGCGGCGGCGACGTGGCGGCTCGCGTTCTCCATCAGCGCGATGCCGGGCACCCCGTAGCGCTCGATGGTGATCGCGTCGGCCTCGCCCATCTCGGCGGGGGTGAGGATCCGGTCGGCTTCGGGGCGCTGGGGCGGGACGATCTCGTGGCGCTGGGCAGGCAAGGGCGGCTCCTCAGAAGGCGTGCCGGCGGCCGCGCTCGATCGCGCCGATGAAGTCGGCGACCGCGCGGTCGATGCCGCGCAGCATCGCGCGGGCGAGGCAGGCGTGGCCGACGTGGAACTCTTCGATCGGGGCGATGCGGGCGAGGTCTTCGACCGCGGCGAGGTCGAGCCCGCCGGCGACGGCGACCCGCAGCTTGAGCCGGGCGGCGAGCGCGGCGGCGTCGGCGAGGCGGGTGCGCTCGGTGCGGCGGATCGAGCCGGTGCGGGCCTGCATGTAGGTGCCGGCGAAGAGCACCGCGACGTCGGCCTCGCTGCGATGCAGCGCCTTGACCTGCTCGAGCTCGGGCTCGATCCGCACCGCGACCTCGATGTCGGCGTCGCGCAGGTGCACGATCTGCTTGCGGAGCGCATCACGGAGCAGCCGCGCGTCGAGCCCGCCGAGCGCGGCGCCGCCCTCGCGGCGCTCGGGCACGAGCGTGACCCGGTCGGGGCGCAGGTCGAAGGCGCGGTCGATGAGGTCGGGGCTCGGCGCGAGCGCGACGTCGAGGCGGCCGGCGAGCGTCTCGCGCAAGAGCCGCACGTCGCGCTCGGCGACGCCACGGCTCGGGGCGCGCAGGTCGTAGGCGATCGCGTCGACCCCGGCGAGCTCGGCGAGCAGCCCGATCGCGCTCGGATCGGGGCCGCTCCCCTCCCCGAGCGCGCGGAAGACGGCGGCGTCGTCGACGGCGAGGTGCAGGCGGGTCTCCATCAGCTCGCCGCCGCCGCGAGCGCGTGCGCGATGCGCTTCGCCGCGTCCTCGATGTGGCCCTGCTCGGCGCCCTCGACCATCACCCGCGCGAGCATCTGCGTGCCCGAGTAGCGCACGAGCACGCGCCCGTCGTCGCCGAGCTCGGCCTCGACCGCCGCGATCGCCGCCTGCACCGCCGCGAGCGTCTCGATCGGCGGCTTGTGGCTGACCTCGACGTTGAGCAGCACCTGCGGGTAGCGCGGCATGCCCGCGGCGAGCGCGCTCAGCGTCGCCTTCTCCTCGACCATCGCCCCGAGCACCGCGAGCGCGGTGACGAGCCCGTCGCCGGTCGTCGCGTGGTCGTGCAGGATCACGTGCCCCGACTGCTCGCCGCCGAGGTTGAGGTTGTGGCTGCGCATGCGCTCGACGACGTAGCGGTCGCCGACCGCGACCCGCACGACCTTGCCGCCGGCGTCGCGGATCGCGCGGTCGAGGCCGAGGTTGCTCATCACGGTCGCGACGAGCGTCGCGTCGGCGAGCGCGCCGCGGGCGAGCATGCGGCGGCCGAGCAGCGCGAGGACCGCGTCGCCGTCGACGATCTCGCCGCGCTCGTCGACGAGGATGCAGCGATCGGCGTCGCCGTCGAGCGCGACCCCGACGTGGGCGCCGTGCTCGCGGACGGCGCGGGCGCAGACCTCGGGGTGCAGCGCGCCGACGCCGGCGTTGATGTTGAGCCCGTCGGGCTTGACCCCGAGCGCGATGACCTCGGCGCCGAGCTCGTGCAAGACCTCGGGCGCGACGCGGTAGGCCGCGCCGTGCGCGCAGTCGACGACGACCTTGTAGCCTTCGAGGGTCAGCGCCTTGGGGAACGCGCCCTTGGCGAAGACCGAGTACCGCCCGGCGGCGTCCTCGATGCGGAACGCGCGCCCGATGTCGGTCCCGGTCGGGCGGAAGGCAGCGAGCTCGTCGCTGTCGAGGAGGCGTTCGAGCGCGAGCTCCTCGTCGTCGGGCAGCTTGTAGCCGTCGCGGGCGAAGATCTTGATCCCGTTGTCCTGATAGGGGTTGTGGCTCGCCGAGATCACGACCCCCGCGTCGCAGCGCATGCCGGCGGTGAGGAACGCGATCCCCGGCGTCGGCAGCGGCCCGCAGAGGTGCACGTCGGCGCCGACCGAGACGAGCCCGCTCGCGAGCGCGGTCTCGACCAGGTAGCCCGACAGGCGGGTGTCCTTGCCGATCAACACCTTGGGGCGCTTGTGGTGCGCGCGCAGCCGATAGCCGATCGCGCGGCCGAGGCGCAGCACCAGCTCGGCGGTCATCGGGTGGCGGTTGGCGAGCCCGCGCACCCCATCGGTCCCGAACAGCTCTCTGTTGCCCTCGCTCACCGCACTCTCCGCTCAGGGTTTCGTCTTCTTCTTGGGCGTCGGCTTCGGCGCCGGCTTGTTGCCGGGCTTTTGCGCCGGCTTCTCCGGCTCGGGCGCGGGCGGCGGGCCGGCGTCGGGCACCGGCGGCGGCGCCGGGAGGCGCACGAGCGTGACCTGGTTGGGCTTGACGTCGGCGACGGTCACGCCCGGGATCTGCTCGACCTGCACCGCGCGGGTGTGCAGGTTCTCCGGGCCGAGATCGGCCGCCGAGACATAGGCGACGAGCTCCTCGGCCTCGAGCTCGGCGAGCTGGGTGACCGGCCCGTCGAGCGCGACGTCGACCACCGCCGGGCTCACCTCGAAGCCCGGCACGTCGACCGGCACCTCGCGCACCTCGACGAGCACGCCGCTGAGCACCTTGCTGCTGCGCTTCTCCTCGATGACCACCGTCGCCTCGTAGCGGCGCCCGCGCTCGCGGTAGCTCGCGTAGGCCGGCGCCGACTCGAGCGGCACGCTCAACGTCGTCGTCTGGTTGCGCCCGACGAGCGAGATCCGCTCGGTGCGCACCTCCTTGAGCGCCTTGACCACCGACTCGGCGCCCTCGACGGTCACCATCGGCGGGTCGACGGTGACCGCCGCGACCCGGTAGCCGGTCTGCGGCTCGCCTTCGAGCTGCGTCACCACCGGCACCGTGCGCTGGATGCGGTTCTCGAAGCGCACCAGCATCGCCGCCGGGCGCACGTCGGCGACCTTCAAGTCGGGCGGCAGCTTGAAGAACTCGGGGTCGAAGGTGACCTGCCCCTCCTCGTAGCCGGAGAGGTTGACGTCGACCCCCGAGAGGTTGTCCGCCTCGAACTTGCGCAGCCGGCTGTACTTGCCCTCGATCGTGATGTTGACCTTGTCGACGAGCGGGCTGACGAGCACCCGATGCTCGGGGTGGGTCACCCGCACCCGCGCACTCGCCGTCACCACCGTCGTCTGGTCCTCGCGCTTGACGAGCACCAGCGTCATCGCCAGCGCGAACGCGAGCAGCTTGAGCACGAGGTTCTCGAGGAAGACGCGGCGGAGGAAGGCGGTCATCTCAGCTCGCCCGCTCCGACCGCGACGCCGCGTCCTCGGCCGCCGGCTCCACCGCCGGCATCACCCCGCGCTCGCCGCGCTCGCTGCGATCGCGGCGGAAGAGGCGCGTCGGGCGCTTGATCATCAGCGTCGTCAGGTTGTCGCGCAGCTCGCTCGGGCTCAGATCGGGCATCAGCTCGCCCTCGTGCGCGAGCGACACCGCGCCGCGCTCCTCGCTCACGACGATGATCACCGCGTCGGTCTCCTCCGAGAGCCCGAGCGCCGCCCGATGCCGCGTCCCGAGCGCGCGGTCGATCGCCGGGTTGACGCTCATCGGCAGGAACACGCCCGCCGCCTGGATCCGCCCGTTGCGCACCACCACCGCGCCGTCGTGCAGCGGGTTCTGCCGCTCGGGCACGAAGAGGCTGTAGAGCAGCTCCTTGCTGAGCTTCGCCTCGATGCGGGTGCTCTCTTCGAGGTAGGGCGACAGGTCGGCCTCGCGCTCGATGACGACCAGCGCGCCGATCCGGCGATCCGCGAGCGAGGTGGTCGCCTTGACGAGCTCGTCGATCACCTGCGCGCCCTCGCTGGTGCGAAACGAGGTGAGGATCTGCGCGCGGCCGAACGAGGCGAGCGCGCGGCGGATGTCGGCCTGAAACAGCACGACGAGGATGATGAGGATGTTGCCGATGAACTGCTCGAGCAGCCAGTTGAACGTCGGCAGGTTGAGGTAGCCCTCCTGGCTGAGCCCGTAGAGCACCGCGATCGCGGTGATCCCCACGAGCATCGGCACCGCGCGGGTGCCTTTGATGATCAGGAGGACGCGATAGATGATGTAGAAGATGATGACGACGTCGAGCACCGACGACATCGCGCTGCGCAGGTCGAGGTCGCTCATCGCGCCGCCCCCGGCGCCACCGCCCGCGGCGGGATCGAGCGCGCCGCGAGCGCGCCGTCATCGTCGCCCGCCACCGCCGCCCACCGCATCGCCGCCGCGACCCGCACCGCGTCCCGCACCGCGCCGACCGCGTGCACCCGCAGCACATGGGCGCCCTGCCACACCGCGCACGCCGACGCCGCCGCCGTCGCCACGTCGCGCGCCTCGACCGCCCGCCCGGTGAGCTGACCGAGGAACGCCTTGCGCGACGCGCCGACGAGCACCGGCCGCCCCAGCGCGCGCAGCCGGCGCAGCTCGCCGACGAGGCTCAGGTTCTGCTCGAAGGTCTTGCCGAACCCGATCCCGGGGTCGAGGCAGATCGCGTCCGCCGCGATCCCCGCCGCGCGCGCCGCGTCGAGGCGCCCGTGGAGGTGGTCGACGACCTCGCCGACCAGATCGGGCGAGCTGAGATCCCCGCGCTGCATCGTCGCCGGCCGCCCGCGCATGTGCATCAGCACCACGCCCGCCCCGTGCGCCGCCGCGACCGCCGCCATGTCGGGATCCCCGCCGAGCGCGGTGATGTCGTTGACGACGTCCGCCCCCGCCGCGAGCGCCGCGTCGGCGACCGCCGCCTTGACCGTATCGACCGAGATGCACACCGCCGACCGCGCCCGCAGCGCCGCCACGACCGGCACCACCCGCGCCCGCTCCTCCGCCTCGTCTACCGGCACGGCCCCCGGCCGCGACGACTCCCCGCCCACGTCGATGATCTGCGCGCCCTCGTCGACGAGCCGCAGCGCGTGCTCCACCGCTGCCTCGACGCCTGCGAGCCGCCCGCCATCGGAGAACGAGTCGGGGGTCACGTTCACCACCCCCATCAACACCGGCTGTTCGGCCGCCGCGAGCGGCGTGAGCGGTGCTTCGGACCACTCGAAGCGATGCCGACCGAACTGCCAGCGCACCTGTCTCTCGTCTCCTCCCGGCGCCCCGCGTACACCGGGCCATGAACGAAAAGCGGGCCGATCCACCGGATCGACCCGCAGCGTACACGATCGGGGCCGGATCAGGCGCTCTCGGCGCTGCCCTCCGGCACCATCTCCGGGCGCTCCTTCTGCTTGCTGACGTACACCGACTTCGGCCGCCGGCTGTTCATCGCCGGCTTGTCCTTGAGCGGCGGCAGGGTCTCGCCGCGCAGCAGCATGTCGACGTCCTCGGCGCCGAGCGACTCCCGCTCGAGCAGCGCCTCGGCGAGCGCCTTGAGCTGGTCGACGTGCTCCCCGACGAGCTTCGTCGCGGTCGAGTAGCCCTCCATCACGAAGCGCTTGACCTCGCGGTCGATGTCGATCGCCGTCTGCTCGGAGTAGTCGCGGTGCTGGTTGATCTCGCGGCCGAGGAAGATCTGCTCGTCCTTCTTGCCGAAGGTCAGCGGGCCGAGCTTGTCGCTCATGCCCCACTCGCAGACCATGCGCCGCGCCGTGTCGGTCGCCATCTCGATGTCCTGCCCGGCGCCGGTCGTGATCTGGTTGAAGATCAGCTCCTCGGCGACGCGGCCGCCCATCAGGATCGCGATGCGGTTCTCGGCGAACTCGCGGGTCATCGAGAGCCGATCCTCCGCCGGGAGCTGCTGCGTGACGCCGAGCGCCCGCCCGCGGGGG
This sequence comes from Myxococcales bacterium, assembly GCA_020633515.1. The sequence goes on from JACKDM010000024.1 coordinate 17,125, forward strand.
ATGATCGTGACCTTGTGCACCGGATCGGTGTTGGGCAGGAGCCGGGCGACGAGCGCATGACCCGCCTCGTGATAGGCCGTCGTGCGCCGCTCGGCCTCCGAGATGATCATCGAGCGCCGCTCGGTGCCCATCAGCACCTTGTCCTTGGCGTCCTCGAAGTCACCCATCGTGACGACCTCGCGGTTGCGCCGCGCCGCGAGCAGCGCCGCCTCGTTGACGAGGCTCTCGAGATCGGCGCCCGAGAACCCCGGCGTGCCACGGGCGAGGGTCGGCAGGTCGACGTCGCTGTCGATCGGCACCCGCTTGGTGTGCACCTTGAGGATCTGCTCGCGCCCGCGCACGTCGGGTCGGTTGACCACGACCCGCCGGTCGAAGCGCCCCGGTCGCAAGAGCGCCGGGTCGAGCACGTCGGGCCGGTTGGTCGCCGCGATCAGGATCACGCCCTCATTCGACTCGAAGCCGTCCATCTCGACGAGGAGCTGGTTGAGCGTCTGCTCGCGCTCGTCGTGCCCGCCGCCGAGCCCGGCGCCGCGGTGGCGGCCGACCGCGTCGATCTCGTCGATGAAGATGATGCAGGGCGCGTTCTTCTTGCCCTGCTCGAAGAGGTCGCGCACCCGGCTCGCGCCGACGCCGACGAACATCTCGACGAAGTCCGAGCCCGAGATGCTGAAGAACGGCACCCCCGCCTCGCCGGCCACGCCGCGCGCGAGCAGGGTCTTGCCGGTGCCGGGCGGGCCCATCAGCAGCACGCCCTTCGGGATCCGCCCGCCGAGGCGGGTGAACTTCTTGGGATCACGCAGGAACTGGATGATCTCCTCCAGCTCCTCCTTGGCCTCCTCGACGCCCGCGATGTCGTCGAAGGTGACCTTCTTGTTGTTCTCGCTGAGCAGCTTGGCCTTGCTCTTGCCGAACGACATCGCCTTGCCGCCGCCGCTCTGGATGTTCCTCATGAAGATGAAGAAGATCGCGAACAGCACCAGCATGGGCAGCCAGCTGATGATGATGCTCTGCAGGAGGGTGTCCTTCTCCTGCTGCTTGTATTCGAAGGTGAACGCCGGCGCGTTGCCGGACGCCCGCGCTTCTTCGGCCGACTTCGCCGCGAGCGCGGCGAGCTTCTCCTGCAGGTCCTCCTGCACGGGCCCGTAGACGACGAACTTGTCGCCCTCGCGCGTCTCGCCCTGGATGTCGGTGCCGTCGACGACGACCCGCTTCAGCTCGAGCTCGGGCGACTGGACGTACCCGTAGAACTTCCCCCAGGAGATCTCGTTGCGCTTCTCGCTGCTCGGGAACGCCTGGTAGATGATGAGGAAGGTGACGAGGAGAATCAGCCAGAGGAGGCCTGTCTTGTAGGGCTGGCGCACTTCGCGTCCTCTGTTGGGGCACAAATGACGAGTGACTCAGAGCGGCGCGGTTGCGCGGCGAGCCGACGCTAACACGCGCCCACCGACCGTCGCAACTCCGCATCGGGCAAGTGCTCGGGCGCCCCGAAGGCCCGGGCTCACCATAGGACGCCCCGACACGACAACACGATTCACCCGCTCTCCACGCGGTCGCGCGCGCTCTCGTCCGCCCGCGCCAGATGGACCCGCCAGACCGGCTCGCCGGGCACCGCGCGGGCGCGCTCGGCGGCGCGCAGCCCCCCCGCCCACAGCAGCGCCCCCCCCGCCTCGATCACCGGCAACCCCGCCCGCCGCGCTGGCGGGATCCCGGCGTCGCGCCACAGCCGGGTCACCGCCTTGTGCCCCGGCGCGCCGAGGAGCCGGACGCGGTCACCCGGCCTCGCCGCCCGCAGCGTCCACGGCAGCGGCGCGACAGCGGCCGCGATGAAGTCGCCCGCCGCCCCGCCCGGCAGCGCCGGCAGCCGCTCCACCTCCACGCGCCACGCGCCCCATGTATATCGTCCCGGCCCGCCCACCTCGATCGGCGCGCCGGCCACGTCGGCGCCCACCCGCGGCTCGATCCGGATCGACGCCTCGGAGACCTGCGCTCGCAGACCCCCCGGCAACCCCACGCTCCCGACCGCGGTCAGCCGCCCCACATGCGCCGCGATCCGCCGCCCCGCGCCCGGCGCCCAGCGATCGGCCGCGCGTTGCAACGCATGGGCGACCAGCGCCTCGCGCGCGCCCCCCGGCAGGCGGGCGAGCGCGGCGCGGTCGACGCGGACGGCGTCGGCCCTCTCCTCCACCCACCCGAGCCCCGCCTCGCCCACGCACCACTCGAGCAGCGCCTGCGCGCCCTGCGCCCGCTCGACGCTCCGCGCGCACCGCTCGCTCCAGCCCTCGCCGAAGACCGCGGCCATGCCCGGCACCACCCGCGCGCGCACCGCGTTGCGACGGAACCGCTCGTCGGCGTTGCTCGGATCCTCGACCCACCGGACCCCCACCGCCGCCGCGTAGGCCGCCACCGCCGCCCGCGACACCGTCAGCCACGGCCGCGCCCGCAGCCCCGCGAGCGCCCGCATCCCGCCGAGGCCGCGCAGCCCCGTCCCCTCCCCCAGCCGCATCATCACCGTCTCCGCCTGATCATCGGCCGTGTGCGCCGTCACCACCCGCGCCGCTCCGAGAGCGCCCGCGTGCGCGCGAAGCAGTCGATAGCGCTCGACCCGCGCCGCCGCCTCCGGCCCCTCGCCGGAGCGCACCCGCACCGGATCCGCCACCAGCCGACACGCCTCGAAGCCCGCCTCAGCCGCCCGCGCCACCACCCACGCCGCGTGCTCCGCCGACGCCGGATGCAGCCCGTGATCGACCGTCGCCACCCGCAGCGACCAGCGGCCGATCGCGGCGAGCGCGTGCAGCAACGCCATCGAATCCCGCCCACCGCTGCACGCGACGAGCAGCAGCCCGCCCGGCGGCAAGGTGCCATCGGCCACCGCCGCCTCGAGCGCCTCGATCGGCGCGCTCACCGCCAGTCGTCCCGCTCCAGCAGCGCCCGCAGCGCCTTCGCCGGCAGCGCCAGCGCCTCCCCGTCGCCCATCCGCCCGACCATCGAAGTGATCCGACCCCGGCCGTCGAAGAGCGGCGTCCCCGGCGCGAGCCAGCCGCCCAGCCGCCAGTAGTAGGCGTGCTGCCCGTCACCCGCCCGACCGACCACCATCCGATGCAACAGCCCGCTGCCATCCGCCGCATACAGCGGCCGCCCCGGCGAGACATCGGGATCGCTCACCGCCGCCTCCATCACCCGCGGTGGCGGCGGCAGCCCCGGCACGTCGAGCACCATCAACCCGAGCGCCGCCTCCGAGACCCCGACCGCCGCCGGATACCGCGCCCCGTCCGCCAGCTCCACCTCGATGACATCCGCCGGCCCCACCGGCCAGCCCTGCCCCACCACCGCCGCGGTCACCACCCGCCCCGCGCCTGCCCACCAGCCATGCCCCTCGCTCACCCCCCCGCCCGGCGACCACATCCCCTTGGGCAGCGCCCCGCGCCGCCGCACCACCACCGTCACCGCCCGAATCCCCACCCGAAGCGCCTCGCGCTCGGCCACCCGCACCGGATCACGCAGCGGCGCCCCCTCACCCGGCGCCGCCCCCGCGACGGAGCCGCTCAGCAACAGCGCGATGAATGCGATGCGGTGCAACATTCTGCACTCCGGCCCGCCCCACCGGGCTGGCAGACTTTCTCGCGGTCGAACGCGGAACCCCGGTCGTCATGCGCTGTCGCAGCGCCCCGGAGCGACCGGCCCGGGCTCGACTCTGTACCCGCCCCCGGCGCCGCGTCAAGCGCACGCATGATTCGACCAGCCCGCTTCGGGCCTTGACCGGGGAAGGGTCGGCCGCTACCGTGCGTTGAATTTTTCCGGGGTGGCGCCAGCCATGCACCGGAGAACGCGGCCGGCGGGTCCGCCCGGCCACTCGGAGGAATCGCCTTGAGCGCTCACAATCTCGCCCACATGCGGGTCGCCGTGCTCTGGCACGACACCCTGATCGCCGAGAAGGTCGTCGACTCGCGCCAGCCCGTCACGATCGGCGAGAGCAAGTCCAACACCCTGGTCGTCCCCGACCTGGGGGGCGTCGGCGAGTCCCACGTCCTCTTCAGCCCCGACTCCAACGGCTTCTCCCTCAACCCCACCGGTGACATGAAGGGTCGCCTCCGCCTCGCCGGCGGGGACGAGCAGACCCTCGCCGAGGTGCGCAAGGCGCGCGGCAACAGCATCTCGGTCGGCGGCAAGGACTGGGGCGTCGTCGACCTCGCCGACCAGCTCTCGATCTTCTTCCAGCTCATCGGCAACCCCGAGCGCCCGCCGAAGCGCCCCATCTGGGGCACCCTCGAGACCTCGGTCCTCGGCTCGATGCTCGCCGCGGTCATCCTGCACCTCGGGTTCCTCATCGCCGCGTTCTTCTTCTGGAGCGACGAGCCTGTCTTCGCCGAGCTCGACCTCAGCGACCGCTTCATGAAGGTCATCGTCGAGGAGCCGCCGCCGGAGATCGAAGAGGAAGAAGAAGAGGAGAGCGTCGACGAAGACGTCGGCAAGAAGGCGGGCGGCGAAGAGGGCAAGTTCGGCGAAGAAGACAAGATCGAGAAGTCGAAGGTGCCCAAGCGCGACGGTGAGCTCGTCGACAAGGTCAAGGACGTCGGCATCCACAAGGCGCTCGGCTCCGACCTGCTCGGCCGCGGCCCGCTGCAGAACGTCTTCGGCGACAAGACCGGCTTCGACAGCAAGCTCAACGCGGCGATGGCCGGCGTCGGCGACAACCTCGTCATCGGCCAGGGCGCCGGCGGCATGGGCCTGCGCGGCACTGGCACCGGCGGCGGCGGCGAGGGCTTTGGCCGCATCCACGGCATGGGCCGCATCGACACCGGCGGCGGACGTGGCACCAAGGCCAGCCTCGGCGGCAAGGAGAAGCGCAAGGCCAAGGTCCGCGTCCGCGGCGGCACGCCGGGCATGTCGGGCTTCTGCAAGGAGCAGGACATCACCCGCGTCGTCAACGCCCGCCAGCGCGGCATCCAGTACTGCTACGAGAAGGAGCTCGCCCGCAACCCCGAGCTCCAGGGCAAGGTCACCCTCAACTGGCGCATCATGCTCGACGGCAAGGTCGGCACGGTCATCATCGAGAACAGCACGCTCAACAACAAGACCGTCGAAGACTGCATGACCCGTCAGGTCAAGCGGTGGACCTTCCCCAAGCCCGAAGGCGGCATGTGCCAGATCAAGTTCCCGTTCGTCTTCAACGCGGGGCTCTGATCGAGCGCGCTCGGGCGCCGCTCCGCGGTTGACGCGGCGGCGAGCGAGAGAGCCGGTCTCCACTTCGGTGGGCCGGCTCTCTTCGTTTCGAACTCTCGGTTGGGGATGAAGCGGGGGAAGGGGCAGGGCGCGATGGCCGGGGCGGGTCACGGTGGCCGGGGCGAGTCGCGATGGCCGGGCGGGTCGCGACGGTCAGGCCCGGTCATGATGCCCAGGCCCGGCGAACGAAGCAGGCTCAGAGGTCGATGACGATCACCCGGGGAGCTTCCTTCTCCTCTTCGACGCGTTCGTCGGCGCGAGGCGGGAGCGGCTCCAGCGGAAGCTCGAGGGCGGGTCGCTCATAGATGCGGCGGCGCTCCTCTTCCCTCTTCCGGATCTGCTCGATGATGTATGCATCCAGCACCGTTCACCTCCTCGCCGTTATCGATCCCGACCATCTGGTGCGCGGGCGACGCTAGGCACCGATCGGGCGGCGTCCAGGTCATCGTCGCAGATGATCCGGCTCGCGCGCAAACGAAGCGATGCGAGAGTCGAGGCGTCGGCAGCGTTCGCTACAGTCGTAGGATTCCGTCGTTCATCGATGAGATGCAGCGACGCCCGCGCCCGTGGCGGCGCGCCTTCTCGTGGCAGTGGAAGGCTGATCCGCCGGCTCGGTGCGGCCCGAGCGCGCCAGCGGACGCGCGGGGCGCGATGCCCCAGACGCGTGGTCGCGCCTCAACCGTCCTCGGGCTCGCGCAGCCTCGCCCGGAGCGCCTGCCCCAGATCGGTCAGCTCGGCGAGCTGAAGCGCGGCCATGCCGCTCGCCGCGACGCCCTCCCGATACTTCCCGATCCGCTCCACGAGCGCCTCGGCGTCGACGGCGGCCCGTGCGCGGCGTTCGCTGGCGTCCCGCAGCGCCGCCTCGAGCTCGGCGATCCGCGCGTCGCGCTCATCGCCGCGCGCCAGCCGAGCGCCGAGGGGTCCACGGCCGGTGCTCGCCTGGCCGAGCCGCGCCGTCTCTCCGAGCCCGCCGAGCCCGGCGAGCAGCCCCGCCTTCGGTCGACCGGCGCGCGTCGCGGCGTCGGCGAACGCGCGCGGCGGCGCGGGTCTCTCCGCTTCGCTCCCGCGGGCTTCGGCCGCCTTGACGCGACCCTCGGCCTCACGAAGGCGCGTCTCGAGCTCACCCGCGCGCCGCTCGGTGTCGCGCAGGCGGACCAGTGCCTCGCGCAGCTCGCCTTCGGCGGCGCGCGCCCGGCCCTCGGCCGCCTTCGCCGCCGCGTCGGCCCGCCGCGCAGCTTCCGCCCCGGCGCCCGACGTCGCAGCCGCGGAGCGACCCACGCCCGCTTCGAGCTCGCGCACGCGCGCCTCGAGGCTCGCCCGCTCGTCCCGCGCGACGGCGAGCTGCGCGCGGGCCACCGTGAGCGCCTGCCAGCGATCGACCGTCGGCACGAGGCGCGCGGCGCGCTCATAGGCCTCGTCGACCGCGAGCGCGCCGTGCAGCGACGCGACCTGCGCCCGCAGCGCCACGTTCTCCGCCGCCAGCGCGCTCTGCGTGAGCGGGGCGACAGGCGGCGCGTCCGGCGGAGGTGGCGGCGCCGGGATCGCGCGCAGCGCCTCGACCTCCCGCTCCCGCTGGTCGAGCGCCACCATCAGCCGCCGCAGGTGCTCGTCGAGCTCCGCGACCCGCTGACGGCTCAGCCGCCCCTCGGCGTCGACGCGCGCGAGCCGCTCGATCAGCGCGCCCCGCTCGCCTTCGCTGCGGGTCAGCTCCTCCTGGAGCTGGAGGAGGCGCTGACTCTGGTTGTCGTTGAAGGCTTGCAGCCGCTCGATCTGCGCGCGCACCGCCGGATCGGCGACACCACCGCGGGCGCGCCGATAGCGGTCGGCGAGGTTCTCGCGCGAGTCGGCGGCCGTCTCGACGAACCGAACGGCGAAGGCGCCGCATCTGATGACGTCGTCGGCGGCGAGCCGCCGCCGGGTGATGCGCACATCGTTGACGAGGGTGCCGTTGGCCGAGCCGAGGTCGACGACGACGTAGCCGCCATCCTCGGGGACGACGATGCAGTGGCGGCGCGAGACGCTGGTGTCGTAGGCGACGATCTCGCAGTCGGCCTGGCGACCGATCACCGTCTGCGGGCGGCCCGGGTCGAGGTCGATGGCCTGCTGCCGGCCGCCTTGATCGGTGTACAGGAGCCGGGCCAACGCGAGACGCTCCGCCTGCCGCTTCGCTCACATATATAGAACGCCCCGATCACGTCGACAAGCATCGGGGCCGCTTCGGAGGAGGTCGACGATGAAGCCGGTCCGTGTCTACACCACCCGCATCTGCGGCTACTGCGTCGCCGCCAAGCGGCTCCTCGACCGCAAGGGCATCGCCTTCGAGGAGATCGACGTCTCCGAGGACCCCGCCACCCGACACTGGCTCGTCACCACGACCGGCCAGCGCACCGTGCCGCAGATCTTCATCGGCGACGAGCCCATCGGCGGCTTCACCGAGCTGCGCGGGCTCGACATGAGCGGCGAGCTCGACCGCCGCCTCGCGCGCTGAGCACCGGCCGTCGACCCGCGGCGCGCTCTGCCCTGCCTCCGTCGATCGGCCTCCCACCGCCGCGCGCGCATCCCCCTCGACCCGCGCGATTTTTTTCGACATCGCCCTGACGCCCTCCCGTACGACGGCCGGACGGGAAGGGATCGCGCGGCGGCTTGACAGGGCCGTCGCCCGCCCGATAAACCCGATTGAATCGCACGTCGGCTCACGCCGGCGCCGACATCCAGCTACGTGGCCGGCAGTTCATCCGGCCGCATTCCGGAGGATGACATGAGGTTGACTCGCCTCAGGGGCGGCTTGCTGCCGATCCTCGGTGGAGCCATGTGGTTCGGCGGCTGTGCCGAGCCCGTGGAGGACATCGATCGGACGCAGCCCAACCTGCTCAGCAAGGATCTGTTCGACGGCGAGTGGTACTTCGCCCGGACGGTGATCGACGTGCCCTACGAGGCGTCGGGCACCTTCATCGGCGACCGTCAGGAGTACCACATCGGCGGCGAGGACTTCCCCGCCTACAAGATCCGCTGGCGCCTCGAGGAGGACTTCCTCTTCGCCTGCCGCGTCGATGAGGTCATCATCGGCGGCAACAGCGAGGGGCGCACCGAGGGCGACGAAGAGAACCCGTCGAAGGCCGAGGCCCGCGAGGCGGCCGACCAGGGCGCCAAGTTCCCCTGCACCCACCCGGTCGCGGCGTTCCCGCTCCAGCACATCGACGTCATCCGCCAGTACAACTCGACGACCGGCGAGCAGTCGAACGTCATCGTCGAGAACCAGAGCGACCGGCACTGGTACGAGCGCGACTTCGTCCGCGTCAACTGGACCGACCAGGTCCTCGCCGAGGTCGACCTCAACCTCTTCAGCCAGGGTGTGCTCGACTGGGCCGGCCGCGTGCGCGGCGCCTACTACGTGCAGGCCGAGCCGGGCGACTGCCGCACGATCGACGCGAAGGGCAACGTCGACTACCGTCTCTGCGAAGAGGGCTTCCTGCCGCCCGTGATCGAGGACGACGCGATCCTCATCACCCACCGCATGAGCATGGAGCCGCACGACGGCTACGGCAACTACGGCAGCCCCATCTACACCTGCTGGCGCACCGGCAGCATCTTCGGCGCCGGCCCCGCCTGCACCAACTCCGAGGTCGGCATGCGGTACTCGTTCATGCGAGTGCCCGACCGTGCGCCCGAGGAGGCCTACGAGCCGGTCTACTACCCCGACGACGTCTTCGAGCGCGTCGGCGTGTGGCGGGTGCTCAAGAACACCTACACCCCCGGCCGCGGCGAGACCGACTTCAAGCAGAAGCTCGGCACCCGCTTCAAGATCTGGAAGCAGACCCGCCGCTGCGACGACAGCGGCGCCTGCTCGCCGCTCCCGCTCGCCGAGCGCGAGATCGAGCCGATCGTCTACCACCTCAACCGCACCTTCCCGCAGGACCTCAAGCCCACCGCGTTCCGCATGGCCAAGGAGTGGAACGACGCCTTCAACGGCATCAAGCCCGGCGTCGACCTCACCCAGACCTGCCAGGTGGTCTGCGGCGGCAACAAGCCGATCGAGCAGTGCTCGGCGACCGACACCGACTGGAAGATGACCGGCACCTGCGCCTTCGTGCTCGACGAGAACGCCAACGGCGACAAGTTCCTCGGTGACCTGCGCTACAACTTCATCGCGTTCATCGAGGATCCGGGCCAGGGCCAGCCCTGCGGCGTCGGCGGCCCCGCCAACGACCCCGAGACCGGCGAGCTCATCAACGGCGTCGCCTACGTCTACGGCGCCGGCTGCTTCGACTTCCTCGAGACCCGCGTCGCCGACATGATCGACATCGAGTGCGCCAACCGCGCGCGCGAGGGCGAGACGCTGCCGAAGGGCTGCCGCGCGATCGACGAGAACCAGTACCTCCGCGGCCTGCGCACCCTCGAGGTCATGCAGGCGCAGGGCTACCGCCAGGGCCCGACCACCCCGATCACCGCGCTGACCGGCGCGATGACCGAGTTCGCCGAGATGGCCGGCTCGGAGCACATGGAGCGCATCCGCGCCAACTTCACCGAGCTCAAGCAGTTCCGCGGCACGCTCCAGTCGCGCCGGCAGAAGCTGCGCGAGGCGGGGATCTCGCGGGCGATGATCCCCGACGAGCTCGCGCGCGAGATCTCGGGCGGCCTCGCGATGACCGCGGCCGAGCTGACCGACGAGGAGGTCGCCTTCATCGACCCGCTCGCCCCGCCCGGCGGCAACGGCATGCAGCGGATCCGCAAGCGCCTCGACGCGCTCTCGTCGCGCGCCGCGGAGCCGGCCGAGTACCTCTTCACCGACAACGGCCTGTGGCACTTCGTCCGGCAGCACATGGATCTCGAGCGCGACGAGCTGCTCCAGCTCCTCCGCGAGAACTCGTTCCGCGCGGTGACGCTGCACGAGCTCGGCCACAACATGGGCCTGCGGCACAACTTCGTCGCGTCGTTCGACCGCGCCAACTACTTCCCCGAGTACTGGGACATCAAGGTCGCCGCGGCCGAGCAGTTCACCCAGGAGTACGGCCGCCCGGCGCCCGCCGACCTCGTGCCGTTCCCGTCGAGCGACGAGACCCCCGAGGAGTTCTCGGAGCGCTACGCGCAGTGGGATCGTGACCGTCAGCTCCTGCGCGTGATCGAGGAGTCGAACGGGTCGCGCCTCTACAAGTACAGCTCGATCATGGACTACCACGCCGCCTACTACGGCGACTGGCAGGGCCTCGGCAGCTACGACCACGCCGCGATGCGCTTCCTCTACGCGGGCCTCGTCGACCGGGTGAACTGCACCGGCACCCGCCCCGAGGACTGCATCGACCGCGAGGGCGGCGCCCACCCGCTCTATGACCGCGAGCACGTGCGCTGGTACGCCGGCGGCCAGCTCTGCCAGGTCAACGAAGACTGCCCCTCGGCCGCGAGCGGCCAGAGCTGCCGCTTCCGCCCCGAGGCGGGCGCGAAGTTCTGCTCGAACTGGGACGAGGACGAGAAGGCGTCGGGCCGGTTCAACCCGCGCCAGCAGTTCTGCAGCGACGACCGCGTCGGCGACCAGCCCTTCTGCAACCGCTTCGACGAGGGTGAGAGCTCCGAGGAGATCGTGCGGAGCATGATCGACAACTACCAGCGGATGTTCGTCTTCAACAACTTCCGGCGGTATTCGGCCAACTTCCGGGTCTCGTCGTACTACGGCCGCATCTTCAGCCGGTACTTCTCGGTCATCGGCGACCAGATGCAGTCGCTGCTCTACAAGTACTTCTACGAGCCCGGCTTCCTCGACAACAACGGCCCCGGCGGCTTCTACGACATGATGCGGGCGACCGTGGTCGGCTTCGACTTCCTCGGCAACGTGCTCGCGCAGCCCGAGTCGGGCTCCTACGAGTGGGACGAGGACCTCGGGGTCTACGTCAACCTCGAGGAGAACCTGATCGACGACGCCGTCACCGGAGACGAGGTCATCAACATCCCGCTCGGCCTCGGCAAGCCGCTCTACTCGAGCTACGAGGACGGCTACTTCGGCGTCGACCGCCTCGCCTACGCGGGCGTGTTCTACGACAAGATCGCCGCCATCGAGACCCTCACCCTGCGCGACTGGGGCGTCGACGCCGGCGCGAGCGACGAGCGGTTCCAGCTCAACTTCTACGACTTCTTCCCCGGCGCCTACATCGACGTCCTCGGCGCCTACATGGCCGGTGACTTCAACGACAAGCCGATGTACTTCCAGGAGCTCCCGACCGCCGACGGCGGCAAGGAGATCCGCCTCATCGAGCGCACCTACTGGGACGGCAGCTTCTTCGACGCCGACGTCGAGCTCGCGCCCGACGCGCCCCCCGGCCGCCCGGTCGAGCCCGGCGCGTCGACGCTGCTCAACATCTACGCGATCATCTACTCGATGATCGACACGCCGGTGTACTTCGACCTGTCGTTCACCAACGCCGCGCGCGTCTTCGAGGTGGGCGGTCAGACCTCGTTCGACCTGAGCCACATCCCGGCCCAGGACGTCGAGACCTGCACCAGCCCGCTCACCCACCGCCGCTTCGCCGCGGTGCAGACGAGCAGCATCCCGAGCATCGCGGTGCAGGCGATCGACCGCTGCAACGTGCTGCGCGCGCAGTACCTCGAGCTCCGCGAGGCGGTGGCGCAGTACGACGAGGATCCGACCGTGGTGCTGCCCGATGGCATGTCGCGCGACGAGGCCGATCTCAAGCTCTCGCGCCTCGAGAACCGCCTGACCCAGCAGGAGGACCGGCTCTCGAACCTCACCCACATCAGCGAGCTGCTCGGCATCGGCTCGCTCTGAGCCCGCCCGCCGGGGGATGCGCCCGCGTCCCCCGGCCTCGCTCCCCTCCCCCCGCTCTCCTCTCCCGACCCGCTCGAATCCTCGCCCGCCGTTCGGCTCAGGCCAGCATGTAGATGCTGTCCAACAGCCGGATCTCCCCCAGGTGGTTGACCCGCTCCCGCACGCCCGGGAAGTCGCGCGCGACCTGCTCGAACTCCCGCCGTGACAGGAACAGCACCATCGTGCGCCGCGTCGCGATGCACGTCGCCGTCGCCGCCGAGTTGTGGATCAGCGAGATCTCGCCGAAGAGCTCACCCTCCCGCAGCAGGTTGAGCGTGCGCTCGGCGCCCTCGTGCTGGCGGACGACCTTCACCATGCCATCGAGGATGATGTACAGCCCGCCGCTCGGCTCGCCCTCTTTGACGATCTTGCGCCCCGACTCGAAGAGCCGCGACTCGAAGCGCTCCATCAAGCCGCGCCGCTGGCTCTTGGGCATGCCCTCGAAGACCGGCGAGAGGTTGATCAGGTTGTTGATCATGCGGTTGGAGACATGCCGCGAGAGCACGCTCTGCAGCGTGTCGGCGTCACGGCCGAGCTCGTCGAGCACCGAGCGAGGCAGCTCGAAGACATCGAGGCTGCCATCCGCGACCACGCTCGCCACCCGCGGTGACTCCGTGATCAGCGCCATCTCACCGAAGATGTCCCCCTCGACCAGCCGCGCGAGCGTCGCGATCCGCCCGTCGGTCCCATGCTTGACCACCCGCGCCCGCCCCGTCACCACGATGTGCACCGACTGCCCCGGCTCACCCTCCCGCACCAGCGAGACGCCGTCGTCGACATGCCGCAGCCGGATCGCCCGCGCCACCGTCACGAACGGCTTCTCCGCCAGCTCGCTCAGCAGCGGGAACTGCGGCAGCCGGTCGGGGAAGTTGACCCCGCGGATGATGTCGGTCGCCCGCCGCTCCACCTCCGCGATCACCGCTTCGAGCGTCGCCGGCAGATCGTCGAGGTCGAGCGAGTCACCCATGCGCATCGGCATCTCGAAGATCGGCTCGCCCCACTCCTCGCGCGGCCGCCGCGCATAGTGCTTCGCCAGCAGGTTGAGCCCGCGCTCGACCACCGCCAGCTCCGCGCCGTGCAGCTCCAGCAGCTTGAGCGCCCACAGCGCCCGCACCGGGAACCCTGCCAACGTGAAGTAATCGGCGCAGCTCCGCAGCACCCGGATCCCGCGCTCGCGCTCGCCGACCGCGACGAGGTGATCGGCCGCCTCGACCCGGAGCTGAAAGTCGAGCGGCGCGCGCCGCATGCGCGCGAGGCAGATCCGCAGCGCTCGCTCCCGCGCCTCTGAAATCGAAGGGACGACAGTCACGGCACTCCCTCGCGTCGGGGGCGCCATCGACCCGTCAACCGGCGCCCTCGGGGTGTGCCCTCGTTCTATCAACGGCCACCGCCCCCGACAAGCACCTCACCGCCGAGTGAGGCGCCGCCAGGGTCGCCGGGCTCACTCCTGCAACCAGAGCATGCTCCGGCCCCGCGCCGCGCACTCGATCAGGTCGACGTCCCCGTCGCCGTCGAAGTCCGCCGCCGCGAAGTTGGTCGACGCGATCTCGGCGAGCCCCTCCGCGAACGCCGCCGACGCCTCGAACCACGCGGCGCCGTCGTTGAGCAGCAGCACGCTGCGGAAGGGATCGACGGTGCCATCGGTGTAGGTGATCCCGAAGACCGCGACGATGAGATCGAGATCACCGTCGGCGTCGAGGTCGACCGGCACCACCTCGTAGGCCGGCAGCCGCGGCAGCCCATTGACCCGATCGTGCGCCGCGACGAAGTTCGCCGCGCCGTCGTTGATCCACACCGCGAGCGGCGGCGTGCCGGGGAACGAGAAGCCTTCGAGGTAGTCCTGCGGCATCAGCACGTCGAGGTCGCCGTCGCCGTCGACGTCGACGAGCTTCACGTCGAGCCAGTCGCCCTGCACCGTGTCGAACGGGCTCGGCCGCCACGCGAAGCGCCCGCCGCCCTGGTTCATCCACAGCCGGTTGCGCGCCGTGCCGAAGCCCTCGCTGAGGTTGTCGACCACGATCACGATGTCGGGCAGCCCGTCGCCGTCGAGGTCGCCGTGCGCGAAGTCGTGGTCGTGCACGTCGCGCAGATCGTGCGGCAGCCGGTCGCGCGCGTCGACGAAGCCACCCCGGCCGTCGTTGAGCCAGAGCTGCTCCGGCCCATCGACCGCGACGTTGGCCGGCGAGCCGATCCGCAGCGAGAAGACGTCGAGGTCGCCGTCGCCGTCCACGTCGACGAAGTCGGCGTCGTAGCTCGGGTCGCGCGCCGGGAAGTCCACGTCCTCACGGAAGCTGCCGCCGTCGTTGAGGAACAGCCGATTCTCGGGCCCCGAGAGGTTGGCGAAGAGCAGGTCGAGATCCCCGTCGCCATCGGCGTCGCCGAGGCGCCCGTTGATGCCGTTTCCGGTCGGCCGCAGCTCGACCCGCCGGAAGTCGGCCGCGCCGTCGTTGAAGAACACCGCCGGCGGCTGCTCGATCGGCCGCAGCCCGCCCATCCCGCCGAAGGCGCCGAGCACGTCGAGGTCGCCGTCGCCATCGAGATCACCCACCGAGACGTCGTTGCAGTCGCCCGGCGCCGTCAGCCGCCCCATCGTTCGGTCGCGGAAGACCCGGTAGACGAAGCCCTGCCGCACCGTCGCGCTCCGCCCCTGCGCCGCGAGCGCGAACCGCAGCGCCGCCGGCCCCGGCTCGCCCGCCGGCGTCAGCACCTGCCACTCGGTGTCGGAGATCCGCCGCGCCGCCCGCGGCGCCCGGCCGCCGATCGTCATCGTCAGCCCCGCCACGAGCCCCACCCCGCGCAGCGTCGCGTTGGTGTAGCCGGGCACGAGCCCGCTCGACGGCTCCAGCACGGGCGCGACATACTGCACACCCGCCGGCAGCGTCGCCGCCTCACCGCGCGCGTCGTCGAGCTGCACGTCGGCCGGCCCGTCCTCGCGCGCCGGCAGGTCGACGATCAGCCGCCCGTCGCAGGGATCGTCCCCCACCACCCGCCGCAGATCGGTCGCCGCCGCGCCATCGACCGTCACCCCGGTGACCGCGTCGAGATCGGCGCCCGCGATCACCACGTCGTCCTGCCCCCAGACCGGCACCCGCGCCGGCTCGACCGCGCGCACCACCGGGCGCCGGTCGTAGGCGACGAGCCCATCGGCGCGGAAGACCCGCCCATCGGGCGCGACCACCTCGACCCGCGCCGCGCCCACCGCGCCGGGCGGCATCCGGATCACCGCCGCCGTCCCATCGAGCGAGACCTCGACGACCTCGGCCGCGCGGCCGCCGACGAGCACCCGCATCCCCGCCTCGAGGTTGCGCCCGCGCAGCGTCGCGAGCCCGCCGCCGCAGCGGCCGGCGACTTCGGGATCGACCGCCTCGACGAGCGGCGGCCCGACGAAGCGGAAGACCTCGACGAGCGCCGCCGACTGCCCGTCGGGGTTGTAGAAGACGACGTCGACGACGCCCTCGACGTGCCGCGGCGCGACGACCTCGGCGCCGCGGCCGTCGGGGTCGACGACCACCCGCGGCGCCGGTCGCGCGCCGAACCACACCGCGCCGGGCGCGCGCAGATCGGCGCCGCGCAGCCGCACCACCGCGCCGCCCACGTCGGCGCCGCGCTCCGGGTCGATCGCGTCGAGCCGCGGCGGCGGGCGCAGCACGAGCGCGCCGCGCAGCGTCGACCGCTGACCGTCCGGGTTCTGCACGGTCACGTCGTAGGTCCCTGCCGGCAGCGGCGGCGCGGTCGCGGCGAGGCGGGACGGGCCGAGATCCTCGGCGGCGGCGGTCACCGACGGCGCCGGCGCCGCGGTCAGCTCGACCACCGCGCCCGCGACGAAGCCACCGCCCTCGACGATCAGCAACGCCTCGGCGTCGGCCGGCGCCTCGTCCGGATCGACCCGGGTGAGCGTCGGCGGCGGATCGTAGGTGTAGGCCCCGGCGAGCGCCACCCGCTGCGCCGCGCGCGTCACCACCACGTCGACGGCGCCGGGCACGCCCGACGGGGTCCGTGCCCGCGCGAGGTGCGCCGACTCGACCGCCACCGCCGCCGCGCGCCCGCCGAACCGGATCGCGAGGCCGGGGCCGAAGCCCTCGCCGCGCAGCAGCACCTCGGTCCCGCCCGCCGCCGGACCGGCGATCGGCGCGATCGCAGTTACCGCGAGCGGCGCATCCCAGCCCACGTCGAAGATCGCCGGCGCGTCGGCCGGCCACACCGCGCGGTCGCCGTCGTCGTCGACCGCGACGAGGCGATAGAGCACCCGCGCCCCGAGCGGGAACGGCGGCCCGAGCAGCTCGCCGCGCCAGAGCTCGCCGTCGCCCGCGAGCGCGAGCCGGTGGCAGGGCGGTTCGGGCGCCCCGACCCCGGCGTCGGTGGCGTCGCCTCCCGCGTCGGCCCCGCCGGCCCCCGCGTCGGCCCCGCCGCCCCCCGCGTCGGCCCCGCCGGCGCCCGCGTCACCGACCGCCACCCGCCACGGCACGACCGGCGGCCCGTCGACGCAGTCGCGATCGAGCGGATCCTGCCCGTCGAGCGCGTACAGCAGCCGCACCGCGAGCGCGCCATCACCCGGCGCGACCCGCGCGGCGATCACGAACGGCCCCCGCGGGTCACCCGGCGCGCGGAGGCGGTCGACTTCTCGGATGGTGGGGACACGATCGGGCTGACAGCCGATCGCGGCGATCAGGAGGGCGACCCCGCACGCGACACGAGCGGAGCGGCGCACGGGCTGTTACTCGCCGAAGCCCTTCTCTTCTTCCGCGGTCAGCGTCACGAAGAGCACGCCGCCGGTGATGGCGGCCACGCCGGCGGCGACGAGGAGCGCGGTCTTGGTGCCGCTGACGAGCTTGACGTTGCCGGTCTCGATCGCGCTCTTCTGGAGCAGCAGATCCTCGTCGGGGGCGACGAGCTGGCCGGCTTCCTCTTCTTCGGGGCGGGTGAGGGTGAAGTTGAAGGGCGAGACCTCGTGGTAGACCCCCTGGTTGTCGGTGACGCCGAGCTTGGTGTTCTCGGTGACGACGACGGGCTCGCCTTCCTTGGTCTGGATCTCGACCGTGCCGGTGCTGCCGCCCTCGGCGGCCTTGGCGAGCTCGGTGAGGCTGACGTTGTAGGTGTTGTAACACCCGAACTGGGCGGTCAGGCCGACCGTGAGGGCGGTCGCGAGCAGCGTGCGCAGCATGGGCTGGGTCTTCCTCCCGGAGCGGACGAATCGCAAGGTGTCGCACCTTACTCGACCTCGCTTCACGGCGCAAAGGGCAATGAATTGCCCCCATGACGCCGCTCGGAGCGGGCTTCGACGGCTCCTGCCGGGCGGGGAGAGGAGACCTTGCCACCCCCATGACCCTCTGTTATGGTCCCACCGCCGCTTGCGCGCAGGTCGATCCACCGATCGTGACCGGCGCGCACGTCGAAACCCGAGCGAGTGACCCGCCGATGCACCCTTGTCCCAAATGCGGTCACCAGATCGAAGGGCGCCCCAACTTCTGCCCCACCTGCGGCGCCTCCCAGACCTATGACCGGGCGGGGGGCGACGACCCCCTCATCGGGCGGCTCATCGACAACACCTACCTCGTCGAATCGCTCATCGGCCAGGGCGCCATGGGCCGGGTCTATCAGGCGCAGCACACCACGCTCCGCAAGAAGGTCGCGCTCAAGATCCTGCGGTCGAGCCTCGTGGGTGATCCCACCGTCGTCAAACGCTTCGAGCGCGAGGCGCTCGCGGCGAGCCGGCTCAACCACCCCAACTGCATCACCATCTACGGCTTCGGCTCCGAGGACGGCGGCGACCTGTTGTGGATGGCGATGGAGTTCGTGCAGGGCCGCGACCTCGGGCTCATCATCGCCGAGGAGTCACCGCTCGAGACCCGCCGCGTCGTGCACATCATGACGCAGGTCTGCGAGGCGCTCGACGAGGCGCACAGCGCCAACATCGTGCACCGCGACCTCAAGCCGGCCAACATCGTGTGCTTCGAGCACCGCCGGATCAGCGACTTCGTCAAGGTCCTCGACTTCGGCATCGCCAAGATCATCGACCCCGAAGAGAACTACCAGCCGCTGACCCGCGACGGCATCGTCTGCGGCACGCCGGCCTACATGAGCCCCGAGCAGGTGCAGGGCTTCGAGCTCGACAACCGCTCCGACCTGTTCAGCCTGGGCATCATCCTCTACCAGACCGTCACCGGGCAGCTCCCCTTCTTCGCCGAGAGCGCCGTCGAGGTCGCGACCAAGATCGTCATCGACGAGCCGACGCCGCCCTCCAAGGCGCGCCGCGACTGGTCCTACCCGCCCGAGCTCGAAGCGATCGTGCTCAAGCTGCTCGCCAAGAAGAAGAGCGACCGCTTCGCGAACGCGATCGAGGTCAAGGAGGCGCTCGAAGAGTGCGTCCGCCGCCTCGAAGAGCGCCGCGACCCGTCCCTCGAGCTGCGCCCCGACGAGGTCGCCGAGCTGCTCTACGACCACGACCCGCGCCTCGAGGGCGCGAGCACGGTGCGCCTCGACGACGCCGAGCTGCGCCGCGCGCAGGCCGCCATGCAAGCCGGCGGCATGGGCGCGGCGACCGTCGCGTCACCGACCATCACCGCCTCGCAGGCCGCCACCGTCGCCTCGCCCGTCGCGCCCGCCCCGGTCCCCACGCCCGTCGCGGCCCGGCCCGCGGCCCGCCCGCAGCCGCAGTACGCCGCCGAGCTGATGCGCACCCCCACCAACGCCCGCCGCACCGAAGCCGCCGGCAGCAGCCGCGCGGTCGCGATCGTCGCGATCGTCATCGCCGCCGCCGCCGCCGCCGGCGTCGGGGTCTGGCTCTTCGCCTGAACCCCCTCCCCGGCCCCCGATCGGACACTTCAAGGCCCGCGGTCCCTACTCATCGGAGCGCGCCGACCCGGCAGTGACCCCCCGCTGACCGCGTCGCGCGGCATCGCAGGACGAGCGCGCCGGATGTCACAGCCGCACGACCGCCTCATCCGCTACCTCGCGGGCCACCGCCAGCACGCCGCCGCGCTCGCCCGCCTCGTGCTGCCGCCCGACATCGCCGCGCTCGTCGACTTCGGCGGCCTCCGGGTCGAACCCGGCCGTCACCTCGACCCCGAGCTGCGCGAGCGGATCGTCGACCTGCTCTTCCACCTGCCCTTCGCCGACGGCGGCAGCGCGTGGCTCGACCTGA
This sequence comes from Myxococcales bacterium, assembly GCA_020633515.1. The sequence continues at coordinate 36,300 of JACKDM010000024.1, forward strand.
TCTTCGAGCACCAGAGCCAGAGCGACCGCTGGATGCCGCTGCGGATCCACGACGCGCTCGGCCAGCGCTGGACCCACTGGCAGCGTGAGCATCCCGACGCCGAGACGCTGCCGATGGTCTTCACCGTCGTGCTCTCCCACGACCCCGCGGGCTGGCGCGCCGCCACCGACGTCGCCGCGCTCATCGCGCTGACACCCGCGCAGCGGCAGAGCTGCGCGCGGTTCATGCCATCGACGCCCTACCATGTCTTCGACCTCGCCGCCGTCAGCGACGACGCCCTGCGCCTCGGCGCCGACGCGGCGATGGTCGAGCTGACGATGCTCTGCTTCAAGTACGCCCGCGACGTCGAGTCCCTCCGGCGCATGATCACCTTCCGCGCCGGGCTCATCACCGCGACCTCGCGCGCCACCGACGGGCGCGAAGCGATCATCGCGCTCTTGCGCTACCTCGCGCAGGTGATCCGCAGCGACGCGCGCGAGCGAGGCATCTACACCACCATCGTGCAAGCCATCGACCCGGCGCTGGCGGAGGGGATCGAGATGACCAACTTCGAAGAGTTCGTCGAAGCCTTCGGGCCCAACTGGCGGCGGGACTTCCAGCGCCAGAACATCACCCAGGCGCGGCGTGACACGCTCACCCGCCAGCTCCAGCGACGCTTCGACCTCAGCGAGCTGCCCGCGTGGCTCGCCGCGCGCGTCGAGACCGCCGAGCTCGAGACCCTCGACGAAGCCGAGATGCGCATCCTCTTCGCCGAGCGCCCCGAAGACGTCTTCCCCGCCGACTGACCGCCGACGTCAGATCCCTTCCGGCACATACAGGGTGTAGGCACCCCATGCCTTCGGCGGCAGCCGCGCCGCGATGGCATCCCGCCGCGCCGCGCCCAGCGCCGCGGTCAGCGCCCGCGCGTCCGTCGCGTCCACCGCCCGCGCCAGGAACAAGAGCAGGAACTGCCGATCGGCGTCCTCCGCCCAGCGCCGCCCGAGCACCCCGCCGCGCACGCCCGCCAGCAGCGCGCCCACCGCCGCGCCGCCCTCTGCCCCGTCGAGCGGACCCATCAACGTCGCGCACACCGTACCGCCCGCGCCCAGCGCCTCGGCCAGCCGCGGCACCGGCACCGGGTTGCCGTCATCGATCAGGCCGACCGCCGGCCCCGGCGCGATCTCGCCCACCAGATGCACGAAGCGCCCCCCCGCCAGCACCGTCGGCAGCGACGCCCCCTCCAGCGCCTCGCCGTGCCGGGCGTCGACCGACCGCAGCCCGCCCTCGCCCGCCAGGGTGCTGATCTGGAGATCGCGCGCCGTCGCCGCGTCACCCACGATCAACGCCGTCGCCGGCGCAAGCGGCGTGTCGGCGCTGAACGCCGGCGGCGCCGCCGGGCGCGCGACCGCGAGGTCGAAGTACTCCGCGAGGAACGCCCCGCCCCACAAGAGCTCGAACGGCAGCTCGACCAGCGGCCCGTCGGGCGCGATCACCAGCCGATCGATCCCATCCAGATCGTAGAGCAGCGGCTCGACGAGCACCCGATACGCCTCGGTCGCCGCGTCGAGGAACGGCGACATCTCATCGGCCGCCAGGTGCTTGCACAGCGCCTCGACCCGCCGCGCCAGATCGGCCCGCGACAGATCCCAGCGATGCATCCGGATCCCACCCGAGGTCACCACGAAGACCGCCGTCCACTCGTCGAAGACCCGGAACTCGATCCGCGCCTCACCCGACCACGGCGTGCGCAGCGACCAGTCCCCCGCGAGGCGCCCGTCGTCGACCCGCGCCCGGATCGAAGCCATCGCCTCGACCGCCCCCTCGTCGAGCCAGCGCGCCGCGAAGCGCCGCTGCAACGCCAGATGCACCGTGTCCGCCGCCGGCCCCGGCGACGTCGACACCGGGATCCGCTGGTCGCGCCGCCGCGCCGCCGCGCATAGCCGCCGCGCGAGCGGGGCGTCGCCTTCATCGACCAGCCGCCCGATCGCCGCCTCGAGATCGAGCGCCTCGTCGTCGGGCAGGAACACATCGAGCGCGCCCGCGCCATCGGCCAGCGCCGGCCCCTCCGCCGCCTCGGCCGCGCGCCGCAGGTGGATCTCGACCCGCGCCGGATCGGCCTTGTCCGCCCGCGCCTGATGCACCACCGCGACCCCGGTCTCGACCGCCCGCCGCACCGCGCCCGCCGCCGTCGCCCGCGCCGCCGACGCCGCCGACGCCAGCGTCTCCAGCACGCTCCGCGTCTCCTCGACCGAACCCCGCCCCCGATGCGCCCCGAGCCCCCGATACAACAACGCCAGCGCCACCCCCGGCCGATCCTCCGCCGCCCGCGCCGCCTCCAGCGCCCGCAGCGGCGCCCCCGCGTCCCCGCGCCGCGCGGCGGTCAGCTCCAGCCGCATCACGCCCTGCGCGAACGCCGTCGGCTCCAGCAGCGGCCGCGCCAGCGTCAGCACGAAGCGCGCCGTCTCCAGCGCCGCCGCCGCCTCGCTCCCCTCCCCCGTCCGCGCCAGCCCGCCGAGCGCGTCCGCCGCCAGCAACAAGCGCTGCGGCTCCTCCATCGCCTCCTCGACCAGCCGCCCCCGCGCCGCCTCGTCACCCGCCGCCGTCGCCCCCGCCGCCGCCGCCTGCGCCGCCTCGCCGTACAGCCGCGCCGCCGCCGCCCGATCCCCCATGCGCTCGGCCACCTCGGCCGCCTCGCGCAGCACCCGCGCCGCCACCTCGGCCGTCGCGAACGCCTGCCGCCGCGCCCGCGCCACGCTCCGCGCCAGCGCCGTCGCCGCCGTCTGGAAGTCACCCAGCACCCGCGCCGCCCGGCTCCGCCAGATGCAGATCAACGCCTCCTGCTCCGCGTCGCCCCCGCGCCCGCCGCCCCGCGCCTGCCGCCGCTCGGCCCGCTCCAGATAGTCGTCACACAGCTCCAGCACCCGCCGCCACTGCGCCATCGCCAGCCGCTCGGCGCCCGCCTCGTCCCCGAGCCCCGTCGCCAGCCGCCCGTGCAGCTCGACGCTCAGCACCAGCCGCCGCTCGCGCGGCAGGCTCGGGGTGTAGGCCAGCCGCTCCGGCAGCCCCTTCGCCTCCAGCCAGCCGAGCCCCAGCAACAGCTCCGCCGCCACCACCGGCTGCCGCCCGCACGCCTCGACGAACGCCGCGACCAGCGTCGGGTAGGCGTGGAAGACATCCCCCTCGTCCAGCTCGCGCGCGCACCGCTTCAGCGCCGCCGCCACCCCCTCCCCCAGCGGCGCCGGCTCACCGAACGCCCGCACCACCGAGCGCAGCCAGCTCGGGCACCCCGGCCGCCCCCGCAGCGCGTCGGCGAGGTCGAGCACCACCACCGCCGCGTCCCCCGCGTGCAGCCGCGCCAGCGCGTCCGGGGTCGGCAGCGCGTCGGGATCCACCTCGTCCGCCGGCCGCGGCGCCACCGGCCGCGCCCGCTCGGCCGCCATCGCCACCAGCGCGCCCGTCACCTCGTGATCGACCCCGGGGAACGGATCGGCGAACAGCCGGCAGATCCGCCCGGCGACATCGGCGACCATCGGGCTCGGCTTGTCCGCCGCCCACAGCGACTCGGCCAGCCGCGTCATCAACCCCGCGATCGCCGGCCGATCGCCCTTCTCCAGCGCGACGAGCAGCCGATTGAACCGCAGCCCCACCAGCGCGTCGTCGGCGCCGTGCCGCGCGTACTCCGGCTCCAGCGCCGCATACAGCGCCTCGGCCTCCGCCAGCGCCCCGCGCCGCAGCGCGTCGAGCGCGAGCGCCTTGTTGGTCTCGATGGTCGAAAGCTCCACGGCACCTCTCCCCGACCCGCGGGCCGGACGCTTCGATCAATCCCCGTTCGCGAGCGCCTCGACCCGCGCCCGCGCCGCCGCCGCCTCGACGAGGAACCCCGCCGCCTCGAGCGCCTCGGCGAGCGCCGTCTGCATCTCGCCGCTCGTCGGCGCGAGCGCGACCGCCTCCTCGAAGTGCCGGATCGCCTCCCGCGCATCACCCCGCGCCATGCACAGATAGCCGAGCGCCCCCGCCGCGAGCCCATGCGCCGGCTGCCGCCGCCGCGTCTCGACGAACGCGCCCCACGCCGCGTCGAGGTGACCGCTCGTCAGCAGGCACTGCCCATACAGGAACCACCCCGCCGCGTCGCCCGGACACAGCTCCAGATACGCCTTCCACAGCGCCAGCGTCGTCTCCGGCTCATCCGCCGCCCGCGCCTCGGCCGCCAGCCGATACAACAGCGCCTGCTCCCGCAGGCTCGGGATCAACACCGGCCCCACCCCGCGATCCGCCGCCCGCGCCCCGCGCCGCCCGGCCTTGCGCCGCACCGCCGCGACCATGTCGGCCGTCGGGGTCGACGCCGCCGGCACCGGCGCCTCGACCGTCGCCGCGTCGATCGTGCTGCCGTCGTGAACGCTTGTCTGCCCGCCCTCGCCCCGCGCCCCCGGCGCCGCCGGCCCTTCGAAGCTGAACCCCCCGAACCGCGGCGCCTCCTCGCCCCGCGTGGGCGCCGCCGCCGGTGGCGTCACCACCGGCTCCTGATCGACCGGCTCCGCCTCCGTGGTCGTCGTCGCCGACGACCGCCCCCGAAACAACCGACGCCAGACCACGGCCGCACCTCGAAGCTCGTCCGGGCCGGATTCAACAACACGGGATCGCCCCTGACAACCGCTTTGTGTAGCCGCTCCGCGCGCCGCTTGTCCCCTGCCGCGCCGACCCGTTAGCATCGCCTGCGACACGCCCTCGCCGCTGGACGACACCATGACCCCGCACAACCCCGCCCCCCTCATCGAGCTCGCCACCGCCTACTGGGGCAGCGCCGCGCTCATCGCCGCCGTGCGCCTCGACCTCTTCACCCACCTCGCCCGCGGCCCCGCCGAAGCCGCCGTCGTCGCCGCCGCCGCCGGCGCCGATCCGGTCGCCACCGACGCGCTCCTCACCGCGCTCGCCGCGCTCGGGCTCGTCGGCAAGGACGGCGACCGCTACCACAACGCCCCCCTCGCCGATGCCTACCTCGTCGAAGGCCGCCCCGGCGCCCTCGGCGCGGCGCTGCGCTACAACGGCGACAACTACCCGCTCTGGGCCGAGCTCGACACCATCGTCAAGCAGGGCCGCGCCGCCGCCCCGCCCGGCCAGTACCTCGGCGACGACGAGACCCGCACCCGGAACTTCGTGTGGGGCATGCACCACCGCGCGCTCGGCGTCGGCCGCGCCGTCGCCTCGGTCATCGACCTCGCCGGCCGCAAACACCTCGCCGACGTCGGCGGCGGCCCCGGCACCTACAGCGCGCTCCTCACCGAGAAGACCCCCGGCCTCCGCGCCGAGGTCCTCGACCTCCCCGGCGTCGTCGCCGTCGCCCGCCAGATCGTCGCGAGCCTCGGCGCCACCGAGCGCGTCACCTGCACCGCCTTCGACTACTACAAAGACCCGCTCCCCGGCACCTACGACTGCGCGCTCGTCTCCGGCGTGCTGCACCGCGAACAGCCCGACGGCGCGCGCGCGCTCCTCGCCAAGACCGCCGCCGCGCTCGAACCCGGCGGCGTCCTCTACATCAGCGACGTCATGCTCGCCGATGACCGCCAGGGCCCCGTCTTCGCCGCCATGTTCGCGCTCAACATGCGCGTCATGGCCCACGACGGCCGCTGCCACACCGTCGCCGAACAGCGCGCATGGCTCGCCGAGCTCGGCCTCGACGTCACCGCCGTCACCGCGCTCCCCGCCCCGATCCACTACACCGTCATCCGCGCCGAGAAGCGCGCATGAGGCGCCTGCTCCCCCTGCTCGCCGCCCTCGCGCTCGCCGGCTGCACCGAAGGCCGCTCCCCGCTCGCCGCCGCGCCCGACGCCGCCCGCCAGGACGCCGCCCCCGACGCGATCCGCCCCCCGCCCAAGCCCAAGCGCGAGAAGATCCCGCTCCCCCCGTTCCCCGAGCCCCCGCCCCGCCCCGAGGGCGAACCCCAGAGCCCCGAAGACCTCGCCCGCCTCTCCACCGCCGCCGGCCAGGGCCAGCCGGTCGAGAAGCCCGGCGCCCCCCCGGTGCAGCGCCTCGACGCCTACCGCCTCCGCGTCGGCCAGGTCTTCGCCGACCGCCTCAACCGCTTCATCGAGATCCCCAGCAAGGTCAACATGACCCAGGGCATCCTCGAGTATTACGGCGTCAGCTCGAACGGCAAGCTGCACGAGTCGGTGCTCGAGCTCGGCGCCGAGCCGAGCCACATCCACCTCGGCCTGCTCCTCATCGGCCTCGACCCGCGCGAATACAGCGTCGAGAGCGACCCCTACGTGCTGCCCAAGATCGTGCGCGAAGGCGGCCGCGTCGAGCTGCGGCTGCGCTACCTCGACCCCGAGACCAAAGCCGAGCGCGACATCCCCGCCGAGGATTGGCTGCGCGACCGCAAGACCGGCAAGGCCCCGCCCCCGCAGGCGTGGTACTTCCAGGGCAGCATCTTCTGGAACGGCCGCTACTCCGCCGACACCGATCGCAGCGTCATCGCGCTGATCCCCGACCGCATCGCGGTGGTCGTCATCGGCGACGACGCCGGCAACCCCTACCGCGGCGACCTGCTCGGCTACGACGTCAACACCGCCGCCATCCCCCCGGTGGGCACGCCGGTGCGGTTCGTGATCAAGGTGCACGGCGCCGAGCCGGGCAAGGTCCCGCCGCCGAAGCCGAGCGGCCCGGCGGCGCCGAGCCCGGACGCGCCTGCCCCAACGGCGCCCGCGCCGCGCTGAAGCCGGCCGGTGGCGTTGTCACCCGCCGCCGCGGCCGCCACGGCATCGTCGCCGACTCCACCGTCCCGGGCGTGAGTCGCCCGACAGCGAAACCCGCCCGGAGCGGTGACTCCGCCTCCCATCCTCGCTCCTCTTGACGGCCGTCAGCACCCGCTGCCAGGATCCCATCCGTGAAGCCACCGGGGGGCGGCGGTCGAGCGGCCGGGCACGACAAACGCTCGCGGGAGAAGGGCCGAGATGCCTCGATGGTGGTGCCTGTCATTGCTGCTCGCGCTCCTCACCGGCTGCTGCGAAGGCGACCCCGACGACCCCCTCTGCCAATGGGGCGCCGCCGACGCCGGCCTCGGCTGCTGGAGCGAAGACGACGAGCCCGTCCGCACCACCGGCCGCGTCGAAGCGCCCGATGACTGGCCCGTCGCCGGCTGCGAAGCCATGGCCCCCCAGGGCTGGTGCCTCCGCGGCCCGCTCGCCATCGACCCCATGACCCGCCTCGGCACCCTGCCCACCGCCTACATCCCCGAAGGCACCTGGACCGCCCATGCCATCAGCGAAGGCTGCCCCGGCGCCGACTGCGACATCCCCATCGCCCGCGCCCGCGCCGCCGTGCGCCTCGCCCACCTCGACGCCACCGTCACCATCGACGCCACCTGCGCCACGCTCCCCCGCCCCGGCCGCCGCGCCCCCGGCCGCACCGTGCCCGGCGTCGTGCCGCCCTTCGTGCGCGACTGCGGCCCGGTCGTCGGCTTCGCGGTCTCACCCTCGTGGCAAGACCCCGCCGGTGGCTTCTTCGGCCAGAGCCCGGCCATCCCCGACCAGTATGCCATCAGCACCCTCATGAGCCTCACCGGCGCCGAGCACGCGCGCAAGGTCGCGCGCTTCATGACATGCGCCATGCAACAATGCGTCAACCACAACACCTGGGACGGCGACATCGCGCGCGTCGACCCCGACACCGACCAGATCCACAGCCGCTGCGACGTCTGCCCGACCATCACCGACCGCGACCAGCGCGACCGCGACCACGACGGCCACGGCGACGCCTGCGACAACTGCCCCGACGACCCCGGACCGCAGCACGACCGCGACGGCGACGGCCATGGCGACGTCTGCGATGTCTGCCCCCGACACCCCGACCCCGAGCAGCGCGACCTCGACGCCGACGGCGTCGGCGACGCCTGCGACAACTGCCGCGGCGAGCCCAACCGCGACCAGCGCGACCGCGACCAGGACGCGCTCGGCGACGCCTGCGACAACTGCCCGCGGCACGCCAACGCCGACCAGACCGACACCGACCGCGACGGCGCCGGCGACGCCTGCGACGTCTGCCCCGACACGCCCGACCCCGAACAGACCGACGGCGACGCCGATGGCATCGGCGACGCCTGCGACCTCTGCCCCGACACACCCGACCCCGAGCAGCACGACACCGACGGCGACGGCGTCGGCGACGCCTGCGACCGCTGCCCCGACCACCCCGACCCCTGGCAGGAGGACGGCGACGAAGACGGCGCCGGCGACGCCTGCGACCTCTGCCCCAAGACCCCCGACCCCGAGCAATCCGACCGCGACGGCGATGGCATCGGCGACGCCTGCGACCGCTGCGTCGCCGTCGCCGACCCCGAGCAGCGCGACAGCGACGGCGATGGCATCGGCGACGCCTGCTGCGGCGACGACGACCCCGACGACGACGGCTGGTCCAACTGCGCGTGGTACCCACCCGGGCACCTCGAGACCCACGGCGCCGAGCCGCAGACCGGCGCACCGGATGCCATCCACGCGGCATGGCGCGACCGCCCGATGCCCGGCGACGTGTCCTGCATCGACGGCCGCCGCGTCTGCGTCCCCGCCGGCACCCCGCCCGGCTTCAGCGCCGAGGAGGTCGAAGCCTTCGCCCTGCAACGAGCCGCCGCCGGCGGCCCCGACGTGCTGCGCTACGCCGAAGGCTCCGCCGACGACGCCATCGCCCGCTGCATGGTGATCGCCGACGCGCTCGGCCGGCCGATCGAGCCCGCGGAGTGGCGCGCCTGCCTCGACGCCGCCATGGCTCCGCCCGCCCCGGAGCCGCCGCCGGGGCCCGAGGTGCCGACGCCGGGGGCGCCGATCGGGGTGGAGTTCGACGTGCCCGGTGGGCAGGTGAGCATGTGGATGGGGCTTGTGGGCGAGCGGATCGTCTGGTGGATGCTGGGCTATGGGTTTCGGGAGGGGTGCCGCTTCGACTACCCCTATCGCATCGTCATGCCCGACGGGCAGCTCCGCTTCGGGCGGTACGACATCTACTGCCCGAGCACACTCCGCGAGCGACCGAGCGGGCAGATCACCGGCGAGCCGGGCGTCTTCATGGAGGTCAAGTGGTGGCGCACTGACGTGCGCTCCTTCGCCTACGATCGGGTCTGGCGCTTCGTCGACCAGATCGAGCGGCACTACTTCAACTGGCTGGCGGCGACCGAGGTCTCCGAGCCATCCCTTCGCATGATTTGGATGTTCGGCTGGACACCACCCGCCGACGCCGTCGCGATCCTCGAACAGCACCCGACCTTCGACTTCAACCTCCGGGCCCGCCGCCCCGCCGCCGCGCTGCACTACCGCCCCATCGAGTACGTCTCGCCGCCTCGCTACCTGCTCGACCGCCTCCAGACCCGCCCCTGGCTGCACGCCCCGGTGTACTGGACCACCTTCGTCCCCACCGACTTCCGCTTCATCCGTGGCGTGCTCGACACCGCGCCCTGCTTCCCCTGTGGTGAGGATGACGCGCTGTGCGAGGAGCGCGCCCTCGTTCAGCGCCTCGACCTCGATGTCTACGCCCCCGAGTGTGGCCGGCGTGGTGCGCTGGTCGGCTGCGACTTCTTCTCGATCGAGGCCACCATTGCCCAGCTCGGCACCATCTACGTCGACCCCGGCGCGCTGCGCACGTGGCTCGGTATCTATCAACGCTTCTGCCTCGAAGGCCGCACCCTGGCGTGCGACGAGTGGCTGAGCCAGCTCTACGATCGGATGAAGTGTCGTGAAGACTATCTGGACTACAATGACGGCCTCGGCCCTCGGAGGTGAGGTGTGAGCGTGATCCTGGCGTTGGTGTTCGGCCTTCTCGGTGATCCGAGCGGTCTCGTCGAGAAGTACTATGTGCGCATCGTCGACCCGGCCGACCTACCCGACATGACGCGCTGGAGTCCGGTGACTTCGCGCGGTACGCGAATCAGTGTCTTCAGCAGTGGCAAGTTCGGCTGGCATCCCTGGCGCTGTGACGCCAAGGGCAAGGCGCGGGTCGACGCCGTCATCCACCGCCTCGGTCCGCCGATGGCGCTCGTCGACATCGGCCGCACCGATCGGGGCTATATGTGGCGACACCGGGATCCAGCCAAACCGCACGCTGGCATCATGGTGATCCTGCACAAGCGCGGCGTCGAACTGCGGGATTGGTCGGAGATCGACCGTGCGCCGGGATATACCGGGCGCCTCAACGTCATCTCGCAGGAGAACGAGATCTATCGCTGGTTCGAGTGGCTGACCGAACCCCTCACCCCCGGCGAGGCCGCGTCGCCGCCGGCCGCCGCGCCCGCGCCGGGTGGCGACGTCGCGCCGTGACAGGCGGGTCTTTTACGCACGCAAATTACGCCGCTCCACGAGCCGCGACGATCACCCGGGTGTCGCGGCGATCCAGCCGGGGTGAACGATGATCCTGGCGTTGGTGTTCGGCCTGTTCGGCGACCCGAGCGGGCTCGTCGACAAGTACTACGTGCGCATCACCGATCCCGCCGAGCTGCCCGACATGAACCGGATGACTCCCCTCAGTTCACGAGGGACGCGGAGCAGCCTGTTTGGCAGCGGCAAGTACGGGTGGCACCCCTGGCGCTGCGACGCGCGCGGCAAGGCGCGGGTCGACGCCGCGCTGCACCGCCTCGGCCCGCCGATGACGCTGGAATGGCTCGGGCGCAAGGACCGCGGCTACATGTGGCGCCACCGCGACCCTGCCAAGCCCCACGCTGGCATCATGGTGATCCTGTACAAGCGCGGCGTCGAGCTGCGGACCTGGCAGCAGATCGACCTGGCGCGCGGCTACAGCGGGCGGCTCAATGTCATCTCGCAGGAGAACGAGATCTACCGCTGGTTCGAGTGGCTGACCGAGCCCCTCACGCCCGGCGAGGCCGCGTCACCGCCGGCCGCTGCCCTGGGCCGGGCGGCGACGTCGCGCCGTGACGGGCGGCTCGTTTACGCGCGCAAACAACACCGACCGGGCGCCATGCAGCGGGCCTGCACGACCCGACCGGGTCTCGGCCCCCGGCGGTGAGGGGTGAGCATGTCTCTGGCGCTGGTGTTCGGCCTGTCGAGCGACCCGGGCGCGCCCGTCGACACGCACGCCGGGCGCATCACCGCTCGCTCACCGACACAGCTCGGGGAACCGCCGCCGCCACTGCCGCTCGTGCCACACGGCGGCCTCGGCCTTCTCGCCCTTCGCCGTCCGCCCGTGCAGCGCGAGCAGGTTGCCCGCGTCGCTCGATGGGATCCGCGCCAGCACGTTGAACGCCTCCTGCCACACCCGCCGCTCCTCCGCGAGCGCCGCCGCCTCCAGGATCGGCATCGCCAGCTCCAGCCGGTCGCGCAGCGCCCACACCGCCAGCACCGCCATGCCCTGCACGCCCGGATCGGGGTCCTCGAGCCCGCGCAGGATCGCGCCGTGCGCCTCGCTCGCGCCGTACAGCGCCACCGCCCAGATCGCCATGCCCCGCAGGTGCTCGGAGGGGTCGTCGAGCACCCGCTTCATCAGCGGCAGCGCCTCCGGGCCGCCGTGCTCCATCAGCCCCGAGAGCGCCATCTCCCGGATCGGCTTCGGCTGCGAGGCCTCGATGCTCTGCGCGAAGACCGCCATCGCGCCCGGCAGGTGCCGCCGGCCGATGCTGACGAGCGCGTGCTGGCGGTCGGGGTCGCCGCGGCCGAGGTCAGCCGCGAGCGCGAGCATCTCGGCGTCGGGGACCTTGCGCAGCGGCTCGGGGTCGGGGTGGCCGGTGCCCTGGTAGTCCGGCCCGCCCGACCAGGGGCCGTCGGCCGGCGGTCCGACCCGGCCGGGCTGGCAGGCGGTCTCGGTGGGCGCGCTCGCCCGTGAGCCGCCGGTCGTGCCACCGGCCGCTGCCAGTGTTGCCATCGGGGATGCCACCGATGGCATCGCGGGTCTCGTTGACGCCGGCGGTGATGCCACCGATGGCATCGAGCGGCTCGGCGCAGCCACCGGCGCGGCCACCGGCGCGGCCACCGGCGCTGCCACCGGCGTCGAGGTCGAAGCCATCAGCGGCCCCGGGTGCTTCACCGCGCCCTCGTCGGCGCAGCCGAGCCCGATCAGGGCCGCGGCGATGGGAGTCATCAGTCGCTTCATCGTCGTGCTCCTCATCGGCTGCGGCAGCAGTAGGCATGGCGGCCGTCGCCCTTGCCCGCCGCGCCGTCCTGGTTGTACCAGTAGCTGCCGCAGTTGCAGTTGTGGAACAGCGCCACGTCGTCGCCCACCGAGTCGGCGTACCAGAAGTTGCCCCCGAACCAGCCTCGCCAGCCGCGGATCGCGACGATCTCGGAGTCGGTGCAGAGGTGCCCGCCGGTCTCGGCGTGGCAGTAGTGCGAGACCAGCGTCTGATGGGTCGCGCCCCGATAGCTGTCGAGGAAGCAGATGTCACCGTAGGCGATCCACCCGCCCGGGCACCCCGCGTCGCCCGCGGCCGGATGACTCACCGCGAGCCCGTTGTCGCCGGCGCTGATGCGACCGGTGACGTGTACGTTGCCTTCGAGGGTGATGCCACCGCTCGCGCGCAGCACCATGTTGTCGTCGCCGTCGTTGTGCACCCCGATCTCGAAGACGGTGTTCTCCCCGCCCTCGCTGCGATAGCGGATGTACGCCTCGTCGCCGCCGCCGCCCCAGCGATCGGGCTGGAACTGCAGGCCGATCGGGTTGCCGCCGTTGCCTTGGATGAGCGTCATCGCGTTGCTGTACAGCTCGATCTCGTCGTCGCTGTCATCGGTGTTGACGATCTGCAGCCGGGTGTTGGTGCCGCCCTCTTGCAGGTAGCGGATGAAGGCATGGTCGCCGCCGCCCCACTGGTTGGGGGGGAACTCGATCCCGAGCTGGTTGCCATAGCCGGCGAGCCGCACCATGTAACCCGAGTAGAGCTCGATGTTGTCATCGGTGCCGGCGCTGACCCCGATCTGGAGCCGGGTGTTCGCGCCGCCCTCGGTCTCGTAGCGGATCCAGGCGTCGTCGCCGCCGCCGAACGCGCCGGTGGGGAAGACGATGCCATTGTCACCGCCGCCGGCGCTGGCATAGACCGGCCCGTAGCCGCCGAGCCCGCCGCCGATGATGCGACCGGTGACGTTGAGATCACCCTGCACGATGACACCGCCGCTCGCCGAGAGCACGAGGTTGTCATCGGGGTCGTTGCCGACCGCGATCTCGAAGACGGTGTTCTCGCCGCCCTCGCTGGCATACCGCATCCGCGCGAAGTCACCGCTGCCACCCCAGCGGTCGGGCTGGAAGTCGAAGCCGATGGGGTTGCTGCCATTGCCCTGGATGAGCGTCATCGCGTTGCTGTAGAGCTCGATCTCGTCGTCGCTGTCATCGGTGTTGACGATCTGCAGCCGGGTGTTGCTGCCGCCCTCGCGCAGGTAGCGGATGAAGGCATGGTCGCCGCCGCCCCAGATGCCGGCGGGGAACTCGATGCCGAGCTGCGTGCCATAACCGGCGAGCTTGACCATGTAACCCGAGTACAGCTCGATGTTGTCATCGGTGCCGGCGCTGACCCCGATCTGGAGCCGGGTGTTGGTGCCGCCCTCGGTCTCGTAGCGGATCCAGGCGTCGTCGCCGCCGCCGAACGCGCCGGTGGGGAAGACGATGCCGTTGTCGCCGCCGCCGGCGCTCGCGAGCAGCGGGCGGTAGTCGTCGGGCGCCGCGCAGCCGATGCACTGACCGCGCACGACGAGGTTGCGGTTGACGACGAGGTCGCCGCTGCCGGCGACGGTGACGCCGCCGCTCGCGTTGAGGACGAGGTCGTCGTCGCCCTCGTTGCCCACCGCGATCTCGAGGCGCCCGTTCTCGCCGCCCTCCGAGGCGTAGCTGATCCGGGCCTCGTCGCCGGCGCCGCCCCAGCGGTTGCCGGGGCCGAAGCGCAGGTCGAGCGGGCCGGCGCCGGGCGCGTTGAGCACGACGCCGCCGGGCGCATAGAGCTCGATCTCGTCGTTCGCGTCGTCGCCGGTGCCGATCTGGAGCTTGGTGTCGTCGCCGGCGACGGTGAGGCTGCGGATCCACGCCTGGTCGTTGCCGGCGAGGGGGAAGGTGATGCCGCCGCCGCCGCGGGCGGGGGTGAGGGTGCCGTCGACCTGGAGGCCGCCGCGGACCCGGCCGTTGCCGGCGACGGTGAGCTCGCGCGCGACGCGGAGGTCGCCGGAGCCGATGACGTCGACGCCGCCGCTGGCGTTGAGGCGGATGTTGTCGTCGGCGTCGTTGCTGACCCCGATGTCGAGCGCGGTGTCCTCGCCGGCGCCGTCGACGATGTAGCGCAGCCACGCGACGTCGCCGCCGCCGCCGCCGGGGTCGCTGGGGAAGATGACGCCGTTGTTGGCCGGGCCGGCCGAGGGGCGCACCGCGCCGCCGACGTCGATCGAGCCGGTGACGCTGGCCTCGCCGCCGACGCGGAGCGCGCCTTGGCGGATCTCGAAGTCGGTGAGGCTCGGGCCATACCACGCCTCGGGGTCGGAGCTGCGCGAGGCGTCTTCGAGGTAGACGGTGCGCACGCCGTCGTAGCGGAGCCCGGCGTGCTTGGTGCCGCTGTTGAGGAACTGCAACCCGGGGTGGAAGTCGCGGTCGCCGATCTGCACGACGTCGCTGCGCACGCGGAGGCGGCTGGTCATGTCGGCGATCTGGTCGGCGGCGAGGTCGCGGCGGAGGAACTGGGTCGCCTGCAAGCCGTCGAGGCGGTCGGCGTCGAGCCCGGAGCCGCCGCCGTCGACGGTGACGAGCTTGGCGAGCACCTGCGCCGGGGTGTCGGGGCTGCCCTGCGCGCCCTGCGCACCCTGCGCGCCCTGTGCGCCCTGCGCCCCGGCCTCGCCGCGCGGGCCTTGCGGACCCTGGGGGCCGGCGGGGCCTTGCGGGCCGGCGGGGCCCTGGGGGCCGACGGGGCCGGCGACGCCCTGCGGGCCGCGCAGCCCGGTCGGGTCGCCCACCCAGCGGCCGTTGGCGTCGATGACGAGGCGGCCGCCGATCCGCAGGCTGTCGGGGTTGATCTCGCCGATGACCGCGGTCGCGACGTCGGCGACCATCGCCGCGGGCACCTTGGCGAGCGCGGTGCGCGGGCGCAGCTCGTCGCCGCCGTCGATGGTGATCCCGAGGTAGAGCCGCGGGCGCAGGAAGAGGGTCTCGCTGAGCGCCGCTTCGCTGCCGACGGCGATCGCGTAGTAGCCCTCGAAGAACGGGATCCCGCGGTGCAGCTCTTCGAAGAGGGGCGCGCCGCCGGCCTCGACGTCGTAGATCCGCACCCGCAGGTCGTGCTCGCCGTCGATCGGGCGGCCGCCCTGGTCGAGCACGAGCCCCTCCTGGATGAACTGGTCGGGGAGCGCCTGCGCCGCGCGGGGGATCGCGAGCGCGAGGCCGATCAACGCCGCGATCGGGATGGTTTGGATCCGCATTCGCCCTCCTGGGGGTGGGGACGCCGCGATGATCTCGCGGTGTGGGTTGCGGTCTGACTGAACTCATACAATCATACTGTTTGAATCCGATCACGCTGGAAATGCACGTCCGAAGGGGGTCTCGATGCGCGTCTGGCACGGGCTGTTGATTCTCGGAGCGGTCGTCGCGGCCGGTTGCGACGCCGAGGAGGCCGATCCGGCGGTCGACGCGGCGGTCGACGCGGCGCCGATGGTCGACGGGGCGCAGGCCGACGAGTGCGCGCGGAGCGAGGACTGCGCGGGCGGGACGGTGTGCGAGGCGGGGCGGTGCGTGGCGCCGATGGGGGAGGCGTGCCGGCAGGACGCGGACTGTCCGGGCAACCAGCGCTGCGAGCCGGGGGTGTTCACCTGCGTGGAGCCGGGGGTCTGCGCGACCGATGTGGACTGCCTCGGCGGGCGGCAGTGCTTCCGGCAGGCGTGCATCGGGGCGTGTGTGACGGCGGGTGATTGCGGGGGGGCGACGTGCGAGGGGGGGCGCTGCGTGGAGGCGGGGCCGGCGTGCGCGGGCGACGCCGACTGCGGGGCGGGGCGCTTCTGTCGGGCGGGGGTGTGCGAGGCGCGGGCGGCGTGCGATGGCGCGACGCCGTGCCCGCGGTCGCTGACGTGCCTCGACGGGGCGTGCGCCGAGGTGTCGCCGTGCGCGGCCGACGGGGAGTGCTTCGAGGGGCGGCTGTGCGCCGGCGGGGTCTGCGTCGAGGCGTGCAGCGGCGAGAGCTGCCCGGGCAACCAGGTCTGCGGGCGCGACGGGCGCTGCGGCGAGGCCGACTGCCGGGCGGCGGGCGACTGCCCCGCGGGGTGGCTGTGCCGGCAGGCGGTGTGTACCCCGCCGGCCGCGCGGGCCTGCGCGGCGAGCGAGGAGTGCCCGGGCGCGCAGCGGTGTGATCCGGCGAGCGGGGTGTGCGCCGAGGGGGCGGGCTGCGGCGGCGACCTCGACTGCGTGGGCGCGCGGGGCTGCGTCGCGGGGAGCTGCGTGGATCCGTGCGCGGGCGACGGCGACTGCGGGGGCGGGCGCTGTCTCGAGGGCTACTGCCGGGCGGCGGCGGGGGAGTGCGCGGGCGACGGCGACTGCGTCGCGCCGCGGGTGTGCCGCGCGGGCGCGTGTGTGGCGCCGGAGGGGCGGGCGTGCGCGGGCGACGCGGAGTGCGCGGGCAATCAGGTGTGCAGCGACGGGGTGTGCGTCGAGGCCGGCGTGTGCAGCGCCGACGAGGACTGCCTCGCGGGGCGGGTCTGTGACGGCGGCACCTGCGTGGCGGCGTGCGCGGGCGACGGCGACTGCGGGGGCGAGCAGGTCTGCGACGCGGGGCGCTGCCGGCTGCCCGAGGAGGTCGGCGACGAGTGCCGCGGCGACGGCGACTGCCCGGGCGCGCAGTTCTGCGATCCGGGCGGGCTGTGCCGCGAGCCGGCGGTGTGCGGCGCCGACGAGGACTGCCGCGGCGAGCGGTACTGCGCGCTCGGGGCGTGCTTCGACCCGTGCGCCGACGACGCGGCGTGCGGCGTGGGCAACCGCTGCGTCGCCGGGCGCTGCGTGGCGCGGGCGGCGTGCGCGGGCGACGACGACTGCCCGGGCAACCAGGTCTGCGACCGGCTCGCCGGGGAGTGCGCCGAGCCGGCGGTGTGCCTCGGCGACGCCGACTGCCTCGGCGAGCGCTACTGCGACACCGGGCGCTGCGCGGCGCCGTGCCTCGACGACGCGGTCTGCGGCGGCGGGCGGTCGTGCGAGGCGGGGCGCTGCGTCGCGGCGGCGGTCTGCGCGGCGGACGGCGACTGCCCGGGGCGGCAGGCGTGCGTGGGCGGGGCCTGCGTCGAGCCGCCGATCTGCGCGGGTGACGTCGACTGCTTCGCGGGGCGGATCTGCGCGGCGGGGCTGTGCGTGGCGGGCTGCGCGGGCGACGGCGACTGCGACGCGCAGACGGTGTGCGCGGCGGGGCGCTGCGTGCCGCGGGCGGTGGAGCGCGACTGCGAGGACGACGACGACTGCCCGGGCTTGCAGTTCTGCGGCGGCGACGGGCGCTGCGCCGAGCGGCCGTTCTGCGGGGTCGACGACGACTGCCTCGGCGATCGCTTCTGCGACGCGGGGCTGTGCGTCTCGCCGTGCCGGGGCGCGGGCGACTGCGCGGCGGGTGAGGTGTGCGATCCGAGCGGGCGCTGCGTGCCGGGCGGCGGGCCGGCGGCGTGCGCGAGCGCCGACGACTGCCCGGGCCGGCAGGCGTGCGTCGCGGGGAGCTGCGTGGAGCCGGCGCTCTGCGCGGGCGACGTCGACTGCTTCGCGGGGCGGATCTGTCAGGCGGGGCTGTGCATCGCCGGCTGCGCCGACGACGCGGCGTGCGGCGGCGGGCAGGTGTGCATCGGCGGGCGCTGCGAGGCGCGCGGCTGCGACGACGACGGCGACTGCGAGGCGGGCGAGGTGTGCCGCGCGGGCCTGTGCGCGACGCCGGCGCCGGCCTGCGTGGTGAACGCCGACTGTCCGGGCACCCAGATCTGCGACGGGCTCGCCTGCGCCGAGGGCCCGGTCTGCCTCGTCGACGATGACTGCCTCGGCGCCCGGATCTGCGAGGGCGGGGCCTGCGCCGCGCCGCAGTGCGCGATCGCGGCCGACTGCGGGCCGCAGCAGGCGTGCCTCGGCGGGCGCTGCGCGGCGGCGCCGCTGTGCCTCGACGACGCGGAGTGCGGTCCGGGCGAGCGGTGTGTGGCCGGCGCCTGCGTGCGCGACGGCGGCTGCGTCGACGACGGCGACTGCGGCTTCGGGCTCGCCTGCGACGCGGCGAGCGGCCAATGCGTCGGGCGCGGCTGCGCCAACCTCGCGACGGTCGCGCCGGGGGCGCCGGTCGACGGCGCGCTCCTCGCCGGGCGCGACGACTTCTTCATGGTCTGCGCGCCGCCCAACGTGGTCCCGGCCAACGACCGCGCGTTCCGCTTCGTGCTCGATGCCCCGGCGACGGTCGACTTCACCGTCGACGGCTTCGACGCCTTCTTCTATGTCGTCGACGACTGCGAGCTCGCCTTCGAACCGGCGGCGTGCGGCCCCGAGGCCGTCTTCGGGCCTGCCGACCTCGACGCGGGGACGTGGTATGTCATCGTCGAGCAGGCCGGCGGTGGCGTCGGCCCCTTCACCCTGACGATGCAGGTCGTGCGATGAAGATCCCGATGTGGGTGCGGTTGTGCGCGGTGCTGGTGACGGCCTCGGCGCTGGTGGCGGCGGCGGCGGCGGTGGTGGTGCTGGCCGATCGGCGGTCGGCGCTGGCCGATCGGGCGGCGCGGGCCGCCCTCGCCGAGCGGTACGCGGCGGCGGGCGACGACGCGCGGGCGGCGGGTGATCGGGCGATGGCGGGGCGGGCGTTCGCGTCGGCGCTCGACCTGCGGCCGGGTGACATGACGCTGCGGGCGCGGCTGGCGGCGGTGCACGTCGAGCAGATGCTCGACGGCTCGGAGAAGCTGACCGAGACGAGCGCGGCGCGGCTTCAGCTCGAGTTCTCCGAGCGGCTGCTCGCGACCGGGCGCGACGCGCGCACGCTCGCGGCGTTCGGCAAGGTGCTCTCCTATCGCGGGCAGGGCGAGGCGGCGCGCGAGCGGCTGCGGGAGGCGATCGCGCTCGATCCGGGGCTCGCGCCGGCGCATGTGCTGCTCGCCGAGGCGCTGCTGCGGGCCGAGGAGTGGACGGGCGCGGCGGCGTCGGCCGAGCGGGCGCTCGCGATCACGCCCGACGATCCGGCGGCGCATCTCGCGATGGCGCAGGCGCAGGCGGGGCTCGGCGCGATGGAGGTCGCGGCGCTGCACTATGGCAAGGCGGCGGAGAAGCTCGACGAGCCGGCGGTGTGGCAGGCGCTCGGGCGGGTGGAGCTCGGGCGGGAGAAGTGGGCCGAGGCCGAGGCGGCGTTCGCGCGGGTGCTGGCGCGGCGGCCGGACGCGAACGGGGTGTACGCCGACTACGGGCGGGCGCTCGCGCGGCTGGGGCGCTTGCAGCCGGCGGCGCGGTTCTTCGAGCGGGCCTATCGGGAGCTCGGCGACCTCGACGCCTACGCGGCGCTCGGCGACGTCGCGCTCAAGGGCGGCGACTTCGCGGCGGCGGTGAAGGTCTTCGGGGAGCTCGCCTCGGCGCGGGCCGACGACCCCGAGGTGACCTGCCGGCTCGGCTTCGCGCTCGAGGGCGCGGGGCAGCCGGCGGCGGCGCTGGCGGCGTTCACCCGCTGCGGGCAGCAGAGCGCGGGGATCGAGGGGCGCGAGCGGCTGGCGCAGGCGGCCGCGGCGAAGGTCGAGGCGCTGCGCGCGAAGGGCGAGGGCGCGGGCGAGAAGTAGCCGTCGATTCGGAGGACTCGGGCGGGCGCGGCGGGCCGGGCGCGATCAGTTCCCGAGCGTCTGCACCCGGGTCTTGCCGTCGCCGTCGCTCGCCCGCCCCTGGGTGTCGCGCCCGAGCACCGGCACCCGCGGGTTGCCGCCGCGATCCTTCGGCGGATCGGGGACCTTGTCGAGCGTGATCGGGCCCTTGGGCTTCTCGACCGGCGGCTTGGGCGCCTCGACCGGCGGCGGGGGCGCCTCGACCGGGGGCTTGGGCGCCTCGACCGGCGGCTTGGGGATCGCCGCGAGCGTGAAGCTGCGCGCGACCCGCCGCGACTCCTCGCCGGTGAGGGCGAGGTTCCACGTCTCGGGCTCGTGCCCGTCGAGGCGGATGCGGAGCTGATGGCGCCCCGAGACGAGGCGGGTGTGCAGCGGGGTCTGCCCGATCGGGCGGCCCTGCCAGGTGACCTGCGCGCCGGGCGGGTCGCTGAAGATCGAGACGCGGTGGTAGACCGGCCCGTCGCCGCCGCCGGCGTCGGGCTCGTCGTCCTGCTCGGCGACGGCGGCGTCGGGCGCGGCCGGCGGCGCGGCGGCGGCGGCGTCGGGAACGACCGGCGCGCGGGCGGCGACGGCGGCGTCGGGTCTCGGCGTCGGGATCGCGGGCGGCGTCGCCGGCGGCTGCGCGGCGCGCGCGCTCGCCGATTCGGCCGGCGGCGTCGTCACCACCGGCTCGGGCTCCCGGCGGATGACCGCGAGCGCGACGACCGCGAGCGCGAGGATCACGAGCGCCGCATACAAGAAGCCGTTGCCCCGCCGCGGCGTCGTCGCCGGGCGCGGCGGCTCGAGCGACCAGCCGTGGCTCGACGAGGGCATCGACGGCTCGTCGGGCTCGGCGGGCAGCCCCATCTGGTTGCGCACCTGCCGCAGCGCCATCCGCATCTCGGCGGCGCTCGCGAAGCGCTCGTCGGGCGACTTGGCGAGCGCGCGCATCACCACCGCCTCGAGCGCCGGCGGGCAGCCGAGATCGGCCTTGACCTCGCGGAACGGCGGCGGCGCGGTGTGCAGGTGCATGCGGAAGAGCTCGTGGTGGCTGCCGCTCTGGAACGGCAGCCGCCCGGTGAGCATGCGGTACATCACCACGCCGAGCGCATAGATGTCGGTCCGGGCGTCGACCTGCCCGAACGCGACCTGCTCGGGCGCCATGTACTGCGGCGTGCCGCAGATCTGGCGCTCCATGGTGATCTCCTGCTTGTCGACCGGATCGTCGGCGCTGTCGATGTAGCGGGCGATGCCGAAGTCGAGGACCTTGATGAAGTCGCCGCCGTCGCTCTGGTTGATGAGGTAGAGGTTGCCGGGCTTGATGTCGCGGTGGACGATGTTGCGCCGGTGGGCGTGGTCGAGGGCGCGCAGCACCTGATCGATGATGTGGATCACCCGCGCGGGCGGCAGGTGGGTGCGGCGCAGGACCCGGTGCAGGGTCTGCCCGTCGAGCAGCTCCATGACCAGGTAGAGGTGACCGTCGTCGGTGGTGCCGTAGTCGTGCACGACGGTGATGTTGGGGTGGCTCAGGTTCGACGCGATGCGGGCGCCGCGGGCGAAGCGCTCGGTCGAGGGATCGTCGGCCGGCGGGAGCAGCTTGATGGCGACCGCGCGCTGGATCGACTGCTGCCACGCGAGCCAGACCGAGCTGTCCATGCCGCCGACGCCGAGCAGCTCGCGCAGCGTGTAGCGCCCGCCGACGACCTCACCCGCGAGGTCCTGCACGACCCGGCGGCCATCGTGCGGGCAGCGGGTGCGGCGCTCCTCGAAGCGGGTGCGGCAGTGCGAGCAGATCCAGGTCAAGAGAACCTCGGCGGGTGCGGGCGCCCGGCAGAGCACGCACGGGGCGACTCGGGCAGGTTAGACGGCTCCCCGAGGAGTCGTCAAGCACGCGTCCGGGGCCGCTCGGAGGCCGCCCCGGGTCGCTCGCCGCGTGCTGACGCGCCCCCGGCCGCCGGGCGCGCTCACCGAGCGCGCAGGGGAGCGGGTGCTGACAGCGGCGCCCCGTCGCCGCCCGCGATCGCGACGGCGGCGACCGGCGTCGGCGACCCGAGCCGACCACGGGATCCGGCGCCGGCCCGGCGCGATGGCGGGGAGTCTTCAGGAGCCTCACCCCGGGCCCGCGTGCGACCCTCTCCGCGTCACGGCGAGGAGGCGCGCATGGTCCGCGATCGGTGGTTCGAGGCGTGGGTCGTGGTGTTCCGGGTCGCGCGGCTGGCCCGGCGGCTGCCTCACAGCGGTGAGCGAGTCGGTTGCGCCCCCAAGCGCGACGGACGCGGCCCCGCTGGCAAGGCCGAGACCCGCAGACGATGCCGGGTATCGGCGAGGGTCGAGGACGCAGCCAGCGGGATCGCGGACAAGCGCGACGGGCTCAACGGGCTCGATCACCGCTGTCAGGCGAGGGTGACGCCGGCGGGCGCGAGCGCGGCCTCGAGCGCGGCGCGGTCGAGCGCGCGGGGCGCGACGAGCTTGCCGTCGAGGGCCGCCGCGCCCGAGACGCGGCCGGCGAACGGGTAGAGCCGGCAGCCGGGGGGCAGGCCGCGCTCGACCGCCGCCGCGTCGAGCGCGGACGCCGCGTGATACCGCCACGTCCGCGCCGGGCCGCGGCCGAGGACGGCGAGCGCGCCGAAGCGGGGCACCTCGGCGTCGCCGACGACGCGGAACGAGAGCGGGCGCGGGTCCCACAGGATCACGTCGTCGTAGTCGGCGGGCAGCGCGAGCGCGCTCGGGCTGACGATCCGGCCGTGGCACGGGCTCGAAGGCTCGACCCACAGCGCCTCGCCCGCCGGCGTGTCGTCCTGTGCCGACGCCCCGTCGCGCGCCGTGCCGACCTGCGCCGAGGCGGGCGCGGCCGGTGTGCCATCCTGTGCCGCGTTGTCGGCCGCGGGCGCACCCCGGTCCAGATGGAGCGGCGTCGTGCGCCACAGCACCACCTCGACCGCCGGCAGCCCCTCGACCCGCGGCGGCCCCCGCCGTCGCGCCCGGCGGCGAGGTGGTCGAGCGCCGCCCAGTCGGCGACCGCGCCCGGATCGGCGAGCGCGGTCGCGCAGACGGCGGCGGTCCAGCGGGCGGGCTTGTCGTCGGGTCGGTGGCGCAGCGCCTCGCGCGCCGCGCCGAGCCCCTGCACGAAGCGGCGCCGCTGC
This sequence comes from Myxococcales bacterium, assembly GCA_020633515.1. The sequence goes on from JACKDM010000024.1 coordinate 59,140, forward strand.
TGGTGGAAGCGCGCCAGATCGGCCCAGCCGCGCGCGTCCTCGGGGTCGGCGCTCAGCGCGACCTCGAACGCGGCGAGCGCCTTGTCGTCGTGGCGCGGCCCGCTGCGGGCGAGCGCGCGGGCGAGCGCGAGGTGCAGCGGCGCGACGAACCGATCGACCGCGCCGCCGCCGTCGATGCAGCGGGCCACGAAGTCGGCGCCGAGCGCGGCGAGCGGGTCGCGGGTCTCGGTCGCGGGCCACGGATCGGCCCAGCGGGTCGCGGCCGCGGCGCAGCGCAGCGCGACGACCGGGTGCCGCGGCCAGGCGGCGCTGAGGCGGCGGAGCTGGCGGGCGAGGACCCGGGCGTCACCGACCGCGCCGAGCAGCGCCGCCCACAGCAGCGCGAGGCGCTCGTGGGTCTCGACGGCGGCCTCGTGCGCCTCGACGCGCGCCGCGGCGGCGACGGCGTCGCCGGCTTCGAGGAGGGCTTCGGCCTCGGCGACGGCGGCGTCGAGGGCGGGATCGGTCATGGTCGCTCCTCGCCGGGCGCGCGCAGCCGCTCGTCGGAGAGGCGCTGCGGCCGGCTCATGGCGGCGCAGGTTAGCGGCTCGCCCCGGCCGACGCCACCGACCGGCTGCCGCTCGTCGCCGCGCTCACCGGCCGCCCGGCGGCGGATCGGCGCGGCGTCGTCGGCCGCTGCGCGCCGCCCGCCTCGCGCCGACCCGCCGGCGCGGGCGCTCACGGCAGCTCCGCCTCGACCGGCGCGAACAGCGCCCCGGCGAGCGCCCGCCGCAGCGCGCGCTGCCCGCGCAGCGCCTCGCGCACGGCGGTCGCCATCTCGAGGTGCACGAACCACCCGTAGGCGTGCCGCGCGACCACCCGCGCCTGCGCGTTCGTCGTGCCGCCGAGGTGCTCGACGTCCCGGTGATACACCCGCACCCCCGCGCCGAGCGCCGCCTCGACCCGCTCGGCGAGCGCCACGAGCCGCAGGCTCGGCGCCCGCGCGAGCCCCTCGCTCACGATCGCGCGGGTCCCCGCCGGGACCCCGGCCGCGTCGAAGCCATGGAGCTGCACCACCGTCGCCCGCCCGAGCGCCGCGAGGGTCCGATCGGTGACGCGGCTGAAGAGGTGCTCCGGCCGGTGGCAGACATCGGCCGGGCTCTCCGCCGTCGGCGGCCCCCGCTGGTAGCGCTGCACCGTGTTGAGCATCAGCGCCCGCGGGTGCGGCCCCTCGCGCTCGAACGTCATCGCCGCCGCGATCCGCCCGGTGTGCAGGTCGAAGTAGGCGTGCGGCGCCTGCAACACCACCTCGGCCCCCCCGACCGGCCCCACCCGGAACACGTAGGCCCCCGTGCCCCGCTCGCGCCCCGCCGCCTCGCGCAGCACGACGAAGGTCGCGCCCTCGACCACCCACCGCTCCACCGCCAGCGCCGCCATCGCCGCGACCGGCGCCAGATCGTGCACCTGCGCCTCACCGCGCCGCGCCCGCTCCACGATCACCGGCACGAGCGCCTCGACGGCCGCGCGCTCGATCACCGTCGTCGGGCGCAGGTGCGCGGTGCGCCCCGGCTGCATCAGCGCGCGCCGCGCCTCGGCCGCGGTCATCGGTGCGGTCATCGGTGCGGTCATCGGTGCGGTCACGGCCTCCTCCGGCGCCGCCGTCGCTCGGGCGGCGAGCGCGGCGAGCGCGGCGAGCGCGGCGAGCGCGGCGAGCGGCGTCACGGCGGTGATCGGGATCTTCCAGGTCATCGCTCCGCCTCGTCGCGTCCCTCTGCTGTATGGAAGCCCGCCCGCCCGGCGTGGTCGCTCCCGAGGCGACGCGCGCCGGCTCGACCGCCCGCTCGCCTCGCGTGTCATCGACTGGAATAGAGCAGCGCGGGCCCATCATCCTCTCAAAACCTACACTGTCCCCAGGTGCCGCAGTTCAGCGCACCTCAAACCAGGGAGGACCCCCGCGATGCCCCGCACCACCACCACCCCGCCCGCCGCGCTCCTCGCCGCGCTCCTCGCCGCGCTCCTCGCCGCGCTCCTCGCCGCGCCCCTCGCCGGCTGCGAAGCCAACCCGTCCGGCGACGCCGACGCCGCGCCCACCCCCGACGCCGGCGCCGCCCCCGACGCCGAACCCACCCCCGACGCCGCGATCTGCCGCGCCGGCCCCGCCCGCGTCGACCTCCTCATCGTCATCGACGACTCCGGCTCCATGTGCGAGGAGCAGGCCGAGCTCGCCGACGCGCTGCGCGGCGTCAGCGAGCTCCTCGCCGCCGCCGAGCGCGACTACCGCGTCGCCGTCGTCACCACCGACATGAACGCCAACAACCCCGACCGCGGCCGCTTCGTCGCCGACCCCACGCTCCCCGTGCCCTCGCTCAACTGCATCGACGGCGCCACCGGCGAGCCCCACGTCCCCGACACCGCCGACTGCCAGGCCCTCCTCGCCGCCGGCCAGCTCGCGCCCGTGCTCGACCCCACCGGCCTCGACGCCGAGGTCGTCGCCGCCCGCCTCCGCTGCATGGTCACCGTCGGCACCCAGGGTGACGGCTTCGAGCAGGGCCTCGCCGCCGCCCGCCTCGCGCTCACCTGCGACGGCCCCAACGCCGACGCGCTCGCCACCTGCTGCGCCGACCCCCTCGCCTGCGACCGCCCCTTCCTCCGCCCCGACGCCGCGCTCGCGCTCCTCATCGTCGCCGACGAAGACGACTGCTCCGACGCCGCCGACGCCGATCCGGCGCCCGTCATGTGCGACTACGAGTCGGTCCCCGGCACCTGCACCATCCCCCGCACCGGCAACAGCTTCTGCTCGTGGTACGCCGACCAGCTCACCCCCCCCGCCGACATCGCCGCCGCCCTCCGCGCCGCCCACCCCGGCGCCCCCGCCTACGCCGCCGCCACCCTCGTCGGCCCCGCCTTCGCCCCCATCGACGGCAACCCCGTCCGCTTCGTCGAAGGCGCCCCCGCCGCCGGCTGCGAACCCGGCCCCGACGGCCGCTTCCCCGTCAACGCCGCCTGCTGCCCCGATGGCGCCTGCGCCGCCGAGGTCCAGCCCGTCTGCGAAAGCGCTCGCGGCCTCGCCTACCCGGGCGACCGCTACCGCGCCTTCGCCGCCGCGTTCGGCCCCGTGCCCTGCGCCGAGCCCGGCTGCGGCTCCATCTGCGACGAAGACCCCATCGGCCCCATCGAGCGCCTGATCACCACCGCCGAGGCCGCGCTCCCGCCCCCCTGCGACTGATCGCGCGCTCACCATCGACACCGCCGCGCGGCGCCGGCTACCGTCCGCTCCATGCGCCCCACGTCACCCGCCACCCTCCGCGCCCAGCTCCACGGCCTCGGCGTCCGCCCCGGCCAGACCCTCATCGTGCACACCGCCTACCGCGCGCTCCGCCCGATCGAAGGCGGCCCCCTCGCGCTCATCGCCGCCCTCCGCGCCGCCCTCGGCCCCACCGGCACCCTCGTGATGCCCACCATGAGCGCCGGCGACGCCCCCTACGACCCCGCGACCACCCCCACCGTCGACATGGGCATCACCGCCGAGCTCTTCCGCCAGCAGCCCGGCGTGCTGCGCAGCGCCCACCCCGGCGCCTCCTTCGCCGCAATCGGCCCCCACGCCGCCGCCATCTGCCGCCCCCAGCCCCTCGCGCCCCCGCACGGCCCCGAGAGCCCCGTCGGCTACGCCCACGCCCTCGACGCCCACGTCCTCCTCCTCGGCGTCGGCCACGACGCCAACACCACCCTCCACCTCGCCGAAGCCCTCGCCGGCGTGCCCTACCAGACCCGCCACCCCTGCGTCGTCGAGCGCGACGGCCGCCACGAGACCGTCGAGATCCCCGAGCCCGACCACTGCTGCCGCGGCTTCACCCGGCTCGACCCCTGGCTCCGCGCCCGCGCCCTGCAACACGAAGGGCCCCTCGCCCACGGCCACGCCCGCCTCGCCCGCTCCCGCGACATCGTCGCCGTCGCGCTCGAACACCTCACCCGCGACCCCCTCGTCTTCCTCTGCCCCCCCACCACCTGCGAAGAGTGCGACCTCGCCCGCGCCAGCGTGCCCGGGCAGCCGGTCAGAGCCAGGGGGCCAGCGCCGCGGTGACGCGGGCGTCGAGGGCGGCGGCGACGCGGGCGAGGGCCGGGGGCACCGGCGCGTCGGGCGGAGGCTGCGCGCGGAGGCCGAGCTCGGCGGCGACCCGGGTCGAGATGCGGTCGAGCTCGCTCGGGATGAAGCGGGTGAAGGCGCGGCGCAGGTCGGGCAGCAGCACCTTGAACGTCTCCCAGTCGAGCGCCGCGACCGCCTCGTCGACCGCGCGCAGCAGCCGCGGGCTGCGCAGGAAGACGCTCCGGCTCGCCTGGAAGAGCCCGTCGAGGAAGGCCCCGGCGTGGGGCAGGCGCGCTTCGGCGCCGCGCAGGTAGCCGGTCAGCGCGGCGGCGACGCGGCGCTCGCGGGCGGCGCCGAAGCCATACAACAGACCGAACGCCGCGCCGCGCAGCGCGGGGGCGCCGTCGTCGTCGGTGGCGATCCGATCGAGCGCCTCGATGAGCAGCGCGCGGTCGAACGCGGCGGCGTCGAAGGTCACCGCGATCCGGCAGAGGGTCAGGAGGCGGTCGAGGATGGGGGGCAGCGCGTCGGCGTCGACGTTCGCCACGGCCGCGAGGACTTGTACCGCCTTGAGGTAGACCGCGCCGATGGTCGCGATGAGGCGCGCGAGCCCATGCGTCGCGAGCGCGCCGCGGTAGGCGTGCAGCACGACGAAGTGGTCGAGCGCGTCGACGAGGTGGGTGAAGCGCGCGTCGGTCTCGATCGCGGCGTCCACCGCGTCGAGGACGTCGTCGAAGGCGTCGTTGAGCCGCATCTGCGCGCAGCGCAGCAGGAGCGCGGTGCTCGCGGCGGCGTCGTCGGTCGCCTCGGCGAGCGCGCCGCGGAGGCGGGCGGTCGCGGCTTCGGCGAGGGTGGCGCCCTCGGCGGCGAGCTCGACGAGGCGGTCGTCGACGGCCTCCTGCCACCGGATCGCCCACGTCTCGGTGATCAGGTGCATGTCCTCGCCGCTGATGGGATCGGGCCCCTTGAAGTGGCCGCCGTCGTCGAGCTGGCCGAAGAGCGGCACGTCGAGCCAGTCGCAGCGGTGGAGGAAGGCCGACTTCGCGCGGTGCTTCTCCTGGCGGTGCAGGTCGAGGCGCACGGTCTTGTGTTCGCCGCTGAGGTCGAGGCGGTGGGTCTTCGCCTCGGCGTGGAAGTCACCGAGCAGCGGCAGCACCCCGGCCTCGGGTGTCAGGTACCCATGGCGGTGGCCGACGAGCAAGGCATGGGCCGCGCGGCGGATGGCTGCGCCGCCGAGGTGGCGCTCGCCCTTCACATATCCCATCTGACAGGCATCGAGGAGGTCGTGCGCGGTGACCTCGTCGTTGCCGCGCAGCCCGGCGAGCTCGCGGGCGGCGTGCCACGCGGCGACCGCGTCGGCGGTGCTGACCGCCTCGCCCTCGGCGCGGGCGCGGCGCATGATCTCGACGAGCAGACGCAGCGCGGCGGCGTCGTAGGGGCGCGCCTCGCCGGCGGTGATGGCATCCCACACCGCCTGCTCGTAGCCGGGGGTGCGCGCCATGTGATAGAGGCGGGCCAATGCCTTGAAGCCGTACGGTGTCAGCAGGGTCTCGAGGTTCCGGTCGGCCTTGAACTTCGCGCGGCGGCCGCGGGTGAAGGGCAGCGCGACCGAGTGGAAGGCGCCGGTGACGACGAGGACGCGCCCGGCCTCGTAGCGTTTGAGCGCGGCGTCGACGTGCCAGCGCATGTGCGCCTCGCGGGTGAGGGTGCCGTCGTCGTCGAGGCGGCCGCCGTCGCCGGGGGCGGCGCCGGGGTCCGCCCCGGCGTAGCGGGCGCACCACGCGAAGGTCAGCACGGCGCGGCGGAAGGCTTCGCCGTCGAGGGCGGCGCGCTCGAAGTTGGCGCGCCAGAACTCTTCGAAGTCGCGGCGCCGCTGCCGGCGCTGGAGGGCGCCGAAGTAGGCGGAGGTCGCGAGGTGGTGGTCGCCGACGACCTCGGTGCCGTCGACGCGGCGGGCGTGGGTGAAGGGGATGCGGCCGGGCACGGGCAGGTCGATGAACGCGAGCTCGGCGCCGATCGCGGCGCCGGCGCGGAGCGCGGTGTATTCGGGGCAGAAGGCGGCCATGGGCCACCAGGAGCGATAGCGGGCGGGGATGTCTTCGCTCGGGGAGAGGGTGCCGTTGAGCCCGTAGACGTTCTTGTGGTCGACGTAGACCGAGAAGATGGTCAGCGGAGGCGCGGTGTCTCGGTGGGTGATCCAGGGGATGAGCGGGGTGGCGTCTTCGGGGCCCTCGACGAGCACGGCGACCGGGCGGAGGTCGTGGATGAGGCGCTCGACCTGACGCGCGCAGGCGGGGCTGTAGTGTTTGACGCCGAACCAGACGACGCGCTCGTCGGCGAGGACGCGCTCGACGCCGTCGCGCACGTCGGCGGCGGCCGGGGGCCGGGCCTTGCGGGTCGCCATCAGCTCCCCGTCAACCCGAGGTGCTTACGGGCGCGGTGGAAGGCCTTCCACTGCCCGAGCTCCTTCTTGGCGCGGGCCTTGACGGCGACGTCCCAGTAGGTGCGGAGCGCGTCGATGTCTTTGGGGTCGTCCTTGAGCACGGTGCCGGCGAGGTGGATGACGATCTCGTCGGGGGTGACGGTGCCGCGGCCGAAGAAGGCGGCGTGGAGTGAGGCGTCGAGCCCGACGGAGACGGCCTCGGCGGTGGACATCACCGCGCCGCCGCGCTCGAGCTTGACCCCGTCGAGGGTGCGGCCGGCGCGGATCTCGTGGAAGGTGGTGACGAGGAGCTCGAGCACGTCGTCGGGCAGCGTCACGTCGGCGGCCGGACCGCCGGCGAGGGTGCGGCCGACCTGCTCGCGCACGATGCGCAGCTCTTCGTCGAGGTCGTCGACGGGGGCGACGGTCTCGAAGTTGAAGCGGCGCTTGAGCGCGCTCGACATCTCGTTGACGCCGCGGTCGCGGGTGTTGGCGGTCGCGATGATGTTGAAGCCGCGGCGGGCGAGCACGACGCCGTCGTCGCCGGGCAGCTCGGGCACGGTGAGGATCTTGTCGCTGAGCGCGCTGAGGAGGGTGTCTTGGACCTCGTGGGGGGCGCGGGTGATCTCCTCGAAGCGCACGACGCGGCCCTCGCGCATGCCGGTGTAGAGCGGCGCGGGCACGAGCGCCTCGCGGGAGGGGCCTTGCGCGAGGAGGAGCGCGTAGTTCCAGCCGTACTTGATCTGGTCCTCGGTGAGGCCGGCGCTGCCCTGCACGGTGAGGCGGCTGTCGCCGGAGATGGCGGCGGCGAGGTGTTCGCTGAGCCAGCTCTTGGCGGTGCCGGGCTCGCCGATGAGGAGGAGGCCGCGGTCGCTGGCGAGGGTGACGATGGCGCGCTGCACGAGGATGTCGTCGCCGTAGAACTTGCGGCTGATGGTGACCTCGCGGGTCTCGCCGTCGACGGGGTACGGGAGGGGGCGGTCGCTGCCGAGGATGAAGGTCTCGACGGCGCGGGGCGAGAGGCGCCAGCCGGCGGGGCGGGGGGCGTGGTCGTTGTGGGCGAGGGCGGCGAGCTCGTCCTGGCGGGCGAGCTCGGCGGGGAGGCGGATGGCGTCGGTCATGGCGTGCGCTCGGTGGGGGACAGTCGGCGCATGGTGGGCCGGCGCGGCGTCGCGGTCAACGGGCGTGGCGAGCGGGTCGCGGGGCGCATCGTACTGCCGACGACCTGGGAGGTAGCGGATGGCGGCGAAGCGCGCAGGAGCGAAGACGGGGAAGACGGGGGGGAAGAAGGCGGCGGGCAAGAAGAAGGCCGGCGCGAGCGACGCCGGGCTCGACGCGGGGCGGCCGGCCGATCGGCGCGACGCCTTCGCGGAGCTGGCGCGGCGGCGGGCGGAGGGCGAGGTGGTGTTCACGCCGCGGGTGCTCTCGGGGTTCGCGCGGCGCTGCCATGTGCGGCAGACGCTGCGGGAGGATCACGCGACGCGGATCACCGGGGTGCCGGACGCGGCGCAGGCGAAGTTCGACAAGCTCGCGCGCTCGACCTACGACTTCTTCCGGGGCACGGCGCTGTTGTTCTACCGCGATCTGGCCGGCGACGACGCCTGGATGCCGAGCGTGCTGACCCTCGGCGACGTGCACCCGGAGAACTTCGGGGTGATGCCTTCGGCCGATGGCACGCCGATGTTCGGGGTCAATGACTTCGATGAGGCGCACTTCGCGCCGTTCACCTGGGACATCAAACGGGGCGCGGTGGGGTTCTTCATCGCGTCGGGCGCGGAGGGGCTCTCGAAGAAGAAGCGGGCGAAGGTGGTGCGCGCGTTCGTGCGCGGCTACTGCGAGGGGCTGCGGGCGTTCGTCGACAACGACCTCGAGACCGAGCGGCAGCTTCGGCTCGACAACAGCCCGCCGCTGATCCGGGCGCTGATCGAGGGCGCGATGACGGGGCGGGCGGACTGGCTCGGGGAGCTGCTCGACGACAAGCGGCGGGGGTTTCGCCCGACGACGGAGATCGTGCCGCAGACGAGCCGGGTCGATGACTTCCAGGCGATCGTCGATCGTTATGTGAAGGAGAATGGCATCTCGATCCCGGGGCGGACCGATGCCTTCCGGGTCAAGGACGTCGCCGAGAAGCGCGGCAGCGGGACGGCGTCGCTCGGGCTGACGCGCTACTTCGTGTTGATCGCGGGGCCGGACGACGATGGCAGCGATGACATCGTGCTGGAGATGAAGCGGGCGCGGCGCTCGGCGCTCGATGGGTTGGCGCCGACGGCGCAGGCGGCGCAGGCCGACGCGGAGGCGGGGCGGGTGGTCAACGCGCAGGCGGTGCATCTGGTGGGGGGCGATCCCTTCTATGGCAAGGTGGAGATCGAGGGGCGGAGCCATCTGGTGCGGGAGCGGAGCCCGTTCAAGGACGAGATGGATCTGGACGACCTCGACGCGAAGTCATGGCGACGGTATGCCTTCGAGTGCGGGCGGACGCTGGCGCAGGCGCACGCGCTGGCCGACGAAGACACCGGGGTGGGTGAGGGCAGCGTCGAGGCGCGGATCCTCGACGCGGTGGAGCCTCTGGATCTCTTCGTCGAAGACATGGTGCGCTTCGCGCGGGAGGCGGCGAAGCGGGTGGCGCGGGATCATGCCTTGTTCTGCGAGGATCACGCGCTGGGTGCGTTCACTTCGATCGATCGGCACTGGAAGTGAGGTTGTCATGAGCGAGGGAGCGGCGGTGTTGCTGGCGGATGGCTTCGAGGAGATCGAGGCGATCACGGTGATCGACGTGCTGCGGCGGGCGGGGGTGGCGGTGTCGCTGGTGGGGGTGACCGGGCGGCAGGTGACGGGGCGGTCGAAGATCACGGTGGCGGCCGAGCTGGGGATCGTGGAGGCGCTCTCGCGGGAGTGGGACGCGGTGATCGTGCCGGGCGGGGCGCAGGGCGCCGAGCGGCTGCGGGACGACGACGGGGTGCGGCGGCTGCTGCTGGCGCAGGACGCGGCGCATCGGCTGATCGGCGCGATCTGCGCGGGGCCGATCGCGCTGGGCGCGGTGGGGGTGCTCGATGGGCGGCGGGCGGCGTGTTACCCGGGCTTCGAGGCGCAGATGGCGGAGGCGTCGGCGACGAGCGACGCGGTGGTGGTCGACCACCACGTCGTCACGAGCCGGGGGCCGGGCACGGCGATGGCGTTCGCGCTGACGCTCGCCGAGCTGCTCGCGGGGGCGGCGACGGCGAGCGAGGTGCGAAAGCGCATGCTGGTGGCGTGACGCGCTCGGCGCTCAGGGCTCGACGAAGGGCTCGGGCACGGTGGGCGCGGGGGGCGGCGCGGGGCGGCCGGCGGCGTCGGGGACCCAGTCGGCGCTGACCGGGTCGGGGCAGGTGGCGGAGACGGTCTTCCAGCCGCACGCCTTGCGCTTGCCGGCTGCCCCGGGGTCGAGGCCGAGGATGACGAAGTTGACCCGGCGGTTGCGGGACTCTTCGACGCTGTCGGCGGTGGGCACGGCGAGCTGTTCTTCGCCGTAGCCGCAGGCCATCAGGCGCTCGGGCGCGATGCGCTTCTGCTCGACGAGGTAGCGGCGCACGGCGGCGGCGCGGTTCTTCGAGAGGGTGAGGTTGTTCTGGTTGCTGTCCATCGTGTCGGTGTGGCCCTGGATCTCGAGGCGCTGGATCTCGGGGTAGCTGGCGAGGACCTTGGCGAGGGTGTCGAGGGTGACGTAGCTCTCGTCGCCCTTGATGTCCCACTTCGAGGTCTCGAAGTGGACCTGACCGACCGAGATGCTGCAATCGCAGGCGTCGCCTTCGCCGTCGCCGTCGATGTCGCCCTGCTCGTCGGGCACGTCGGGGCAGAGGTCGCACTCGTCGCCGTAGCCGTCGCCGTCGCTGTCGGTCGCGCCGCCGGGCTTGCCGGGGCAGCGGTCGCAGGTGTCGCCGATGCCGTCGCCGTCGCTGTCGGTCTGCTTGTCGGCGTCGGGGGTGTCGGGGCAGAGGTCGCAGGCGTCGCCGACGCCGTCGCCGTCGCGGTCGCTGGTCGCCGCGGCCGAGCTGTCGGCGCGCCCGGGGCAGAGGTCGCAGGTGTCGCCGATGCCGTCGCCGTCGCTGTCGCGCTGCGCCTCGGCGGTGGTGTCGGCGCGGGCGGGGCAGAGGTCGCAGGCGTCGCCGATGCCGTCGCCGTCGCTGTCGCGCTGGTCGGCGTCGGCGACGGCGGGGCAGGTGTCGCAGGCGTCGCCGACGCCGTCGCCGTCGCCGTCGTCGCCGCAGGGGTCGGGCATCCAGGCGAGGCCGAGGAAGACGCGCCAGCGGGGGGATCCGTAGTCGGCGTAGAGCGCGGTGCCGAGGCCGGCGGTGACGACGGGGCCGCTCTGGAAGCGGTAGCGGCCGCCGAGGAGCGCCTCGATCGGTGAGCTGGCGCTGTCTTCGCCGACCTCTTCGAAGGGCGTGCGGCCGTAGCCTTCGGCGATGACTTCGAAGGGATCGGTGAGCTGGTAGCCGAGGCCGAGGCCGTAGGTGAGCTCGTCGCGCAGCTCGAGCGCGCCGATCTCGGCGTCGGGGCGGAAGCGGGCGCCGACGTTGACGGTGGCGCGGAGCGCGCTGGCCATGACCTCGGCGAAGAGGCGGGGCGCGAAGACGAGCGCGCCCTCGCCGACGTAGCCGGCGGCGTCGCCGGTGGGCAGGGTCGCGGTGAGCGAGAGGCCGAGCCCGACGGGGCGGTCGGCGGTGGTGGGGAGGAAGGCCCACTTCGCCATCAGCCGGAGGTCGCCGAGGCCGAAGCCGCCTTCGTCGGCGTCTTCGACGAGGGTGCCCTGCGTGTGGTGGAGGGGGACGTCGATCCCGATCTCGAGGCCCTTGGCGAGCCCGAAGACGGCCTGGAGGTCGAGGGTGGCGAGCTGCGAGACGTAGTCGAGGTCTTCGACGAGCTCGTCGTCGATGACGGCGCGGCTGACGAGCGGGTCGCCGGCGAGGCTCAGGTAGAGCGAGGGCACGAGCTGGTAGCGGCGCACGGTGCGGGTGCTGTCGAGGGTGAAGTAGTCGTGCGCGCCGGGGCGGGGCTGGAAGAGCTGCACGTCCTGCGCGGCGGCGGGGCGGGGGGCGAGCGCGGCGAGGGCGAGCGCGAGGGTGGCGCCGGCGGTCGCGGCGGCGCGGCGGCGGCGGATGAGGCCGACGAGCGCGAGGAGCGCGAAGGCGGCGGGCCAGGGCGCGCCGCGGCCGCCGCCGGGGGTCACCGCGCAGTCGCCGAGGTCGCTGCCGGTGGGCACGATGCAGTCGCGGTCGAAGTCCTCGTCGGTGAGGCCGTCGCAGTCGTCGTCGGCGCCGTTGCAGACCTCGGTCTGTGGGCTGCGCCCGTCGGGGCAGGGGTTGCAGTCCTCGTCGATCCGGCCATCGCAGTCGTCGTCGCGCGCGTTGCAGCGCTCGTCGGTGAGGCCGCCGTCGGGCGGGGTGCAGACCGGGGCGCAGGCGCCCTCGTCGGTGAGGCCGTCGCAGTCGTCGTCTTCGCGGTTGCAGGTCTCGGGGCGGGGCGAGCCGCCGTCGAGGCAGGGGTTGCAGTCCTCGTCGGCGGTGCCGTCGCAGTCGTCGTCGTCGCCGTCGCACAGCTCGGGCGCGGGCACGCAGGGCCCGCAGTCTTCGTCGGCGATGCCGTCGCAGTCGTCGTCGTCGCCGTCGCACGCTTCGGGCGCGGGCACGCAGGCGTCGCAGCCCTGGGGGAAGTCCTCGTCGATGGCGCCGTCGCAGTCGTCGTCGATCATGTTGCACTCCTCGGCGAGCGGGGCGGTGGGGTAGAGGTCGCCGCAGGTGCCGCCGGGGCAGGTGCAGCGGCAGTCGGCGAGGCCCTCGTCGAGCACGCCGTCGCAGTCGTCGTCGCGGCGGTTGCAGACCTCGGCGCCGGCGGGGATGCCGAAGGCGCAGGGGGCGCAGGTGGGCAGCCCCTCGTCGGTGAGGCCGTCGCAGTCGTCGTCGACGTCGTTGCAATACTCGCCGGTGCGGCGGCGGCCGTCGGCGCAGCCGCAGGGCACGAGCCCTTCGTCGGTCTGGCCGTCGCAGTCGACGTCGGCGCGGCCGCAGATCGACTCGCCGTCGCGGGCGCAGGTGGGGCCGTCGGCGCAGGTGGCGAGGCCCTCGTCGACGACGCCGTCGCAGTCGTCGTCGGCGCCGTCGCAGCGCTCGCGGGCGCTCGCCTCGCAGGTGCAGGCGAGGCCCTCGTCGACCAGCCCGTCGCAGTCGTTGTCGCTGACGTCGCAGATCTCGCTCGTGGGCGCGGCGCCGAACATACACGGCGCGCAGTCGAGCCCTTCGTCGGTGCGGCCGTCGCAGTCGTCGTCGCCGTCGTTGCAGACCTCGGCCTGCCCGCGGCCGCCGCCGGTGCAGCCGCAGCCGCGGTAGTTCTCGTCGACGCGGCCGTCGCAGTCGTCGTCGTAGCCGTTGCACTCCTCGGCGCTCGGGCCGGCGGTGTCCTCGTCGACGAAGCCGTCGCAGTCGTCGTCCTGGCCGTTGCAGAGCTCGGCGAGCGGGGCGTTGAGGTACATGTCGGCGCAGTCGCCGCCGGGGCAGGTGCACTCACAGCCGGCGAGGCCCTCGTCGATGATGCCGTCGCAGTCGTCGTCGAGGCGGTTGCAGCGCTCGTCGCTCGCCGGCACGCCGAGCGCGCACGGGTCGCAGACGCTGCCGTCGGTGCCCCGCAGGCCCTCGTCGAGCAGGCCGTCGCAGTCGTCGTCCTGGCGGTTGCAACGCTCGATGGTGGGGAGGCCCTCGGTGCAGGCGCAGTCGGCGAGGCCCTCGTCGAGGTTGCCGTCGCAGTCGTCGTCGCGGGTGTTGCAGCGCTCGGGGCGGGCGTTCGCGGGGTCGCAGTCGCTGGCGCAGGCGAGCAGGTGCTCGTCGACCGCGCCGTCGCAGTCGTCGTCGGCGCCGTCGCAGGCGGTCTCGCGGCGGGGCACGACGTCGGCGCAGACGCAGACCGCCGGGGCCTCGTCGGCGGCGCCGTCGCAGTCGTTGTCGCGGCCGTCGCAGATCTCGTCGACCGGCGGGCCGCCGCCGAGCTCACACGGGTTGCAGTCCTGGCCCTCGTCGATCCGGTCGTCGCAGTCGTCGTCGCGCAGGTTGCAGACCTCGGGCGCGCTCACGCCGAGGTCCTCGCAGCCGCAGGTGCGGAAGC
>JACKDM010000025.1 GCA_020633515.1 Myxococcales bacterium
GCGGGCCGGGCGATGACCGGCTGGGCGACGGGCTGCGCGACGACCGGCTGGGCGACCGGCGCGGCGTAGGCCGGCTGGCCCGACCAGCCCTGCGCGCTCGCGACCGCCTCGGCCTCGTCGCGCATCCGGTCGCCTTCGTAGGCGCGGGTCGGCTCGTCGTCGAAGAAGTCGTCCTCGGCGAGCGAGTCGAGCAGCTCGACCGAGTCGTCGAAGTGCTCGCCGCCGCGGCCCGGCCCCACGTCGCCGCGGGTGTCGGGCTCGTCGATGAGCTGCACGTCGCCGGTGCCGATCACGAGCAGGTCGCCGCCGGTGAGGATCTGGCCGGTGCCGGAGAGGCCGGCTTCGAGCGAGGTCTCGTCCTCGCCGTCGTCGAAGCGCGCCGCGGCGGCGATCACCGAGCGGGCGTCGGGGCCGATCTCGTGGCGGTCGCGGAGCGCGTTCGAGGCGTGGGGGTGGTGGGCCTCTTCGAAGAAGAGGCTGCCCATGAGCTGGCCGAGGCGGGCCTTGTTGAAGGCGACCTCCGACTCGCGCAGGAAGCGGGCGAGCTCGCGCTGCATGTGCTGCGCGGAGGGGAAGCGGTCGCCGCGCTCGCGGGCGAGGGCGCGCATCACGATGCGCTCGAGCGAGGGCGGCACCTCGGGGCGGGCGGTGCTCGGCGGCGCGATGTCGGCGCGGCGCACCCGGCTGAGCAGGGTCAGCTCGTCGTCGTCCTTGTAGAGCAGCTCGCCGGTGAGCATCTCGTAGAGCACCACGCCGATGCTGAAGATGTCGGTGCGGTGGTCGAGCGGCTCGCCCCGAGCCTGCTCGGGCGACATGTAATAGAACTTGCCCTTGATGATGCCCGCCTCGGTCTCGTAGGCCCGCAGCGCGGCCTTGGCGATCCCGAAGTCGACGATCTTGACCTCGCCCTCGAACGACAGCAGCACGTTCTGCGGCGAGACGTCGCGGTGAACGATGTGCAGCGGCCGCCCGCGGCCGTCCTTCTTGCGGTGCGCGTAGTCGAGCCCGGCGCAGGCCTCCATCGCGACGTACGCCGCCGCGTCGATCGGCATGCGCTCGCCCCGGTCGCGCAGGCGCTTGAGCACCCGGTACAGGTCGCGCCCGTCGATGTACTCCATCGCGATGTAGTAGTGCTCGTCGACTTTGCCGAGGTCGAAGATCTGCCCGATGTTGCTGTGTGACAGCTCCACGGTGATCCGCGCCTCGTCGATCAGCATCTCGATGAAGTCGGCGTCCTGGCTGTAGCGCGGGTGCAAACGCTTGATGGCGAGGATCTTTTCGAATCCGCCGAGGCCGGGTGCCTTGGCTTGGAAGATCTCTGCCATGCCGCCGATGGCGATGCGTTCGAGGAGGATGTATCGGCCGAATTGCTCGTGCACGGGGGGGATTCTAGGGGTCGACCCCGGGCGCGTCCACCTCGGTGGCGCCCGGCTGCGCGGTTGACGCTGGCAGCGCGCGCGCGCACACTGCCTCGCATGGGCAAGAAATTTCCCGACTACGTGCCGCCGACCCAGATCGCATACCGGCCGGACGGCGCGACCACCCTCCATCTGCGCAAGTGCCGGCTCGCCCTCGACGCCGGTGGGGGGCGGTGGAGCGAGCGGATCTTCGACCAGGCGATCGTCACGCTCGGCTCCATGGAAGACAACGACCTCGTCCTCGACGACGACACGGTCAGTCGCTACCACTGCCGCATCCTGCAAGAAGAGACCGCCTATGTCTTGCAGGACCTCGGCAGCACCAACGGCTCGTTCATCGACGGGGTGCGCATCAAGGAGGCCTACCTCGCGCCGGGCTGCACCGTCGAGCTCGGCAACACCCGCATCGGCTTCCAGAGCTTCGACGAAGAGGTGCAGATCCGCCCGTCGGAGGAGGAGCGCTTCGGCGACATCATCGGCGCCAACGTGCAGATGCGGAAGATCTTCGGGATCTTGGAGAAGATCGCGCCGACCGACACGACGGTGGTGATCGAGGGCGAGACGGGCACCGGCAAGGAGGTCGTCGCGCAGACGATCCACAAGCAGTCGGGCCGGGCGGAGCGGCCGTTCGTGGTCTTCGACTGCTCGGCGGTGCCGGCCAACCTCATCGAGTCGGAGCTGTTCGGCCACGAGAAGGGCTCGTTCACCGGCGCGATCATGGCGCGGCCGGGGCTCTTCGAGATGGCGCACGGGGGCACGATCTTCCTCGACGAGCTCGGCGAGCTGAGCCTCGACCTGCAGCCGAAGCTGTTGCGGGTGCTCGAGACGCGCGAGGTGCGCCGGGTGGGCGGGGTGCGGCCGGTCAAGGTCGACGTGCGGGTGATCGCGGCGACGAACCGGCGTCTCGAAGAGGAGGTGCGCGCGGGGCGCTTCCGCGAGGACCTCTACTATCGGCTGAGCGTGGTGCGCCTCTTCCTGCCGCCGCTGCGCGATCGGCGCGAGGACATCCCGCTGCTGGTGCGGCACTTCTTGCGGGTGGGGCGCTTCAACAAGGCGCCCGACGGCGCGCTGCGGGTCGGCGCGCTCGGTCGCGCGGTGCTCGAAGCGCTGCGGGCGTACGACTGGCCGGGCAACGTGCGCGAGCTGCTCAACGTGATCGAGCGGGCGTGCAGCTTCGCCGAGACCGACACGATCGAGCTGTCGGACCTGCCGCCGAACCTGATCGAGTCGGAGCACATGCAGCGGCTGCATCAGCTGCGCCCGCAGGTTGTGCCCGCCGAGGCCGACGGGGTCGCCGACATGGGGCCGTTCAAGGACGCCAAGGAGAAGTGGGTCGCCTCGTTCGAGCGCGACTACATCCGCACCCTGCTCGAGCGCAACGAGTACAACATCAGCCACGCGGCGCGCGAGGCCGACATCGACCGCAAGTACTTTCGCAAGCTGATGAAGAAGTACGGGATCGAGGCGAACGACAACGGCGAGGACTGAGCCGGGCGGGTTCGTCGGGCAGCGTGGCCGCCGTCAGCCGCCGTCGGCGAGCGTGGCCGTCAGCCGCCGCCGTCGGGCGCAGGCGGGGGTGGCTCCTCGCCGGGCAGGCCGGTCCCGATCTTGAGCACCGCCGGCGGCTCGTCGTCGTCGTCGACCGGCTCCTCGCCGCCACCGAGCGCGACCGCGAGCCCCACCACCGCCGCGATCAACGCCGCGCCGAGCCCGACCCACAGCCACGGGATCCGCCGCCCCTCGACCGCCGCCACCTCGGTCGGCGTCGTCGGCAGCTCCTCGGCGTCGAAGTCGGCGATCGTCGCGTCCTCCTCCGGCGCGACCCGACCGGTCGACCGCGGCGTGACCGCCGCCTGCCGCGCGCCCGGTGAGACCGCCTCGGGGGTCGTGCCGGCGATCGAGAGCGTCGCGTCCTCGTCGTCGGCCACCGCCCCGATCGCCATCGTGTGCTCGAGCTCGCCGTCGTCCTCGAACGGCTCGACCATCGCCCGCCGGGCCGGCGGATCGGCGCGCCGCACCGGGACGGGGACCGCGACCGGGACCGCCTGCGCGACCGGGCGCGCCATCTGCGGCGCCGAGGCGCGCGAGGCGGGCACGGCGGCCGGGACCGGGGTCGGCGCGGGGGTCGGCTCGGTCTGCGCCGGCGAGGGCTCGGTCGGATGCGCGGGCGAGAGGCGGGTCGGGTTGGTCTCGGTGCGCGCCGGGTCGCGGCGGCCGGGCGTCGGCTTGACCACCGAGCGCATGTCGGTCAGCCGGTCGATGTCGCGCTCGTCGCCGCCCTCCTCGGGGCCGTCGACGCCCGACTCCGAGGCGATGAAGTCCTCTTCGTACAGGTTCTCCGGCGTGCTCGGCGCGACCATCTCGGCGCTGATCAGCTCGCCGAGCTCGCGCGCGCCATAGTCGGGGTCGACCTCACCGAGCGCCACGTCGAGCAGCTCGGCCATCTCGGCCCCGGTCTGGAACCGCCGCGCCCGGTTCTTGCGCAGCGCCTTCTGCACGATCGCGTCGACCCGCTCGGGGATCTCGGGCATCAGCCGCCGCGGCGGGATCGGCTTCTTGCGCAGGATCTGGTCATAGACCTGGTACTCGTTCTGCCCGGTGAACGGCAGCCGCCCGGTCAGCATCTTGTAGAGCGTCATCCCCAGCGAGAAGATGTCGGCGCGCGCGTCGAGGACCTGCGCCTGCGCCTGCTCGGGGCTCATGTACTGCAGCTTGCCCTTGATGACGCCGCTGCGGGTCTTCGTCGAGTTGTTCGCCGCCTTGGCGACCCCGAAGTCGATGAGCTTCACCGCGCCTTCGTAGCTCAACAGGATGTTGTGCGGGCTGACGTCGCGGTGGATGACCTCCTGCGGGCGGCCCTCGGCGTCGCGCAGCGCGTGGGCGGCGTGCAGCCCCTCGGCGACGCAGCGGGCGACGTACAACGCGGCGGGCAGCGGCAAGAGGCTGTCGCGCAAGCGGAAACCGCGCAACACCGTCGCGAGGTCGACGCCGTCGATGTACTCCATCGCGATGAAGTGCTGCCCGCCGACCGAGCCGAAGTCGAGCACCTCGGCGACGTGCGGGTGACGGATCGCCGCCGCGATCCGCGCCTCGTCCTCCAGCATCGTCACGAAGCGCTCGTTCTGCGCGTAGTGCGGCAGCAGGCGCTTGATCGCGACCTTCTTGCGGAAGCCACCGAGCCCGACGACCTCGGCGAGATACACCTCGGCCATGCCGCCCTGCCCGATGCGGCGGATCATCTGGTAGCGACCGAAGGTGCGCGGCGTCTCGGGATCCATCCAGCACCCTTCTGCGCCATGCGTCGGCGCGCGTCAACCTCGGGCGGGTCACGCCCCCGGATCGGCTCCCCACCGCGGCCGATCAATCGCGACAGGCCCCCATGCGGCACCGCTGCCGCCCCGGGCAGAGGTCGCCCTCGTCGACCCGGCCGTCGCAGTCGTCGTCGCCGCCGTCGCAGCTCTCCGGGCGGCTGGCGTCCGGCTCGCAGACCGGCGCGCCGCGGCACCGCCAGCGGCCGTCGGCGCAGCGACCGCCGAGGCCGGTCGAGCAGTCGTCGCCGTCGTCGCCGAAGTCCTCGTCGATGTCGCCATCGCAGTCGCCGTCGCGCCCGTCGCAGCCGTCCTCGCGATCGGGGAGCCGCTGCCCGCCGCAGCCGGTCCACTGCCCGCCGACGCAGCGCCGCTCGCCGCCGCGGCACTCGCCCACGCCGAGCGTGTCGCGGTCGCCGTCGTAGCAGGGCTCGCTCATGCCGTCGACCTGCCCGTCGCAGTCGTCGTCGCGCCCGTTGCAGCTCTCCACCGCCGGCCCCGACGCGCCCGCGCAGCCCGACCAGGCGCCCGCGGCGCAGGTCTCGACGCCGGCCACGCAGATCCCCACCCCCGCCGTCCCGCTCGGGAACGGGAAGCAGTCGCGCCGCAGCACGCCGCCCCCCTGCCCTTCGTCGATCGCGCCGTCGCAGTCGTCGTCGACGCCGTCGCAGCCCTCGGCCTGCGGGACCCGCTCGCCCACGCAGCCGCTCCACGCCTCGACGCCCGAGCCCATCGCCGCCACGCAGCGGTCGAGCCCCGCCGTGCACGCCCCGACCCCCGCCGTGCCCTCCCGGCCGCCGTAGCACACCCGGTCGAGCCCCTCGTCGACCCGCCCGTCGCAGTCGTCGTCGATGCCATCGCAGCGCTCGCCCCGGCTCCCCGCCGCGACCCCGAGGCACACCAGCTCCGCCGCCCCGGCGCGCGCGTCGACCCGGCAGGCGAGCTGACCGATCCGGCACGCGCACGGCACCGCCGGATCGGGGCACATCTCGCCGCAGACCGCCTCGGCCGCCGGCGCGCCCGGCGCCGGTCGCAGCGGGTTGCCCTCGTCGAGCCGCCCGTCGCAGTCGCCGTCGACCCCGTCGCATGCCTCCTCGGCGCCCGGATGGATCCCCGCCGAGCGGTCGTCGCAGTCGACCCCCGCCGGCCAGCCGTCGCCGTCGCGGTCGCTCACCGCCGCGCAGTCGAGATCGGCGCCGTCGCAGTCCTGGTCGATCCCATCGCCGCAGCGCTCGTCTGCGCCGGGGTGGATCCACCGATCGCCGTCGTCGCAGTCGTCGCCGCCCGCGCGCCCGTCGAAGTGCCCGTCGCCGTCGCGGTCGTCCTCGGGGCAGGCCGGCGGCGCGACCCCGTCGCAGTCCCGATCGACCTCGCCGCAGCGCTCCACCGCGCCCGGATGGCGCCCCGCGTCGAGGTCGTCGCAGTCGAAGCGCCCGCCCGGGCACCGCCGCCGCGCGCCGCCGATCGCCGTCGGGCAGGGCACGCCGTCGCCGTCGAGGTCGTCGTCGACGCACTCGAGATCCGCGCCGTCGCAGTCCTGGTCGATCCCGTCGCCGCACACCTCGGCGCGCCCCGGCGCCCGCGTCGGATCGCGGTCGTCGCAGTCGACCCCCGCCGGCACCCCGTCCCGATCGACGTCGCAGACCGCGTCGCGCCCGTCGCAGTCCTGGTCGATCCCATCGGCGCAGACATCGAGCGCGCCCGGGTTGCGCGCCGGATCGGCGTCGTCGCAGTCGGCGCCCGCGCCCCAGCCGTCGCCGTCGCCGTCGACCGCGCCGCACGCCACGTCGGGCGCGCCGCGGCAGTCGTTGTCGAGCCCGTCGCCGCACCAGCGCGCGTGCCGCTCGGCCGCCGCCCCGCGCGCGTCGGCGCCCGGCTCGAAGGGCTTGAACGGGTGCGCCTCACGCGGATCGCAGCCGCGGCAGCCGGCCGGCGGGGTGTCGTGGCAGTCGGCGACGCGCGGCGTCGGCGGGAGCGCCGCGCAGCAGCCGGCGAGCGCGCAGTTGGGGAAGAGGTCGCCGTCGGCGTCGCAGCGCGGCGCGAAGGCGACGAGCCCGATCGCCGCCCGCCGCCCCGGCGAAGCGATCCCGGCGCCGTGCCCGACCGCGGCGCAGCGGCAGTCGGGGACCCGGCTCGGCTCGGCGAGGCAGACCGGCGCGTCGGCGCAGGCGACGACGTACACCGCCCACGGCCCCTCCACCGGCGCCGGCGTCGTCACGGCGACCGAGAACCGCGCCGCGCCCGGCGCGATACCCGCCGCGCGCAGGTCGAGCGGCGTCGCGCCGACCGCGGGCTCGGGGCCGTCGCCGGCGCGCAGGAAGACGACGAGGTGCTCGAAGCCGCCCACCGCGCCCGCTTCGATCACGAGCTCGGGCGCGGCCGCCGGCTCGCTCGCGCAGCCGAAGAGGGCGACGGCGAGCGTGCTCAGGAGCGGGCAGCGAAGGCGGACGGCGGGCATCGACGCGATGATACCCCGCCGCGCCGGCCCGGCAAGCGTCGCGCCACGCCGACGCCTCGGACTTGTCCTCGCCGCCGATTCGTGAGAAACCCGCGGGGTGATCGATCCGGTACAAAAGCCGCGCCCCGCCGCCGCCGAGACCTTCCCCGAGCCGCCCGGGCTCTACGTGCGCGCCGACGTCCTCGACGAGATCCGGTTCAACGGGAGCTGGAAGCGCGACGGCCTCGCCGGCGGGCTCCTCGTCGGCCGCCACTACGCCGACCCCGCGAGCGGCGAGCCCTACGTCGTCGTCGACGGCTTCGTCGGCGGCGCCCACGCCGACGACCTGCAAGGCTTCGTGCGCAGCCTGCGCAGCCGCTGGAAGGAGTCGGTCGCCGCCCGCGCGACCCACTTCCCCGAGGGCGAGATCCTCGGCTGGTACGTGGCGCCCGGCAAGGACGGCCCGCCCGACCGCGAGGCGCTCGTGCTGCACAACACCTTCTTCAACCACCCCTGGCAGATCGGCCTGTGGGTCCCCCCCGACGCCGCCCCGACGACCGCCCGCCCCGAGCGCGACACCCTGCGCACCGGCCCCGTCGCCGTGCTCGACGGCGCCTCGGCCCGCCTCGCGCGGCCGCGTTGACAGCGCGCACGTCAGGGGCTATGACGACCGCCACCATCGAACCGGCCAGGGGGAGAGCATGATCGGGCCCGGCATCACCATTCGCGGCAAGATCAGCGGCGAGGAGGACCTCGACGTCGAAGGCCGCGTCGAGGGCAGCATCCGCCTCACCGAGAACCTCAAGGTCGCCGAGGGCGCGGTCGTCGCCGCCGAGGTCGAGGCCCGCAACGTCGACGTCAGCGGCCGGATCATGGGCGACATCACCGTCACCGAGTCGATCGTCATCGACGCCGACGCCGTCGTCGTCGGCGACATCACCACCCCCCGCCTCCACATCGCCGACGGCGCCCGCTACAAGGGCAAGGTCACGATGGACTTCGACATCCCCGGCATCGACACCGCCGCCGCGACCGGCCGCAACACCCCCGCGACCGGCCGCCGCCGCTGAGCCCGCCCCCGCTTCGCACACCGCCACAAGGAGCCCGACCAGTCATGGCCAACACCGTCATCGGGAGCTCGATTGTCATCGACGGCGAGATCACCGGCGACGAGGCCCTCGTCGTGCAGGGCACGATCAAGGGCCGCGTCGCGCTCTCGGAGAGCGTCTTCGTCGAGAACAGCGCCACCCTCGAGGCCGACGTCGAGGCCGAGTCGATCGAGATCTCGGGCGTCGTGACCGGCAACGTCACCGCGAGCACCCGCGTCGAGATCAAGGCCGACGGCAAGATGGTCGGTGACGTCAAGTCGCCGCGCATCCTCATCGCCGACGGGGCCCTCTTCAAGGGCAACATCGACATGGACGTGGAGCGCTGAGCATGGCCAAGGCGCCGACCGTCATCACCGCGACGACCACCGTCAGCGGTCGCATCGAGGGCGCCGAAGACATCGACGTCTTCGGCGCCATCAAGGGCAGCGTCACCCTCGACGGTGACCTCTACATCGACGAGAAGGCGCGGGTCGAGGCCGACCTCGCCGTCAACCACCTCGTCGTGCACGGGATCCTCGTCGGCAACGTCACCGCGACCGCCTCGGTGCGCATCACCGAGAGCGCGCGGGTCATCGGCGACATCACCGCGCCGCGGGTCGCGCTCGACGCGGGCGCGCGCTACCGCGGCACGATCGACATGGGCGAGATCGAGGGCGAAGAGGCGAAGCCCGCGAGCCGCGAGCGCGACCGGGGCCGCCCGGCGAGCCCGGCGCGCGGCGTCCCGACCTCCCGCGCCGCGACCCCGAGCCGCCCGGCGCCGCCGCCGCCCCGCCCGCGGCGCGCCCGAGCCGCGACGAGAAGCCCGCGCCCGCCCGCGCCGAGCAGCCCCGGCCCGCAAGGCCGAGCCCGAGCCGGTCGAGCCCGAGGCCGTCGCCGCGGCCGCCGAGGACGAGCCCGAGCTGCCCGAGGGCGCCGCCGCCAAGAAGGTCGCCGTCAAGAAGCGCGACTGAGCGCCTCCCCCGGCCCGCACCCACCGCGCGGGTCCGCGCCCCGCCGGCCCGCCCCGACGCCCTGGAGGCCCGCGTGGCACACGCCGCCCCACCCCCCGCGCCCTCGCTCGAGCGCCTCCGCGCGCTCCTCCGCGCCCTCTCGGTCGCCCGCCGCCCGGTCAAGCTCGCCTCGGGCGCCGAGAGCGACATCTACGTCGACTGCAAACAGACCGCGCTCCACCCCGAGGGCGCCGCCGCGCTCGGCGTGCACCTCCTCGCCGCCGTCGAGGCGATCGAAGCCCGCACCGGCCACACCGCGACCGGCGTCGGCGGCATGAGCATCGGCGCCGATCCGCTCGCCACCGCCGTCTCGCTCGCCGCCTGGCAGCGCGGCCGTCACCTCCCCGCCTTCCTCGTGCGCAAGACCCCCAAGGCCCATGGCACCGCGGTCTGGCTCGAAGGCATGGCCAACCTGCGCGACCAGGGCGCGGTGATCCTGCTCGAAGACGTGGTGACCACCGGCGGGAGCACCCTCGCCGCCGCCGCCCGCGTGCGCGAGGCGGGGCTCATCCCGTTCGGGGTCGCCTGCATCGTCGACCGCGGCGCCGGCGGGCGCGCGGCGCTCGAAGCCGACGGCCTGACCGTCGAGTCCCTCTTCGACCTCGACCGCCTCGCGAGCCCATGATGACCGCGACCCGCGCCCTCGCCCTGCTGATCACGCTCGCGCTCGCCGGCTGCGGCGGCGCCGCGCCCGCCTGGGACGTCGGCCGCGACGGCGCCGCCGACTTCGCCGACGCCCGCGACACCTGGACCCGCCACGCCGCCGCCTACGAAGGCTTCGAGGGCCGCCTCTTCGCGCACGCCACCTGGTACACCCCGAGCTTCGCCGCCGCGCTCGCCGCCCGCCGCGCCGACACCGACGGCGCCACGCCCTCCGAGCGCCGCGACGCCATCGACGCCGCCGTCGAGGCCGCCCGCAACGAGCTGCGCTTCTTCGTCGCCGTCGCCACCCGCGACCCCTACTGGAACGACCTCGCCCGCGCCGACGCCACCCTCCGCGTCCGCCTCCGCGCCGGCGACGCCTGGCTCGACCCCATCCGCGTCGAGCGCCTCGGCCTCGACGCGATGGCAGACCGAGCCGTCATTTTCCCGTATGCCACGCCGCTGACGGAGGGGTACGATGTCGTGTTTCCCAAGCCCGCCGACGTCGAGCGGGTGCAGCTCCGCATCACCGGCCTGCCGGCGCGGGCGGATCTGGTCTGGCAGACACGCTGAGATCGAGTGAGCCAACCCGCTCGGGGGTAGCATGACGAGTCACGAGGTCGCCGCGGCGGACGGCACCCGGTTGCACTACAGCGTCACCGGTGACGGACCGGTCGACTTCCTCCTCTGCGATGGGCTGGGCTGCGACGGCTTCATCTGGCGCTACCTGCGCCCCGAGCTCGCCCATCGCGGGCGCGTGATCCACCTGCACATGCGCGGCCACGGCAAGAGCGGCGCCCCGCCGAGCGACGGCCCGATCGAGATGGCGACCCTCGCCGACGACTGGATCCCGGTCCTCGACGCCGAGAAGGGCCGCCCCGCGATCGTGCTCGGCCACAGCATGGGCGTACAGGTCGCGCTCGAGCTCTGGCACCGCCACCCCGAGCGCGTCGTCGGGCTCGTCCTCATCTGCGGCAGCTACGAGAACCCCACCGCCACCTTCCACGAGGGCCGCGGCCTCGAGCGCGCGCTCCCGCTCATGGAGCGCGCCACCCGGGTCGGCGGCACCTTCCTCAAGCGCGCCTGGCGCCGCCTCGTCGCGCTCCCCGTCGCCTGGCATGTCGCCCGCGTCGGCGAGATCCACCCCGACCTCATGCGGCGGCGCGACTTCCAGGCCTACATCGACCACCTCTCGCAGATGGATCCCGACGTCTTCGTGCGCACGCTGCGCGGCGCCGCGGCGCACTCGGCGGGGCCCTGGCTCGAAGAGATCGACGTCCCGGTGCTCATCATCGGCGGCGCGCTCGACACCTTCACCCCCGGCCGCCTCTCCGAAGAGATGCGCGCCCGCATCCCCGGCGCGCGCGCGCTCGTCGTCGACGAGGGCACCCACACCGTGCCGCTCGAGCACCCGACGCTCGTCAACCTCGAGGTCAAGCGCTTCGCCGAAGAGGTGACGCGGAGTGAGCCCGCGGTCGCGGTGGCGGGCTGAGCCCACCGCGACCGCCAGCGCGCAAGCTCAGCGGTTGAGCTCGACCTTGAAGAGCTGCTGACCGAGGAGGAGCAGGTCACCGCGGGTGACGATACCCTCACCCTTGATGCGCAGGTAGGTCCCGTTGGTGCTGTCGAGATCACCGAGGAAGTAGCGACCGCGACGCATCGACAGCTTGCAGTGCGAGCCGCTGACGAAGCCGTCCTCCGGGAAGACGAGATCACCCCGCTCGCGACCGAGGAAGACCTCGGGCTTGCGCAGCGGCCACACCGTCGTCGTCGTGTCGAGCGCCACCACCGACGCCAGCCGCCCCCAGGTCCCGCGCGCCGGCGACCCCATCAGCGTCGTGCCATCACCCGAGCCCGGCATGATCGGCCGCACCTGGCTCATCTCCTCGAAGCGGAGGAGCTGCTGCCCGATGCGGAACATGTCGTAGTGGAACAGCTCGACCTCGGCGCGGATCCGCAGGAACACGCCGTTGAGGCTGCCCTCGTCGCGCACGTAGAGCTGGCCCTGCACGAAGTAGAAGGTCGCGTGTCGCGGCGAGAGGAACGGATCCTCCGCGAAGATCGGCGACGGGTGCGCGCGGCCCACGGTCGTCTCGCCGCTCAGCGGGAAGATCTCGCCCTCGGTCCCATCGGGGTGGATGAGCACGAGGTGCGCCGAGGGCGCGCCGACCGCCTGCATCGAGCCGCCGAGGCTGCCCGCCGGGCTCTCCGGCTGCGGCGCGTCGTAGCGGGTGCCGCAGACCCCGCAGAACTTGAAGCCCTGCGGCACCACGGCGCCGCACGCGTGACAGACCCGACCGCCGGGCGGCGGCGGGGCGTCGTCCTCCATGATCGAGTCGTCGGGCGCGTCGTCGTCGAAGACCGGCGGTGACGGATCGGCCACCGGGCGGGCCCGCGCGGCCGCGGGCGGCGGCGCGACGCGCGCGGCGACGGGCGGCAGGCCGATCGGACGCGCCGGCGCGCCGGCCGCAGCGACCGGCGCGGGGCGCCCGACCGCCGCGGGCCGCGCAGGCTCGGCGGCAGGCGGCGCGCGCCTGACCGGCGCGGGCTGCGCGCGGCGGCGCGCCTGACCGACCGGGCGCGCAGGCGCGCGGCTGCGACCGGACCGCGACGCGGTTGCGCGGAACGCGCGACCGGCTGCGCGGAAGCGACCGGCTGCGCGGAAGCGACCGGCTGCGCGGAAGCGACCGGCTGCGCGGAAGCGACCGGCTGCGCGGAAGCGACCGGCTGCGCCGGCTGAGCGGGCCGTGCCGGGGCGGGCTGCACGGGCTGCGCCGGCGCGGCGCGGGCCGGCGCCGGCTTCGCGGGCGCGTCCGCGTCTTCGATCTCGCCCTCGAAGTCGTCCTCGTCGTCGTCGAAGTGATCCGACGGCCGGCTCGCCTCGGCCGCGCGCGGCGCCGCCGGCGCATCGAGCGCCGGCCCGTCGAAGTCGTCACCCGAGTCATCGGGCCCGGCGATCTCCGGCTCCTCGTCGCTCGCGTCGCTCGGATCGCGCTCGACCGACGACGCCGCGGGCCGCGGCGCGAGGCGCGCCCCCCCGAGCCGCGACACCGCGGGCGCCGCGACGACGTGCCCCGCCGCCGTGTCCCGCTCCTCCTCGGCGCCGGCCTCGTCCGTCGGCTGATCGTCGTCCTCGCCCGACTTCGCCCCCAGCCGCCGCGAGAGCCCGCCGAGCCCGCCGAGCCCGCCCGGCCGCTTCGCGCCGAACAGCGGCGAGTCGAGGCGCAGCTTGCGCCCGGGGAGCCCGAGCTGCGGCGCTGCGGCCGGCGCCGCGGCCTTGGCGGCCCCGTCGCCCTTCAGCTCGGTGCCGCAGCCGAGGCAGAACTTGTAGTGATCCGCGTTCTCCCGACCGCAATTCGGACAGATGATCAACCCGAATCCTCCATCTACCCCGCGGTGATCTCGACGCGCAGCAACTGCTTGCCGAGGAACAGGTAGTCGCCGTGGCGCAGCTCGCGCTGGCCCTTGATGCGGACGTAGGTGCCGTTGCGCGACCTGAGGTCGTAGAGGGTGATCCCGTCCGCGCCGAAGTCGACCCGGCAGTGGCGGCCGCTGATGAAGCGGTCGTCGGGGAAGTCGACGTCGCAGCCCTCGCGGCCGATCGTGACGCTGTCGCCGCCGATGTAGTGGCACATGCCCGGCCGGCCGCCTTCGAAGATCTGGCGCACCCGATAGGGCCGCAGCGGACGCGGGCTCGCGAAGAAGTGGGTGTGATCGGGCCCGACCGTCTGGCCGCCCGGCTCGCCCACCTCGACCTGCAACAGCTCCTCGCCCGCGAGGAAGACGTCGCCGTCCCGCAGCCGCACCGGCTCGCGGATCCGCAGGAACACGCCGTTGAGGCTGTTCTCGTCGCGGACGAAGAGGCGGCCGCCGTCATAGAAGAAGTTGGCGTGGCGCGGCGAGAGGTAGCCGTCCTCGGGGAAGAGGATCTCGCCCACCTTGCGGCCGGCGATGTGCTCGTCGCGGTTGAGGTGATACGACAGCCCGTCCATGCCCTCGCCGCGGATCAGGATCAGCTTGGCGGTCCCCCGGGCGGTGGACTGCCCGAAGAAGGGCATCTGCTGCGCCGGCGCCGCGTCGTGCATCGGGTGACCGCACTTCCCACAGAAGCGGTGATGCACCGGCACATCGGCGCCGCAGTTGCTGCACACGACGGTCGCTGGCATGGACGCTCGTCTCCGCGGCTACGGGGCTCATTGCGTCATAAACCGTTCGTTGCGCGCCTGCAACTTCTCCGGGGCGACCGGATATGGTAATGGCGGGCGTCGCGCACCCACCGTCGGAGGCTCCGTGCCGGTTTCGTCCCGTTGGCCGCTGCTCCTCGCGCTCTCGACCAGCGTCCTCCTCGCCTGCACCGAGACCACCTCCGTCGAGCCGCAGCCGCTGCCCGATCCCGGCACCCGTCGGATCGTGCTCGACCTCGGCCTCGACCCGCTCCCCGACGGCGGCGAGCTCGACCTCGACCTGCCCGACCGCTCCCCCCCGGACGGCGATCCCGCCGACGCGGCGGATCCCGGCGACGGTGAACCCGCCGACCTCGCGCTCATCGACGCGGAGCCCGCCGATGGGCAGAATGGCGATGAATAGGCGCGACGACGCGGTGTCGAGCCGGCCGCCCCGCGCCAAGGAGAGCACCATGCCCACCCGTCCGCCCTTCGCCGCCGTCCGCCGCCTCGTCGCCCCCGCCCTCGTCCTCGCCTGCCTCCACGCCCCCGCCCTCGCCGCCGACCCGCCGCAGGTCATCGACCTGCTGCAGTTCCGCACCGACGACCCCGGCGTCTGGGAGCGCACCCACCGCCAGAGCGACTCCGACCCGCTGACCCTCGAAGAGCTCGAGAAGCTCGCCGCCGCCGGCGTCGGCGACAAGACCCTCATCGAGATGATGCGCACCCGCAAGGTCCGCGTCCTCGCCGACGCCGACACCCTGCTGCGGCTCAAGAAGGCCGGCGCCACCGACGACACCATCGCCGCCGTCTCGGCCTACGCGATGGCCCCCAACACCGCCTTCGACCTGCTCGTGCACCTCGCCGTCGCCTCGCCCGGCAGCATCCGCGAGGCGCCCTACCTCTACATCGAGGCGTGGCACACCGGCCTCGACCGGCAGGAGGCCTTCCTCCACGCCGACCTGCGCGGCCTGCTCACCCGCGGCCTCGGCGTCACCGTCAACCGCGACCGCAGCGACCCGCTCCTCCCCGAGACCATCCGCTCGGTCGACTTCGCCGGCCGCGTCGAGACCCGCCGCCCCGGCCGCATCGAGCTGCGCGTCCTCGCCACCCAGGACGCCGGCCTGCGCAGCCTCGCCAACCTCTCGCCGGCCCAGGCGAAGCGCGTGCGCACCTTCACCCTCGACTACCCCGGCGTCAGCCTCGAGCGCCGCTGCCGCCTCGACCTCGTCCTCGAGCGCGACCCGCTCCTCGAAGACGCCTTCTCGCTGCGCCGCGGCGACCTCGACTGCCGCTGGGAATGAGGCCCGATGCCGGTCGATGAGTCGCACGTCCAGCGCCTTCTCCACCTCATCTCGCCGCAGAACGGCGAGCTGGTCGCCCGTTGGGCCGAGGCGCTGCGCGGGGCCGGCGGCTTCTACGCCGAGATGGAGCAGGACGGCCTCGAGGCGGTGGCGGTCGGCACCCTCTCCCTCCTCGCGTCTGCCCTGCGCCTCGGCGAGCTGCCCCCGACCGCCGAGCGCCGCTACGTCGACCCGCCGCCCTATCGCCACCAGCCCCTCGACCAGTTCGTGCTCGCCGGGCTCCTCGTCGACCGGCTCCTGCGCGACTACCTCTTCGAGCGCGCCCCCGACCCCGAGACCGCCACCGCCGCCATGGCCCGCGTCGACCCGGTCCTCGCCGGCGCGATCGTGCGCG
Source organism: Myxococcales bacterium (assembly GCA_020633515.1). Next base: position 15,765 of record JACKDM010000025.1, read on the forward strand.
TCGTCCGCCTCCGCCAGCAGCGCCTCGGCGCCGGCCAGCTCGTCGCCGACATCGGCAAGCTCCTCGGCCGCGCCCGCAACGCCCGCCGCGCCTTCGACGCGGTCACCGAACGCATCGCGCAGGCGCTCAACGTCGACGCCTGCCTCCTCATCGCGCTCGACGCGACCACCGCGGTGCTCTCCGGCGCCAGCGACGCGATCGACGACGCGGTCCTCGCCGCCGACCACACCGAGGAGCGCGACGCCTTCGGCTGGCTCGACGAGGTCGAGGACGACCGCCTCCACGGCCACGCGCTCGACGGCCGCGGCAGCCAGCTCGAGCGCGCGCTCCACGCCGCCGGGATGCGCCACCTCTCGCACCGCTCGCTCGTCACCCAGGGCCGCCTCGTCGGCGCGCTCGTCTTCGCCGGCGACCGCACCGTCGACGGCCAGTACGAAGAGCACGTCGACGCCCTGTCGCCGCTGCTCGCCGCCCAGCTCGGCTACGTGCGCCAGACCGGCGCCCTCCAGCGCGCAGATGCCGCGATCGACGACCTCTTCGACGCCTCGCCCAACATGATGGTCGAGCTCGACCGCCTCGGCCGCATCCTCCGCACCAATGACCGCTTCCGCCGCGAGATCGGCATGCCCGGCGACGTCGTCGGCATGCCGCTGATGTGGCTCGTCCACCCCGCCTGGGGCGAGCGCTTCAACGGGCTGTGGGCCCGCCTCGAATCGGAAGACCGGCTCCACGAGGCCCGCATCGACCTCATCGCCGCCGACTCCCGCCGCCGCGCGCTCGCGCTCGAAGCCCACTGGATCCACAACGACGCCGGCGAGCGCACCACCTGCCTCGTCGCGCTGTGGAACGTCACCGACCAGGTCGTGCGCGCCGAAGAAGACAAGGTCCGCATCGACGAGCTCTCCGCCTTCGCCCATCACGTCGCCCACGACCTCCAGGCGCCGCTGCGCACCATCGCCGGCTTCACCGCGCTCCTCGCCGACGAGCTCCCCGCCGAGGTCGACCCCGAGCTGCACGACTACGCCGAGCGCGCCCAGGAGGCCGCCGAGCGCGCCGGCGAGCTCGTCCAAGGCCTGCTCCGCTTCGCGCACGGCACCCGCACCGACGGACACAGCCGCGTCGTCACCCTCGACACCCTCCTCGAAGACGTGCGCATCAAGCTCGCCGCCGACCTCGAAGACAGCGGCGGCGCGCTCGTCGTCGGCGCCGACGACAGCCGCCTCCTCGGCGACGAGGTCACCCTCGCGACGCTGCTCGGCAACCTCGTCGCCAACGCGCTCCGCTACGCCGGCGCCGCCGCGCCCCGCGTCGAGGTCGGCGTCGCGACCGCCGATCCGGGCTGGGCGACGCTCTACGTGCGCGACAACGGCGTCGGGATCCCCGCCGAGGACCAGGAGCGCATCTTCGGCGCGTTCGTGCGCGGCGCCACCGACCAGCCCGGCAGCGGCCTCGGCCTCGCGATCGTGCGCCGGATCGCGCGCGCCCACGGCGGCGACGTCACCGTCGAGTCCGCCCTCGGGGAAGGCAGCACCTTCTCGGTGCGGTTGCCCACGCCGTGAACGAGACGCCAGATGATTCACGGCGCCCGCGCGCGGGCGCTCGCCGCCCATGCGAAAGCGTTGACGCGGCCGTGACCGCAGTGCTAGCAAGCACTCTGACCACCTTTGGGCCCGCTGCTTGACCCGATTCTCGACCATCGCCGTGCTGCTCCTCCTCGCCGCGCCCGCGGCCGGGGCCGAGATCGGCACCTGCCTCACCGAGAACGGCGTCCGCGTCGCCCCCTGGACCGATCCGGTCGACCCCGCCTGCGGCGAAGACTGCGGCCTCGCCGAAGACGACGACGAGACCTTGTGCAGCACCGAGGACGGCGCCTGCCGCCTCGACGCCCAGGTCGCCGCCCGCCCGACCATGCCGGCCCCCGCCGGCCCCCGCTGCCTCGAGCTCGGCCCCGAGTGTTCCTCGGGCCACTCCACCGCCGGCGGCGTCCCCAGCGGCGTCGCCGCGCTCGCCCCGCCCGCACCGACCGCGCCCCGCAGGATCCAGGGCACCCTGCCCGGCGCCGGCCCGCCCGTGACCGACGACCGCCCGCTCGACCGCGACGCGCCGCCCGATCTGCGCCCGCCGATCGCCGCCTGATCCGCGTCTCGTGGCCGCCTGCGCCTCGCGTGCGCGCCGCGCCGGTCCCCTCACCGTCCACTGTCCAGACCAACCGCCCACCGCGGCGCCCGGCGCCCGGTCGAAGGCGCGTGGATCATCCAGCCACGCGCCGGGGCGACATCGTGCAACCTCGACGCCGAGCGCGTCGACCGATCGCCGATGGACGGCGATCGAGCGAGGAAACGAGAACATGAAGAAGGAAACCGCAATCCTCGGCTTCATCGTCATCGGTGCAGCCGCGTTCCTGATCGGCCGGCAGATGACCGGCGCCGGCGACGACACCGCGCCGGGCGCCACCGCGCCCGCCGAGACCGCCCAGACCGACAAGGCCACCGACAAGGCGGCCCCGGCCAAGAACGACAGCGACATCATCCCGGTCGGGTCGAGCTACACCTACGGCCCCGCCGACGCGCCCGTCACCATCGTCGAGTTCAGCGAGTTCCAGTGCCCGTTCTGCAAGCGGGTCGGCCCGACGATCGACCAGATCAAGAAGGACTACCCGGGCAAGGTCCGCATCGTCTTCAAGCACAACCCGCTGAGCTTCCACGCCGACGCGCCCTACGCCGCCAAGGCGTCGCTCGCCGCCGGCAAGCAGGGCAAGTTCTGGGAGATGCACGACAAGCTCTTCGAGAACCAGCGTGAGATCAAGCCGGAGAACATCGAGAAGTACGCGCAGGAGATCGGGCTCGACATGGCCAGGTTCAAGGCCGACGTCGACTCGCCCGAGATCGCCAAGATGATCGAAGAGGACCAGAAGCTCGCCGAGAAGGTCGGCGCGCGCGGCACCCCGAACTTCCTCATCAACGGCGAGCAGCTCAGCGGCGCGCAGCCGATCGACCGCTTCAAGGCCGTCATCGACAAGCAGCTCGCCGAGGCCGAGGCCGCCGTCAAGGCCGGCACCGCGCCCGACGCGGTCTATGCCGCGATGGTCAAGAAGAACTTCAAGGCGCCCAGCCAGCAGCCCAACGCCGCGCCCGCCGACGACTCCAAGACCGTCTACAAGGTCCCCGTCGGCAGCTCGCCGATGATGGGCGGCAAGGAGCCCCTCGTCACCATCATCGAGTTCAGCGAGTTCGAGTGCCCCTTCTGCAAGCGCGTCGGCCCGACCCTCGACGAGCTCAAGAAGGACTACGGCGACAAGATCGCCGTCGTCTTCAAGCACAACCCCCTGCCCTTCCACAAGAACGCCGACCCCGCCGCCCGCGCCGCGATCGCCGCCGGCATGCAGGGCAAGTTCTGGGAGATGCACGACAAGCTCTTCGAGAACCAGAAGGCGCTCGCCGCCGAGAACCTCGAGCAGTACGCCAAGGATCTCGGCCTCGACATGGCGAAGTGGAAGGCCGACATGGAGTCCGAGGCCGTCAAGAAGCAGATCGCCGAGGACCAGGCGCTCGCCAACACCTTCGGCGCCCGCGGCACCCCCAACTTCTTCATCAACGGCCGCAAGCTGACCGGCGCCCGCCCGACCGCCTCGTTCAAGGAGATCATCGACGACGAGATCAAGAAGGCCGAGGCGCTGCTCGCCAAGGGCACCCCCCGCGCCGAGCTCTACGCCGCGCTGACCAAGGACGGCAAGACCAAGGCCGACGCGCCCGCGCCGCGTCCCCGTCAGCAGCCCGCCGAGGACAAGACCGTCTACAACGTCCCCGTCGACAGCGACGACGCGATCAAGGGCGCCAAGGACGCGCTCGTCACCGTCATCGTCTTCAGCGAGTTCCAGTGCCCCTTCTGCAACCGCGTCCTGCCCACCCTCAAGCAGATCGAGGAGAAGTACGGCAACGACGTGCGGGTCGTCTTCAAGCACAACCCGCTGCCGTTCCACAAGGACGCGCCCTACGCCGCGCAGGCCGCCATCGCCGCCGGCAACCAGGGCAAGTTCTGGGAGATGCACGACAAGCTCTTCGCCAACCAGAAGGACCTCGGCCAGGACGCCGTGCTCGGCTACGCGCAGGAGCTCGGCCTCGACATGGGCAAGTTCAAGGCCGACGTCGAGTCCGAGGCCGCCAAGGCCGCGGTGAAGACCGACATGGATCTCGCCAACGGCATCGGCGCCCGCGGCACCCCCAACTTCTTCATCAACGGCCGCAAGCTCGTCGGCGCCCAGCCCTTCCCCAACTTCGAGAAGCTCATCGACGAGGAGCTCGCCAAGGCCAAGGCGCTCGTCGCCAAGGGCACCCCGCGGGACCAGGTCTACGCCGCGATCGTCAAGGACGGCGCGACCAAGGCCGCCCCCGAGCCCGGCCAGCCCCAGGAGGACCCGAACAAGGTCTGGGACGTCAAGGTCAACCCCAACGACGCCGTCAAGGGCCCGGCCAACGCCAAGATCACCATCGTCGAGTTCAGCGAGTTCCAGTGCCCGTTCTGCAAGCGCGTCGGCCCGACGATCGACCAGATCATGAAGGAGTACGCGGGCAAGGTCCGCATCGTCTTCAAGCACAACCCGCTCAGCTTCCACAAGGACGCGCCCCTCGCCTCGCAGGCGGCGCTCGCCGCCGGCAAGCAGGGCAAGTTCTGGGAGATGCACGACATGCTCTTCGAGAACCAGCGCGCGCTCCAGCCCGCCGACATCGAGAAGTACGCGCAGGAGATCGGCCTCAACATGACCAAGTTCAAGGCCGACCTCGAGAGCGACGAGATCAAGAAGCAGATCGCGGCCGACCAGGCGCTCGCCAACGAGGTCGGCGCGCGGGGCACCCCGACCTTCTTCATCAACGGCCGCAAGCTGCGCGGCGCCCAGCCGTTCGAGCAGTTCAAGCAGGTCATCGACGAAGAGCTCAAGAAGTGAGCCCCCGGCCGGGCCCCGCCCGGTCGTAGCCGCCCGCCGCTCTCGTGGGCGGTCACCACGGTGACCGCCCCTCTCCCCTCGCTCCTCCCGCCTCGCACCACCCGGCGTGACACGCCGCGCCGGATCTGGTACCCGTTCGTCGCACCCCATCGCGAGGCGCCATGGATCCCGCCGCCCCCTCCGAGCGACACCGCACCGCGCAATGGACGGTGCTCGCGCTCGCGCTCGCCGCGCTCGCGAGCCTGTTGACCGCTCACCTCCAGCCCTCCGCCGACGCCCGCGAGATCCGCCTCGCCAGCGAGTTCGGCGCCCAGCTCCTCGACGGCCCCGCGCCCGACATCGTCGTCAAGGCCCGCGACGGCAGCGACGTCCGCCTCAGCGCGCTCCGCGGCAAGGTCGTCTTCGTCAACTTCTGGGCGACCTGGTGCTCGCCCTGCACCGCCGAGATCCCCGACCTCGAAGGCCTCGCCGAGAAGATGCGGCACGTGCCCTTCGAAATCCTCGCCGTCAGCTCCGACGACACCTGGGCCGACATCGACCGCTTCTTCAGCGGCCGGCAGAGCAAGATGCTCATCGGCCTCGACCCCGACAGGCAGGCGATCGCGGCCCGCTACGGCACCGAGAAGCTCCCCGAGACCTATGTCGTCGACCGCAACGGCCAGCTCCGGCTGCGGTTCATCAACGTGCAGCCGTGGACCGACGAGCGGATCCACCGGTACCTCGAGTGGCTGGCGACGAGCGACTGAGACCGCTCGCCGGGCGGCTCCACTACCCCGCGCTGACGCACGCGCCGAGCGGGTGGAAGCGCCTGATCTTCGCGGGGTTTTCGGTCCTCGCGGTCATGGCGTTCGGCGTCGTCGGCTACTACCTCATCGGCGACCGGCAGTGGAGCCTCGTCGACTGCGCCTACATGGTGCTGATCACGGTGACCACCGTCGGCTACGGCGAGGTGCTCCCGATCGCCGAGGTCCCGTACGGGCGCGCGTTCACCATGGCCCTGCTCGCGTCGGGCATGGGCGTCAGCATCTACTTCCTGTCGTCGATGACCGCCTTCATCATCGAAGGCGACCTGCGCAAGGTGCTGTGGAGGCGACGAGTGAGACGATCTCTGGCCGAGATGCGCGACCACTTCATCGTCTGCGGCGCCGGCGAGACCGGCGGCAGCGTCGTCGAGGAGCTCTTGCAGTCGGGGCGCGGCGTCGTCGTGATCGAGCAGGACCCCGCCCACATCGACCGGCTCACCCGCCGCGTCGGCGACACCTTCATCGCGCTCGAAGGCGACGCCACCGACGACGCGCTCCTCATCGAAGCCGGCATCGAGCGCGCCCACGGCGTCGTCGCGACGCTGCACACCGACCGCGACAACCTCTTCGTCACCGTCACCGCCCGCCAGCTCCGCGGCGACCTCCGCATCGTCAGCCGCGCCGCCGACCAGCCCACCGGCCGCAAGCTCCTCCGCGCCGGCGCCGACGCGGTCGTCAGCCCCAACCAGATCGGCGGCCGCCGCATGGCGCAGGAGCTCCTCCGCCCCGGCGTCGTCGGCTTCATCGACGTGATGATCCGCCACGCGCAGCGCACGATGACCGTCGAAGAGATCCGCATCGCCCCCGGCTCGGCGCTCGACCTCGTCACCCTGCGCGACGCCCGGATCCGCGAGATCAGCGACACGCTCGTGCTCTCGGTGCTCGACGGCGACCGCTACCGCTTCAACCCGCCCGCCGACCTCGTGCTCAAGGCCGGCATGACCCTCTTCGCGCTCGGCGAAGAGGCTGGCATCACCGCGCTCAAGGCGCACGCGACGACGAGGGGATGATGAGCGACCGACCGCGCGAAGGGCTCAGCCACACGCGCCGTATCGAGGTGAGCTGGGGCGACTGCGACGCCGCCGGGATCGTCTTCTATCCCCGCTACTACGCCTGGTTCGACGCCGGCACCCACGCGCTCCTCGCCGCCGCCGGGCTCGACCACCGCACGCTCCGCGACCGCTACGGCGTCGTCGGCGCCTCGCTCGTGCAGACCTCGGCCCGCTTCGCCTCGCCCGCCACCTACGACGACGTCCTCACCGCCACCAGCCGCGTCGTCAAGATCGGCCGCAGCAGCTTCACGGTCAGCCACCGCCTCCTCCTCGGCGACCGCCTCGTCACCGAAGGCGAAGAGACCCGCGTCTGGGTCGAGCCCAGCGCCGACGCCCCCCATGGCATGCGCGCCGCGGCGATCCCCGACGCGGTGCGGGCGGTCCTCGCCGGCTGAAGCCGTCTCAGGCCTTGGCCTTGCGCCGCGCCTGCGCCACGAGCGCCTTCTGGTTGCGCTCGTGCTTCTTGAGCGCCCGCTTCCGGGTCAGGTGGGAGACGTGGTCGATCATCACCACCCCGTTGAGGTGATCGATCTCGTGCAGGATCGCCCGCGCCCCGAGCCCCTCGCCCTCGATCTCGAAGACCTCGCCGTGCTGATCGCGCGCCCGGATCCGCACCCGCTTCGGCCGCTCCACCTGAATGAAGACGCCGGGGAACGACAAGCAGCCCTCCTCGCCGAGCTCGAGCTCATCGCTCTGCCACACGACCTCGGGGTTGGCGATCACCACGTTCGGCTTGCCCTTGCCCGCCTCGCCCTCGAACGCCTGCCGCGCGAGGATCAACAGCCGCAGATCGATCCCCACCTGGGTCGCGGCGAGCCCGAGGCCATCTTCGTCGGCCATCGTCTCTTCGAGATCGGCCACCGTGCGGCGCAGCGCGTCGTCGAAGGCCTCGACGTCGTGCGCGCGCTTGCGGAGGAACGGGTTGGGATAGGGCAGGACGTCGAGCACGGCCATCGGGGGCAGGTCTCCTCGGAGTGATCACGACGGGCGAAGGGGCGGCATCATAACGCGCCTCGCGCCGCGCGCGCGACCGTCAGATGCCGCAGCGCGCGTTGGGGCGCACGCCGCCGCTCACAGCTCCGATCACAGCGCCGCGAGCGCCTCGAGCACCGCGTCGGCGTGACCCTTCACCTTCACCGACGACCACACCCGCGACACCCGACCCTGCGCGTCGATCAGCACCGTCGTGCGGATGGGACCCACCGTCGTGCGCCCGTACATCTTCTTCTCGCCCCAGGCGCCATACAGCCGGTGCACCTCGCCCTCCGAGTCGGAGAGCAGCGGGAAGTTGAGGCTGTACTTGCTGCGAAACCCCGCGTGGCGCTTGACGCTGTCGCGGCTCACCCCGAGCACCGTCGCGCCCGCCGCCGCCACCCGCGCCATGCGATCGCGGAAGTCGCACGCCTCGGTCGTGCAGCCCGGGGTGTCATCCTTGGGATAGAAATACAGCACCACCGGCCGCCCGATGAGCCCCGAGAGGGTGACATCACCCTCGGTGTCGGACGGCAGCGTGAAATCGGGGGCCGGCTGCCCCGCTTCGATCGACATCGCGTGCTCCTCGTCTCGTCGGTGCCTCGCGTCGCCCGCCGAGGCCGCTGACAGACGCACGACCAGACCCGCAGGTTTCTCCGTCTGTCACCGCCCTCCCGGTCGAGGAGCCGCGTTGACACCGCCCGCGCCCCGATGCGACGGTGATCCTTTGCCGAGGAGCCCCGCTCATGCCCCGCGCCCCGAGCCGCGCGCGTTATGCCATCGACCTCCACCTGCACAGCACCTGGTCCGACGGCACCCTCACCCCCGCCGCGCTCGTCGCCGCCGCCGCCCGCCGCGGCGTCCGCACCATCGCGCTCACCGACCACGACACCACCGACGGCGTCGCCGAGGCCCGCGCCGCCGGCGCCGCCAAGGGCGTCTCCATCATCGCCGGCATCGAGCTCTCCGCCTGGCTCGACCGCGAGATCCACATCCTCGGCTACTTCGTCGACCCCGCCCACGACGGCCTCCTCGCCGTCACCCGCCGCCAATCCGAAGCCCGCGTCCGCCGCGTCGAAGCGATCTGCGAGCGCCTCGCCGCGCTCGGCGTCGTGCTCGACCCCGCCCCGATCATCGCCAGCGCCGCCGGCAACGTCGGCCGCCCCCACATCGCCCGCGCGCTCGTCGCCGCCGGCCACGTCGCGACCACCACCGAAGCCTTCGACCGCTACCTCGGCAACAACGCCCCCGCCGTCGTGCCCGTCGAGCGCCTCCTCGCCGCCGACGCCATCGCGCTCATCCACGCCGCCGGCGGCGTCGCCGTGCTCGCCCACCCCGGCGTCGAACAGCTCGAAGACCACATCGCCGCGCTCGCCGCCGCCGGCCTCGACGGCCTCGAAGTCGACCACCCCGCCCACGGCCGCCCGCTCGCCGACCGCCTCCGCACCCGCGCCCTGAAGCACCGCCTCGTGCCCACCGGCGGATCCGACTTCCACCGCCCCGAAGGCACCATCGCCATCGGCCACTACGGCGTCACCGCCGCCGGCCTCGCCGCCCTCCTCGACCGCCGCCCCGCCGCCGCCTGACGCGCGACCCGCCGCCCCGCCCACGAATCCCCTCCCCCGCCCCGCACCGGAGAACCCCCATGGCCGTCCGCCAGATGACCCCCGCCGAGGTCGCCGCCGCCCTCGAGAGCAAGGACCCGCCGCTCCTCCTCGACGTCCGCACCCCCGGCGAGCACCGCTGCGCCGCCATCGAAGGCGCCGTCCTCATCCCCATGGACACCCTCGCCACCCGCCTCGACGAGCTCGACCCCGACCGCCCCACCATCGTCATGTGCCACCACGGCTTCCGCAGCAACAACGTCGCCCACTACCTCGCCGCCCGCGGCTTCTCCGACATCGCCAACCTCATCGGCGGCATCGAGCGCTACAGCCGCGAGATCGACCCCCGCGTGCCCCGCTACTGAGCCACGCCCCCTCATCCCGCGTCCCGCCGCCGGTGACACCCCGGCCCCGCCGCGGCATCAAGCTTGTCACGCGGCCTCCCGCGCGGCTATCGTGAGCGTCGGCGCCCCGACGGCCCACCGCCGCGGCGCCGCCCGTTGAGCCTTGGAGTCCACATGCCCGCTCTGTCGAACCGCAAGTCGGTCCCGGCGGCCGAGGTGGCGCCGGTGCCGATCAACGGCAGCGGCGAATTCGCCTCCAACCGCCCCCCGCCCCGCGGCCACTGCGAAGCCCCCGATCGGCTCGAAGCCTTCTTCCAGACCCTCGACAGCGCCCGCGGCAGCCGGCTGCTGATCGTCATCAAGGGCCACCCCGACCCCGACGCCATCGCCAGCGCCATCGCCCAGCGCCGCCTCGCCGCGGCCCACGACATCGACGCCACCATCGTCTTCTTCGACCAGATCAGCCACCCGGAGAACCGCGCGCTCGTCAAGAGCCTCGACGCCGACCTCCGCCAGTACCGCGAAGACATGGACCTCAGCGCGTTCGACTTCATGTCGTTCGTCGACACCCAGACCCCGCACCTGCCCGTCCGCGTCGCCAAGCCGCCCCCGATCCTCACCTTCGTCGACCACCACAAGATCGTCGGCGGCTTCGACGCCGCCTTCGTCGACATCCGCGAGGACGCCGGCGCCACCAGCAGCATCTACGCCGAGTACCTCGAGCACGGCCCGGTCGGCCTCCGCCTCGGCGACTCCGAAGACGCCCGCCTCGCCACCGCGCTCATGCACGGCATCCGCGCCGACACCGACAACCTCCTCCTCGCCCGCTCGATCGACTTCCGCGCCGGCGCCTACCTGCGCCAGTTCATCGACAACGACCTCCTCCGCCTCATCAGCAAGCAGTCGATCACCGCGCGCACCATGGAGATCATCCAGCGCGGCCTCAACAACAAGGTCATCCGCGGCACCTTCCTCTTCGCCGGCGTCGGCTTCGTGCGCGAGGAGGACCGCGACGGCATCGCGCAGACCTCCGACTTCCTCCTCCGCCACGAAGGCGTCGAGACCGCGCTCGTCTTCGGCATCGTCAACGGCGACGTCGTCGACGGATCGCTGCGCACCAACAGCCCGACCATCGACCCCGACGGCTGGCTCAAGGCCGTCTTCGGCGCCGACTCCGCCGGCCGCCACTACGGCGGCGGCCGCCGCAACAAGGGCGGGTTCCGCATCCCGCTCGGCCTCTTCGCCCGCTGCCGCGATCGCGACGCGCTGTGGGCCATCGGCAAGAAGACCATCGAAGACCTCGTCTTCGACAAGATCGGCGTCGAGCAGGCCGACGGCGACGGCGGCTGATCGCCCCACCGCGCACAAAAAATGCCGCGCGCGATCGAAAATCGCGGGCAGCGCGGTGAATAAACACCACCCCGGCGCAGACGACTCGCCCGTCGCTTGCGCCCCCCGGAGCGCGACCCTATGCTTCGCACCCGGTACCCGACCCCCATCGACCGAGGATTTACCCCCATGCGCCGACTGCTCACCCTGCTGTCCGCCGCCGCCCTCAGCATGGCCCTCCCCGCCTGCGGCGGCGACCCCGCCTACGTCCGCGGCAGCGAGAACCCCGAGCTCGACGAGTACGCGATGTCGACCGGGCTCGACAAGAAGGACCTCGAGAACCTCTTCGACCAGAACAGCAAGAGCCTCCTCGGCAGCGGCGCCATGCGCCGCTGGCAGGAGATGTCGCGCGAGGGCAAGGAGCCCCGCATCGCGATCTTCCCCGTCAAGAACGAGACGAGCGAGCACATCGACGGCCAGCTCAAGGCGCTGCTCTCGAAGTTCGAGACCGACCTCGTCAACAGCGGCTACGTCACCGTCGTCAGCTACGAAAACCAGAACGCGCTCGTCGAAGAGATCAAGAAGCAGCAGTCGGCCGCCTTCGACCCCGACAAGGCCGCGCAGCTCGGCCGCCAGCTCGGCGTGCAGTACTTCATCACCGGCAAGGTCTACGACTCCGCCGAGAAGTCCGGCGAAGAGCGCCGCGTACAGTACTTCCTCTTCATGCAGGCCATCGACGTCGAGACCGGCGCGATCCGCTGGCAGAACGAGGCCAACCTGACCAAGGGCCTGATCAACTGATCGCCTCGATCGGCCGACGGCCGGGCACCCTCCCCCGGAGCGCCCCATGGTTCGCCTGCTCATCACCGCGCTCGGCCTCACCGCGCTCACCGCGCTGAGCGGCTGCGGCGGCTACGCCTCGACCAGCGAGGCCTTCCGCCAGTCGCTCGACCGCGGCCACGCCGAAGACGCGCTCATCCGGGTCAACGAAGCGCTCGGCGTCGACCGCGCCGAGCAGCTCCCGAGCAAACCCGACGAAGACACCCCGCTCTTGCTCCTCGAGCGCGGCACGATCCTCCAGGCGCTCGGCAACAACCAGCTCTCGGCGCGCGACTTCCAGCTCGCCGACAAGAGCCTCGACGTCCTCGACCTCACCGGCGACACCACCGGCGAGATCAGCAAGTACCTCTTCTCCGACGACGCGACCGTCTACAAGGCGCCGCCCCACGAGAAGCTGCTGCTCAACGCCGTCAACATGGTCAACTACCTCGTCCTCGGCGACACCTCGGGCGCCAAGGTCGAGGCGCGCCGCATGACCATCAACCGCAAGTACCTCGAGCGCGAAGAAGGCGAGGCGCTCAGCATGCTCGCGCTCGGCAGCTACCTCAGCGGCTTCGCCTTCGAAGCCGCCGGCGAGGCCGACATCGCGATGCGCCACTACGGCGACGCGCTCGACGCCGGCGGCGTGCCCACGCTCGACGCCGCCGTCCGCCGCCTCGCCGCCCGCACCGGCCAGGGCGACCGCCGCCTCGCCGAGCTCGTCGCCGAGCCCACCGCGCTCCCCGAGGACGACGCCAAGCAGGCCGAGCTCCTCGTCGTCGTGCAGACCGGCATGGCGCCCTACCTCACCCCCGAGCGCCTCCCGATCGGCGCCGCGATCGTCGCCGCCTCCGACCCCGGCCGCGGCGCGCGCCTCGACGCCGACGACCGCGCCCGCGCGCAGGTCTTCGCCGCCAAGGGCGTGCTCAAGTGGGTCAACTACCCGCGCCTCGAACGCAGCACCATCGGCGGCGGCGCCCCCGCGATCGCGCTCGACGGCCGCGCGCTCGACGGCCACGTCGGCCTCGACGTCGAACAGCGCGCCCTCGCCCGCTACGACCAGCTCAAAGGCACCCTGATCGCCGCCTCGCTCACCCGCCTCCTCACCCGCGCCGTCGCCGGCGAGGTCACCCAGGCGGTCGCCAAGGGCGCCAGCGGCGACAACCTCGTCGGCCTGCTCGCCGGCCTCGCGGTCGAAGGCGCCATGACCGCGGCCGACACCCCCGACACCCGAAGCTGGGTGACCCTGCCCGCCCGCTTCCACCTCGCGCGTGCCCGTGTCCCCGCCGGCCAGCACACCGTCACGGTGCGCTACCGAGGCCAGACCCGAACCCGAACCGTCGAGCTCGCGCCCGGCGGCTGGGCGGTCGTCAACTTCTCCGAACTCCGCTGACCCCTTGGAGACTCCGATGAACACCCGTCGCCTCACCGCCCTCGTCACCGCCCTCATCGCCCTCGGCTTCGCCGCACAGGCCCTCGCCCTCGACGGCTACCGCGACCGCCGCGGCCTCTTCTACGGCCTCGGCCTCGGCGGCGGCTCGTTCCAGCCCGACGAAGACAACGCCGACAGCAGCCTCGGCTTCCACCTCCGCGGCCGCATCGGCGGCGGCGTCAACGAGCGCGTCACCCTCGACGGCGAGCTCGGCTGGCGCTTCCACAGCGAGGAGCGCAACCTCGGCCTCGGCGAGATCACGCTCGACTACGACATCATCACCGCCTTCGTCGGCGGCAACTTCTTCGTCTTCGACGGCCTCTACATCCGCGCCATGGGCGGCCTCGCCCACATGATCGTCGAAGCCGAGACCACCGGCGGCATCACCGGCTCGGGCGAAGACAGCGAGACCGGCCTCGGCCTCGGCTTCGGCGTCGGCTACGAGTTCTTCGCCACCAGCGACCTCGCGATCGGCATCGGCGCCGACTACCAGCTCCTCATGTTCGACGAGGGCGACGCGAGCCTCATCAACTTCGGCGTCCAGGCCACCTGGTACTGACCGCGAAGTCGGCCCTGCCCTTGCCCGAGACCGCGCTCTGCCCTATCGTGCGCGCCCGGCCATCACCCGCGCATTGAGGAGCCCGCCATGAGCGCCCCCGAGATCACGCCCGCCACCCTCCACGCCCGCATCGAGACCCTCCGCGAGCGCATCGCCGACCTCGGGAGGTATCTTTGACGTCACGGCCCGCCGTGAACGCGTCGCCGAGCTCGACCACCTGAGCGCGCAGCCCGACTTCTGGAACGACCAGGAGAAGGCGCAGACGCTCCTGCGAGAGCGCACCGAGTCCAAGAATCTGCTCGACCGCCTCGATCGCGCCGCCACCCTCTGCGACGACGCCGAGGTCATGATCGAGCTCGCCGAAGACGACCCCCAGGGCCTCGTCGAAGCCGACGCCGCGCTCCGCGACGCCGACAAGCTCGTCGGCCGCATGGAGTTCCAGCGCATGCTCGGCGGCCCGCACGACGCCGCCAACAGCTATGTCAGCATCAACGCCGGCGCCGGCGGCACCGAGAGCCAGGACTGGGCCGACATGATCCTGCGCATGCTCACCCGCTACGCCGAGCGCAAAGGCTGGCGCGTCGAGCTGACCGACATGCAGCCCGGCGACGAGGCCGGCATCAAGAGCGCCACCCTCCGCGTCGAGGGCGAGTACGCCTTCGGCTACCTCAAGGCCGAGAACGGCGTACACCGCCTCGTCCGCATCTCGCCCTACGACGCCCAGAAGCGCCGCCACACCAGCTTCGCCAGCGTCGCGGTCCTGCCCGAGCTCGACGACGACATCGACATCGAGATCAACGAGAACGACCTCCGCGTCGACACCTACCGCTCCAGCGGCGCCGGCGGCCAGCACGTCAACAAGACCGACTCCGCCGTCCGCCTCACCCACATCCCCACCGGCCTCGTCGTCGCCTGCCAGGCCGAGCGCAGCCAGCACAAGAACCGCGCCAAGGCCCTCAAGCTCCTGCAAGCCCGGCTCTACGACCTCGAGCTCCAGAAGCGCACCGAGGAGCGCGACGCGCTCTACGCCGGCAAGGCCAAGATCGACTTCGGCAGCCAGATCCGCAGCTACGTGCTCCAGCCCTACCAGATGGTCAAGGACCTGCGGACCCACCACGAGACCTCCGACACCCAGGGCGTGCTCGACGGCGAGCTCGACGACTTCATCGAGGCCTTCCTCCTCAAGCACAGCGGCCAGGACGGCGACGAAGCCGGCACCTGATCGACCCCCCGCCGCGCCCGGATCCGAGATCAAGGGGAGAGTCGGGGGTTTGCCCATCTCTCCACACCTTTTTCCACAGGCCCGCCGCGGTCACCCCGCCGACACCCACATGTCACCCTCGGATCTCCCCGAAGGGCGCGGCCCGCATCCTGGACCCGGGCGCCGATTTTGACTGCCTGGAGCGCACTTACGCGCGACCACCCATCACCCGCCCCGATCGACTCCCATCGACGAAACCCCGAAAACGACCCTGGGGACCACTGGGGACAACCTGTGGATAACTCACCCGCGCGCGCCGATTTCGCCGTCGTCCGGGCCGCTTGACCCGGTGGGGGTCAGGCGATAAGGTCCCGCACCCTCCCACGCCCGGCGTGGGGGCCGTGCCAAAGGATCGCGCCCCGATGGAAGACTCGATCATCGCCCAGCGCCGCGCCAAGGCGGCGGCGCTCCGAGCCGACGGCGTAGACCCCTACGCCAACGACTTCGCGGTGACCCACCTCGCCGCCGACCTCCACGCGGCCCACGGCAACAAGACCGAAGCCGAGCTCGCCGCCGAGCCGGTCACCGTCGCCGTCGCCGGCCGCGTCATGGCCGTGCGCAGCTTCGGCCGCACCGTCTTCCTCGCCGTCGCCGACCGCAGCGGCCGCATCCAGGTCAACGTCTTCAAGAAGAGCCTGCCCCAAGCCGACTTCGCGCTCATGAAGCAGCTCGACGTCGGCGACATCGTCGGCGCCACCGGCCGCATGATGGTCACCCAGAAGGGCGAGCTCTCCATCGAAGCCACCGCGCTGCGCATCCTCACCAAGTCGCTGCGCCCGCTCCCCGAGAAGTGGGCCGGCCTCACCGACGTCGCCACCCGCTACCGCCAGCGCTACGTCGACCTCATCGTCAACGACGACGTCCGCGAGACCTTCCGCCAGCGCAGCCGCATCGTCAGCTACCTGCGCCGCTTCTTCGACGAGCGCGACTTCATCGAGGTCGAGACCCCCATGCTCCAGCCGCTCTACGGCGGCGCGGCGGCCCGCCCGTTCTCGACCCACCACAACGCGCTCGACATGAAGCTCTACCTGCGCATCGCGCCCGAGCTCAACCTCAAGCGCCTCGTCGTCGGCGGCTTCCACCGCGTCTACGAGATCAACCGCTGCTTCCGCAACGAAGGCATCTCGACCCGGCACAACCCCGAGTTCACGATGCTCGAGTTCTACCAGGCCTTCGCCACCTACGAAGACCTGATGCAGCTCACCGAAGAGCTCCTCGAAGGCCTCTGCCGCGCGCTGCACGGCGGCACCGAGATCACCATCGAAGGCCACCGCGTCAGCTTCGCCCGCCCCTTCCGTCGGCTGAGCATCCACGACGGCCTCGTCGAGCGCGCCGGCGTCGCCCCCGACCGCGTCGACGACCGCGCCGCCCTCCTCGAAGCCGCCGCCCGCCTCGGCGTCAAGGACCCCGACTCGCTCGGGCTCGGCTACCTCCAGATGGAGATCTTCGAAGCCGCCTGCGAGCACGACCTCATCCAGCCGACCTTCGTCACCGACTTCCCGCTCGAGGTCTCGCCGCTCTCGCGCCGCAAGGACCAGGACCCCCGCCTCGTCGACCGCTTCGAGCTCTACGTCGCCGGCCGCGAGCTCGCCAACGCCTTCAGCGAGCTCAACGACCCCGACGACCAGCGCGCCCGCTTCGAAGCCCAGGTCGCGCAGCGCGCCGCCGGCGACGACGAGGCGCACCCGATGGACGAAGACTATGTCCGCGCGCTCGAGTACGGCATGCCGCCCACCGCCGGGCAGGGCATCGGCATCGACCGCCTCGTCATGCTGATGACCGACAACCCTTCGATCCGCGACGTGATCTTCTTCCCGCTCCTGCGGCCGGAGAGCTGAGCCTCTTGCCCGGCGGCTACGAGAGCCTCGTCGGCTGGCGCTACCTCCTGCGCCGCCAGCGCCGACCGCAGGTGCTGCTCATCGGGCTCGCGCTGCTCGTCGTCGGCGCGATCGTGCTCGCGCTCGGCGCCTGGCTCCAGGGCCGCACCGGCGCCGAGCTCTCCGTCTTCGGCAACCAGCCCGGCCTCGCCCGCGGGCTCCTCGTCGGCGGCGGCGCCGCGACCGCCATCGGCTTCTGCGTCGGCCTCTTCGGCGCGCTCAACACCTTCCTCACCGTCTTCGGCGCCTTCTCCGCCTTCATGGTCACCATCGGCGTCGCCGTCGTCATCCTCGTCCTCGCGGTGATGAACGGCTTCCAGGGCGACCTGCGCGGCAAGATCATCGACACCTACGCCCACGTCGTCGTCGAGCCCGCCGCGAGCGGCGCCTGG
This sequence comes from Myxococcales bacterium, assembly GCA_020633515.1. Next base: position 33,151 of record JACKDM010000025.1, read on the forward strand.
ATCGAAGACTACCGCCCGCTCACCGATCGGATCCGCGCCGTCGCCGGCGTCGAGGGCGCCACCCCGACGCTGCGCACCGAGGTCATGCTCTCGGCGCCCACCAACCTCGCCGCCGTCGCGCTGATGGGCGTCGACACCGCCACCATCGGGCAGGCCAACACCCTCCCCGCCACCATCCGCCACGGCTGCCTCGCCGTGCTCGACGACCCCACCGACGCCTGCCGCCCCTGGCTCCTCGACACCGCCGCGAAGCTGCGCACCCCCACCCCGCAGCAGCGCCTCGTCTTCGACGCGCCCCACCTCGCCGTCCGCCTCCGCCCCGGCGACGTGCCCCCGATCCCCACCCCCGTCGACGTCCAGCCCGAAGACCTGCCCGAGCCCGAACCCGACGCGCTCCCCGACGACCTCGCCTTCCCCACCCCCAGCCGCGCCCGCCCCGGCCCGCCGCCCGCGCTCATGATCGGCGCCGAGCTGCGCCGCAACCTCGCGCTCTGGCCCGACGAGGTCCTCAACGTCGTCTCCCCGCTCGGCGAGCTCGGCCCCGACGGCCCCGTGCCCAAGAGCCGGCCGTTCCACCTCGGCGGCTGGTTCGAATCGGGCATGCTCGAGTTCGACACCAAGCTCGCCTACGCCGGCCTCGGCGCCGTGCAGGTCTTCATGGGCCTCGGCGACGTCGCCGGCGCCATCCAGATCCGCGTCGCCGACCTCGACGCCGCCCGCGCCGTCCGCGACCGCCTCCGCGCCGAGCTCCCCGACGACCTCCGCGTCACCGACTGGCAGGACCGCAACCGCAACCTCTTCAGCGCGCTCCAGCTCGAGAAGGTCGCGATGTTCCTCGTGCTCACCATCAACCTCCTCCTCGCCGCCTTCGCCATCACCAGCACGCTCGTGATGACCATCATCGAGCGCAAGCGCGAGATCGCCATCCTCATGGCGATGGGCAGCTCACCGGGCGCGATCCTCCGCATCTTCATGGCACAAGGCGCCTTCACCGGCGCCGTCGGCAGCGTCGTCGGGGCCACCATCGGCCTCGGAGGCGGCTTTCTGCTGGCGACGTTGGGCTTGCCCTTGGACCAGGAGGTCTATTACATCTCCGCCATTCCGGTCGACGTGAGAGCCTTCGACGTGGTTGCGATCATCGTCGTCGCGATGCTCGTCAGCCTGATCTCGACCATCTACCCCGCGCGCTACGCGTCCCGGCTCCGCCCCGTCGAAGGGCTCACCAGCGAATGACTGCGCCGCTGCTCGAGACCCGCGCCCTGTCGAAGTCGTTCGACCACGAGGGCCGACGCATCGACGTTCTCCGGGCGATCGACCTCACCATCCACCGCGGCGAACGCATCGCCGTCATCGGCAGCTCGGGCGCCGGCAAGAGCACGCTCCTGCAAGTGCTCGGCACCCTCGACCGCCCCACCTCCGGTCAGGTCGTCTTCCAAGGCGAAGACCTCTTCGCGCTCCCGCCCCGCCGCCTCGCCGCGTTCCGCAACCGCGCGATCGGCTTCATGTTCCAGTTCCACCACCTGCTGCCCGAGTTCACCGCGCTCGAGAACGTCATGATGCCCGCGCTCATCGGCCGCCAGAGCCGGAGCGAGGCCGCCGACCGCGCCCGCTACTGGCTCGGCGCCGTCGGCCTCACCGAGCGCCTCCGCCACCGCCCCGGCGAGATGAGCGGCGGCGAACAGCAGCGCGTCGCGCTCGCCCGCTCCCTGATGAACAAACCCGCGCTCCTGCTCGCCGACGAGCCCACCGGCAACCTCGACAGCCGGACGAGCGAAGGCATCCACCGCCTCTTCGAAGAGATCAACGCCGAGCATGGCACCGCGATGATGGTGGTCACCCACAACAACAACCTCGCCGCGCGGATGCCGCGCTGCCTCAGCATGGTCGACGGCCGGCTGCAGACCGAGGAGGTCGCGTGATCCGCCGCGTGCTCGTCGCCCTCTTGCTGATCGGCGGCCTCGCCCTCCCCGCTCCTGCCCAGGAGCCCGGCGCCATCGACCAGATCCGCGTCGCCGGCAACCGCCGCTCCGAGGCCGACGCCGTGCTCGCCGTCGTCGGCAGCCGCGCCGGCAAGCCCCTCGACCGCGCCCAGATCCGCGAAGACATCCGCCGCATCTTCGCGCTCGGCTTCTACACCGACGTCCAGGTCGACCTCTCCACCCAGGAAGGCCGCCAGGTCCTCACCTACGTCGTCGCCGAGAAGCCCTCGGTGCGCCAGGTCGTCTACCAAGGCAACGACGAGCTCGACGACGAGGAGCTCGGCGAGGTCGTCGACATCCGCCCGTTCGGCATCCTCGACCTCGCCAAGGTCACCCGCAACGCCGAGAAGATCCGCGACCTCTACATCGAGAAGGGCTTCTTCCTCGCCGAGGTCGACTGGGACATCGTCGAGCTGCAGGACAACCAGGTCGACATCGTCTTCCGCATCACCGAGAAGGACGAGGTCACCGTCGCCCGCATCGTCATCGTCGGCAACGAGGCGCTCAGCGACGAGTACATCAAGGAGCGCATCGAGACCCGCGAAGGCGGCGCGCTCTCGTTCCTCACCGGCGCCGGCGCGTTTCAGAGCGAAGGCTTCGAGCGCGACCAGCTCCGCATCGCCCAGTTCTACTACGACGAGGGCTACATCAAGGCCCGCGTCGGCCAGCCCCGCGTCGAGCTCGGCCCCGAGCGCCGCCGCATCTTCATCACCATCCCCGTCGAAGAAGGCGAGCGCTTCCGCACCGGCAGCGTCGACGTCACCGGCGACTTCCTCGAAGACAAACCCAAAGAAGACGTGATGAAGCTCGTGCAGCTCAGCGAGGGCGAGTGGTTCAGCTCGACGCGGCTGCGCGAGACCATCAACTACATCAGCGAGCTCTACAAAGACCGCGGCTACGCCTACGTCAACGTCATCCCCGACACCCGCCTCGACGAAGACGACCGCACCGTCGACCTCACCTTCCAGATCGACAAGGGCGAGAAGGTCCGCATCGGCCGCATCGTCGTCGTCGGCAACACCCGCACCCGCGACAAGGTCATCCGCCGCGAGATGCGCCTCTACGAAGGCGAGTACTACAGCTCATCGGGCCTCAGCCGCTCCGAGCGCCTCATCAACCGCCTCGGCTTCTTCGAGACCGTCACGCTCCGCACCACCCGCGGCGCGACCGAAGACACGATGGACGTCATCGTCGAGGTCAAGGAGAAGCCCACCGGCACCTTCCAGATCGGCGCCGGCTTCAGCTCGATCGAGAGCTTCGTCGCCCAGGCCCAGATCGCGCAGAACAACCTCTTCGGCCGCGGCCAGACCCTCAGCCTGCAAGCGCAGCTCTCGTCGATCCGCAGCATCGCCAACATCCAGTTCGCCGACGACTACTTCCTCGACACCCGGCTCCGCTTCGCGACCAACCTCTACCGCTACGAGAACACCTACCAGGACTTCACCCGCGAGAGCCTCGGCGGCGACGTCACCCTCGGCTACCCGCTCGGCGACGACTGGAGCGTCGCGCTCACCTACACCCTCGAAGAGGTCAGCGTCGAAGCCGGCGGCTACAGCGGCAACGTCACCGGGCTGCGCATCGCCAACCTCGACGGCGAGGGCATCACCAGCTCGATGCGGCTCTCGCTGTTCTACGACACCCGCAACAACCGCCTCTTCCCGAGCGCCGGCGTCTACGCGAGCGCCAGCGTCGAGAACGCCGACGAGTGGCTGCTCTCGGAGAACCGCTTCACCCGCTACAGCCTCATCGGCCGCTACTACTACGACGTCGGGCTCGGCATCGTCGCCAAGGTCAACGCCCGCTGGGGCCTCATCACCAGCCCCGACCCGCGCGGCGTCCCGCTCTTCGAGCGCTTCTTCGTCGGCGGCCCGCTCTCGGTCCGCGGCTTCCGCCGCCAGACCCTCGGCACCGAGATCGAGGTCCCCCGTCAGGGCACGCCCGACGCCGACCAGCTCACCTTCAACATCGGTGGCACCGAGCAGGCCATCATCAACTTCGAGCTCGAGTTCCCCATCTTCGAGCGCGTCGGCATCCGCGGCGTCGCCTTCGTCGACGGCGGCAACGCCTTCGAGCGATCCGCCAGCTACGCCGACAAGCTCGACTCGCTGCGTTATGCCTGGGGCTTCGGCGTCCGCTGGTTCTCGCCGATCGGCCCGCTGCGCTTCGAGTGGGGCTTCCCGTTCGCGCCCCGCGAGGATGAACAGGACAGCGTCTTCGAGTTCTCCATCGGCAACTTCTTCTAGGAGCCCCGTCCCATGCGCCACCTCGCCCTCGGCCTCACCGCCCTCCTCGCCCTCGCCGCGATCCCCGTCACCGCCGCCGCCCAGAAGGCCGACGAGACCGTGCGCGTCGCCTACGTCGACCTCCAGCGCGCGCTGCTCGAGGTCGAGGACGGCAAGAAGGCGAAGAAGCAGCTCGAGACGATGAAGGCCGACCGCCAGAAGGAGCTCGACGCGCTTCAGACCGAGGTCCGCAAGCTCAAGGAGGACTTCGACCGTCAGGCCGAGTTCATGAAGCCCGACGTCCGCCAGCAGAAGCAGATCGAGCTCGCGCAGAAGCTCCAGCAGCTCCAGCAGACCTACGCCGAGAAGCAGAAGGAGCTCGTCTCCGAAGAGGCCAAGCTCACCCAGAAGATCTTCGCCCGCATGGGCCGCATCCTCGCCAAGGTCGGCGAGAGCCAGGGCTTCACGATGATCTTCGAGAAGACCGAGTCCTCGCTGCTGTGGGCCCCGCGCCACCTCGACCTCACCGACGAGCTGATCCGCCGCTACAACGCGGGCGAGGGCAAGCAGGAGAAGTGACCCCCGCCGCGCCGCCCCGAGGCGTCGCGCTCACCGCGCTCGCCGCCGCGCTCGACGCCCGCCTCGACGGCCCCGCCGCCGTTCACGCCGACGACCCCGCCGCTCACCCCGACGACCGCATCGCCGCGGACGCCGCGCTCGCCGCCGTCCGCATCACCCACGTCGCCGCGCTCGCCGACGCCGACGACACCGCGCTCGCCGCCTTCTTCGAACGCCGCCACCGCGCCGCCGCCGCCGCCACCCGCGCCGCCGCCGTCATCACCACCGCCGCGCTCGCCCCCGCGCTCCCCCCCGACTGCGCCCGCCTCGTCTGCGCCGACCCCCGCGCCGCGTGGCACCGCGCGATCCGCCAGCTCCACCCCCGCCCCACGATCGCGCCGCCGCCGATCGGCGTCGACCCCCGCGCGGCGGTCGACCCCACCGCCGCCATCGACCCGACCGCCGCGATCGGCCCCTTCGCCGTCGTCGGCCCCCGCGCCACCATCAACGCCGGCGCCGTCGTCGCCGCCCACGCGATCGTCGCCGCCGACGCCGTCATCGGTGAAGGCGCCACCCTCGCCCCCCGCGCGACCGTGCTCGACGGCTGCGTCATCGAGGCCGACGCCTGGATCGGCCCCGGCGCCACCATCGGCTCCATCGGCTTCGGCCTCGACGCCCACGGCCGCCTCCCCCACCCCGGCCGCGCCCGCGTCGGCCGCGGCGCCACCATCGGCGCGGGGAGCTGCGTCGACCGCGCGACCGTCGGCTGGACCACGATCGGCCCCGGCGCCCACCTCGACAACCTCGTGCAGATCGGCCACAACGCGAGCATCGGCGCCGGCGCGGTGCTCTGCGGCCAGGTCGGGATCGCCGGCGGCGCCCGGATCGGCGCCGCGGTCGTCATCGGCGGCCAGGCCGGCGTCGCCGGTCACCTCGAGGTCGCGCCCGGCGTGCGCCTCGCCGCGCAGAGCGGCGTCACCCGCCCGCTCACCGCGCCCGGCGACTACTCGGGCCACCCCGCCGAGCCCAACCGCGCCCGCCTCCGCCGCCTCGCCCGTCAGCGCCGCGCGGCCGCGCCCGAGACCGGCGAGGCCGAGCGATGACCCGCCCGACCGCCGCGGATGCCATCGATGGCATCGCCGATGGCATCACCGCCGCCCCGGATGCCATCGATGGCACCGATGGCATCGATCCCATGCCCGGCCACGTCGACCCGAGCGCCCGTATCGACCCCACCGCGCAGCTCGACCCGACCGCCCACATCGGCCCCGGCGCCCACATCGGCCCCGGCGCCTGCGTCGGCCCCGGCGCCCGCCTCGGCGCCGGCGTCACCCTCGGCCCCTACGCGATCGTCGGGGCCCACAGCCAGCTCGCCGCCGGCTGCCACCTCGAAGCGCACGCCGTCGTCGGCCCCCACACCACGCTCGGCCCCCGCTGCCGCGTCTCGTCGTTCGCCGTCGTCGGCGCCGCCCCGCAGGACCGCCGCACCCCGCCCGACGCCCCGCATCACCTCGTCTGCGGCGCGGACAACCACTTCCGCGAGGGCAGCACCGTCTCCCGCGGCACCGCGCACGGCGGCGGGATCACCCGCCTCGGCGACGGCAACCTCCTCATGACCCACAGCCACGTCGGCCACGACTGCCGGCTCGGCGACGGCTGCACGCTCGCCAACGGCGTCAGCCTCGCCGGCCACGTCGAGGTCGGCGACCGCGTCACCTTCGGCGGCCACGCCGCCGTCCACCAGTTCTGCCGCGTCGGCACCCTCGCGCTCGTCGCCGCCAACGCCATGGTCAGCCGCGACGTCCCGCCCTGCACCATCGCCGCCGGCGACCGCGCCACCCTGCGCGGGCTCAACGTCACCGGGCTCCGCCGCGCCGGGATCCCACCCGACGCCCGCCGCGCGCTCGCCGCCGCGTGGCGCGCGATCTTCCGCCACGGCCCCCGCCGCGCCGCCGCCGAGGCGCTCGCCGACTCCCCCGTCGCCGAGGTCCGCGCGCTCGCCGCGTTCGTGCTCGCCTCCCCCCGCGGCGTCGCCCGCGCCCGCGCCGATCGCGGCCCCGCCGAACGCCCCGAACCCGCCTCCGAGGCCGCCTCCGACCGCCCCGATCGGAAAACGACGCCCGAGTCGAACGGCGGTTGACAGTGCGCTGATCGCGCCGCTATGGTCGCACGCCTCGTTCGCTCACCCGAGGATCGACCAACCTCTCACGGAGCCACAAGCCGATGACCCCGAAGGAAATCTTCGAGACGCGGATCGCCAAGCGCGCCCCCGAAGCCACCGAGATCGACGCCATCTTCGCCTTCAACATCACCGGCGACGAAGGCGGCCAGTGGGTGGTCGACCTCAAGGACGGCAAGGTCTACGAAGGCAAGTCGGCCGACGCCGACTGCACCATCACCCTCAGCGACGACAACTTCGTCAAGCTCGTCGAGGGCGAGGTCCCCGGGCCCCAGCTCTTCATGATGGGTCAGCTCCAGATCAGCGGCAACATGGGCCTCGCCATGAAGCTCGGCGAGGTCCTCGGCAACTGACGCCGACCGCGTGTCCCGCCCCCTCGACGGACTGATCGTCCTCGACCTCACCCGGCTGCTGCCGGGCCCCTTCGCGTCGCTGCTGCTCGCCGATCTCGGCGCCCGGGTCATCAAGGTCGAAGACCCCCGCGGCGGCGACTACGCCCGCTACCTGCCCCCGCTCGGCGGCCGCATGTCGGCCGCGTTCGCCGCGCTCAACCGCGACAAGGAGAGCGTCGCGCTCGACCTCAAGCACCCGGTCGGCCGCGCCGCGTTCGAGCGCCTCGCGGCCGGCGCCGACGTGCTCGTCCAGAGCTTCCGCCCCGGGGTGATGGAGCGCCTCGGCCTCGGCCCCGCGGCGCTCGCCGCGCACAACCCCCGCCTCATCACCTGCGCGATCACCGGCTACGGCCAGGACGGCCCGCTCGCCGAGCGCGCCGGGCATGACCTCGACTACCTCGCGACCGCCGGCCTCGCCGGGCTCACCGGCGCCGACGGGCGCGCGGTGCCGCTCGGGATCCAGAGCGCCGATCTGATGGGCGGCGCGCTCTACGCCGTCGTCGGGATCCTCGCCGCGCTCACCGAGCGCCACCGCACCGGCCGCGGGCGCGTCGTCGACGCCTCGATGACCGACGGCGTCGCCGGCTTCGGCATCATGCTGCACGCCCGCCAACACCTCGATGGGCTCGCGGTCGGGCCGGGCGACGACCTGCTCGCCGGCAGCCGCCCGTGTTATCGGCTCTACACCTGCCAGGACGGCGGCCGCCTCGCGGTCGGCGCGCTCGAGCCGAAGTTCTGGATCGCGCTGTGTCAGGCGATCGGCCGCCCGCAGTACGCCGGCGACGGGCTCGCGACCGGCAAGCGGCGGGCAGTCGTCGAGGCCGATCTCGAGGCGCTCTTCGCGAGCCGGCCGCGCGACGCGTGGGTGGCGCTGCTCGCCGGGCACGACGTCTGCGTCGAGCCGGTGCTCGGGCTCGACGAGGCGCGCCGCTCACCGCACGCCGAGGCGCGCGGCCTCTTCGGCAGCCATCGGCACCCGGGCGAGGGGGCGGAGTTCCTCCACCAGTTCCCCAACCCGCGGCTGCTGCCCGGCGCCGAGCCGCCGGCCGAGGTGCGACCGGCGCCGCAGCTCGGGGCGCACACCCGCGCGGTGCTCGCCGAGTTCGGCTTGTCGGAGGCGGAGATCGAGGCGCTCTACGCGGCGAAGGCGGCGGGATAGCGCGAGAGGCTCAGAAGAAGACGCCGCCGAAGAACATGAGCTGGTGCAGCCGGTCGTCGCCCTGGCCGTCGTAGGTCTCGGTGAGCTGGTGCTCATAGCGGACCTCGACGCCGGCCTGGATGAGCTGGAGGTCGAAGTCGGCGCCGGCGACCACGGGCAGATACATCACGTAGTCGTTGTAGTTGTCGGCCTCCTTGGGGCCCGCGAGCAGGAAGCGCGGCTCGAGGCCGAGGCCGAAGTTGAGCGAGAGGAAGGCGGGGATCAAGGGCAGCGAGAACTTGCCGATGATGGGGATCGCGAGGTGGTCGTCGACCGCGGTGAAGTCGCCGAGGGTCGTGGTGTTGCGCCACCAGAGCGCGTCGATCTCGACGCCGATGATCGCGAGGTCGAGCACGTAGGCGGCGCCGATCGCGAACGGGGTCACCTCGGGCTCGGTGGGGTAGTCCTCGTCGCTGACGAAGAACGAGGTGCCGGTGCCGACGCGCACGCCGAAGCGGCCGAGGGCGAGGGCGGGCGAGGCGGCGGAGAGCACGACGCCGGCGGCGAGCGCGGCGCTGATCCAGGTCTTCATGTCGGGGCTCCTGTCGGGGGGACGCGAATTAGAAGACCGCAAACACGAAGTGGACGCAAACCCGTCGTGCCCCCTTTCGCCCGCGGGCCGATCCCCCTACCCTGCCGCGACCCCGACCCGGCCAGGGAGCGCGCCGTGCAGATCGAGACCGCCCGCATCGCCGACGAGATCGTCACCTTCGAGACCGGCCGCATCGCGCGGCGCGCCGCGGGGGCCGTCGTGCTGCGCCACCGCGAGACCTTCATCCTCGCGACGATCGCGACGGGGCCCGCGCGCCCCGACGAGGACTTCCTGCCGCTGACGGTCGACTACCGCGAGCGCCGCTCGGCGGTCGGTCGCATCCCGAGCAACTTCTTCCGCCGCGAGACGCGGCCCGAGCCCGACGAGATCCTGACGAGCCGGCTGATCGATCGCGCGCTGCGGCCGCTGTTCGCGCCGGGGTGGCGGGCGACGGTGCAGATCGACGTGACGGTGCATGGCGCCGATCCGGCGAGCGACCTGCCGGGGCTGGCGCTGACGGCGGCGGCGGCGGCGGCGCATGTCTCGGGGCTGCCGTTCGCGGGGCCGGTCGCGGGGCTGCGGGTGCTGTCGCGGGGCGGGGCGCTGGTGCCGTTCGCGGCGGTGACCGACACCGCGCCGGCCGAGCTGGAGCTGATGGTCGCGGGCGGGCGGCGCGGGCCGGTGATGATCGAGGGCGAGGCGGCGGCGGCGCCGACGGACGCGGTGGTCGCGGCGATCGAGGCGGCGCTCGGGGCGCTGTCGCCGCTGCTCGACGCGATCGAGCGGCTGGGTGCTTCGGCGGGGCGCGAGCGCATGGCGTGGCCAGCGGCGCCGAAGCCCGATCCGGCGCGGGCCGCGCTGCTCGCGGGCGAGCGGGCGGACGGGCGGGCGCCCGAGGCGGTGCGGCCGATCACGATCGAGACCGGGCTGATCGCGGCGGCGCACGGATCGGTGCTGTTCACGCGGGGCGAGACGCAGGCGCTGGTGACGGCGACGCTCGGCGGCGCGCGCGAGGGGCAGGACACCGAGGGCCTCTTCGGCTCGCAGCGGGAGCGCTGCCTGCTGCACTACAACTTCCCCGGCTTCGCGGTCGGCGAGGCGCGCGCGGTGCGTGGCCCCGGGCGGCGCGAGCTCGGCCACGGGCGCCTCGCGCGGCGGGCGCTGGCCGCCGTGCTGCCCGACGAGGCGGCGTGGCCCTACGTGGCGCGGGTGGTCTCCGACATCACCGAGTCGAACGGCTCGTCGTCGATGGCGACGGTCTGCGGCGCGGCGCTCGCGCTGATCGCGGCCGGGGTGCCGCTGCGCGCGCCGGTCGCGGGGATCGCGATGGGGCTCGTGCGCGAGGGCGAGCAGGCGGTGATCCTGACCGATCTCAGCGGCGACGAGGACCACGTCGGCGACATGGACCTCAAGGTCGCCGGGACCGCCGACGGGATCACCGCGATCCAGCTCGACACCAAGCCGGGCGAGCTGCCGCTGTCGGTGATCGCGGCGGCGCTGGATCAGGCGGCGACGGCGCGGCGGGTGATCCTCGACGCGATGGAGACGGCGATCGCCGGCCTCGTCGAGCCGCCGCGGTTCGCGCCGCGGCACGCGGTGCTGCGGATCGAGGCGGGGCGGGTCGGGCAGGTGATCGGGAGCGGCGGGCGCAACCTCGCGGCGGTGCAGGCGCGCACCGGGACGCGGATCGACGTGAGCCGCGACGGGGTGACGCTGATCCTGGGCGGGACCCCGGAGGGCGTCGCCGAGGCGCGCGCGGCGATCGAGGGGGTCGCGGTCGAGCTGGTCAAGGGCGGGCTCTACCGGGCGCGGGTGCGCGCGGTGCGCGACTACGGGCTCCTGGTGCGGATCGGCGACCACGACGGGCTGGTGCACGTCTCGGAGTGGGGCGAGGGCGACCACAAGGCGCGCGGCGAGGGCGACGAGCTGGTGGTGCGGGTGCTCGGCGCCGACAAGCGGGGGCGGCTGGTGCTGAGCCACAAGGCGGCGGCGGGCGCGGCCGAGGACGAGGTGCGCGGCTGACGCCGAGGCGGGCGGGCTTCGGCGGCGCGGGCGATCAGAACACGAGGATCTTGTCGGGACCGGCCGGCGCGGGCTTCGGCGGCGTCGGCTCGGCAGGCTTCGGCGGCGCGGGCGCCGGCGGCGCGGGCTTCGGCGGCGCCGGCTTCGGGGTCAGGCGCGGCGGCTCGGGGCGCAGGCGCGGGCGGCGCGGGCGCGCGGCGGCGGGGGCGGCGTCGGGGCGCGGCGTCGACGGCGGCGTCGGTGATCGCGGCGTCGGTGACCGCGGCGTCGGGCTCGACCGGCAGCACCGCGACCGGCGCGGCCGCCGAGCGGGCGTCGGGCCCCCCGGAGGCGGCGTCATCGCCGGGCCCGCCGAGCCCGATCGCCGCGAGCACCGCGAGCGCGCCGGCGAGCACCGCGACCGCCGGGATCCACAACCGCCGCCGCCGGCCCTCGGCCTCGCGCCGGGTGCCGGCCTCGCCCATCGTGCGGGCGACGCTGTCGTCGTCGTGGCTCGGATCGGTCCCCGCGTCGCCGCGCCGGGTCGGCTCGTCGACCGGCAGGAACGGCGCCGCCTCTTCGGCCTCGATCGCGCGACCCCCGAACGCCGCGCCGCCCATGCCCGCTCGCGTCGCAGCCCGCCGCGCCGGCGTCGCGGCGACGCCGGTCGCGAAGCCGCCGATCCCGCCGATCCCGACCAGCGTCGCGGTGCCCTCGCCCCCGCCGATCGCCGCCGCCTCGGGCAGCGCCCGCAGCGCGTCGATCACCGCCCGCGCGCTCGCCGGTCGATCAGCGGCGCGCTTCGCCATCAGCCGGGCGACGAGCGCGGCGAGCGCGGGCGAGACGCCCTCGACCGGCAGCGGGTCGCGGTGCAGGTGCAGCCACGCGAGCCGCGACGAGCGCGGGAGCTGCGCGACGGCGTCGGGGACCTCCTCGTCGCCCGAGAACGGCGGCCGCGCGGTGAGCATCACGTAGAGCAGCGCGCCGACCCCGTAGAGATCGGTCCGCGCGCTGAGCGCGCCCTGCACGAACTGCTCGGGCGCCATGTAGCGCGGCGTGCCGACCGAGGCGCGGGTGCGGGTGATGTCGGCGTCGTCGCCGCGGAGCTGCTTGGCGACGCCGAAGTCGAGGACCTTGGCCCGCAGCGTGTCGTCGGCGGCCGGACAGAGGAAGACATTGGCGGGCTTCAGGTCACGGTGCACGACCCCATAGGCGTGCGCCTCGGCGAGCCCTTGCAGCACGTCGATCGCGATCCCGATCGCCTCGGCGGGCGGCAGCGGGCCGCGCCGGCGGACGTGGGCGTGCAGCGACTGCCCGACGAGCAGCTCCATGACGATGTAGGGTCGCCCGTCGCCGAGCGTGCCCGAGTCGAGCACCTGCACCACGTTGGGCCCGCGCAGGAGCGAGACGATCCGCAGCTCGCGTTCGAAGCGCGACCGCTCGTCGTCGTCCTCGTCGGCGTGCGCGGCGAGGATCTTGACCGCGCACTCCCGCCCGTGGAGCCGCTGGTCGGTCGCGAGGTAGACCCGCCCCATCGCGCCCTTGCCGATCAGGCGATGCAGCGTGTAGCGACCGCCGATGGTCTGACCGACGAGCGGATCCATCTCCCACCGCGCAGAGCGAAATCCGCCGCAATCTAGCCCAACGGCGCCGGCCCCGCCAATCGACGCGGGCGTTGCCGGGCTCGAGCGGGTGCGGCAAGATGCCGGCCATGCGCGCTGTGATGCTGACATCGGCGGCCCTGCTCGCCGGCTGCCTCTTCGAAGGCGACCCCGAGTGCTTCCCCGGCGAGGAGGCGAGCCGCTGCGGGCCGCGCTCGATCTGCGTCGAACGGAGCTGCGTGCCCGATCCCGACGCGCCCGCGCCCGACGCCGCGCCGCCGCCGCGCGATGCCATCGCAACCGACGCGATGCCCGCCGATGGCTCCACCCCTGACATGGACCCCGACGCCCCGTGCCGACCGGCGACCGAGACATGCGATGGCACCGACGAGGACTGCGATCGCCGCATCGACGAAGCCATCGACGGCTGTAGCACCTACCCCGAGGACTGCGGCTGGATCGAGCGCGGCGCCCACCTCTACCTCGTCTGCCCCGAGCCGCGCGCGCAGGACGCCGCCAACCGGCTCTGCGCCGCGGTCGGCGACATGCAGCTCGCCTTCACCGAGAGCTGTGAAGAGGGCGACTGGCTCGGCTTCTCCGGTCAGGCGGTCGCGGCGTACTTCGGCTGGTTCGTCGACGGCTCGCCGCGCGATTCGACCCGCGGCTGGTGGCTCGACCTCGGCTTCCGGGTGCCGGGCGACGAGGGCACGATCTTCCGCTTCGGCCAGGGCGCTGTCGGCGAGACGCGCTGCTGGAACGCGGGCGAGCCCAACAACCTGCTCTTCGGCGGCGAGCCCTGCGTCAACCTGCTCGAATCGAACGACGACGGCGCCGAGTACCTGCACGGCTGGAACGACGACGCCTGCAACGCCAACCCCGAGAACCACGTCGGCACGATCTGCGAGCTCCCCTGCGCGCCGGGGATCGACGCCGACGACGACGGCGTCGACGCCTGCGCCGACTGCGACGACGGCGACCCGGCGGCGCCCGGCGAGGACGCGATCGGCAACTGTCCCTTCCCGTTCGCCGACTTCGAGCCCGCCGAGGGCACCCCGCGCCCGTGAAGCCGGCCCGCCCTACTCGGGCTGCCGGTAGACGGTCACCACCGCGGTGCGGTCGTCGCCGCCCATGTTCGCCGACACCCCGACGCGCGGCGGCGTCTTCATCTGGTAGTCACCGCACAAGCCCTTGGCCTGCCGGAAGATCTCGAGCGCCTGCTTGACCCCGGTCGCGCCGACCGGGTGGCCGAAGCCGACGAGCCCGCCGCCGGTGTTGACCGGGATCCGCCCCTCGATGTGCGTCTCGCCCTCGCGGATCAACGTCGCGCCGCGGCCCTTCTCGGCGAGGCCGAGCGCCTCGTACATCAGCACCTCGGCGATGGTGAAGCAGTCGTGCACCTCGGCGACGTCGAGGTCGCGCGGCCCGATCCCCGCCTCGGCGTAGGCCCGCAGCACCGCGGTGCGCACGTTGTCGAGGTCGACCCCCGACGAGTCCTCGTCGATCGGCGCGCAGGCGACCGCGCAGGCGAGGATCTCCATCGCGTCGACCGGCTCGCGGCCGAGCTTCTCGAGCCCGCGCGCCGAGGCGAGCACGAGCGCCGAGGCGCCGTCGGAGACCTGCGAGCAGTCGCTGACCCGCAGCCACGGGCGCAGCTCGGGGTTGCTGAGGAAGACCGGGTTGTCGGCGCTCGCGGTCGCGGCGCGCTCGAAGCTCATCTCGACGGCGCGCATGTGCGCGTTGGGGTTGCGGTTGGCGTTGCCGTACGCCTTGACCGAGACGCGGGCGAGGTCGTCCATCGTGACCTCGCCGCCCGCGACGGCGTGCTTGACGCGGCGGGCGAGCAGCGCGGGGAAGGTGAACGGGTCGAGGCCACGCTGCCGCTTGTAGTGCGAGGCGCGGGCGAGGAAGTCGGCGCCCTCCTTGGCGTTGCGCGTCGTCTGCACCTCGGCGCCGACGACGAGCACCACGTCGGCCCCGGCGCGGATCGCGTCGATCCCGGCCGCCATCGCGAGCCCGCCCGAGGCGCAGGCGCCCTCCATGCGGGCCGCCGGCTTGCCGCGCAGGCCGCGATCGGCGGCGGCGAGGAACGGGCCGAGGTGGGCCTGATTGTCGAAGAGGCCGCCGGCGAAGTTGCCGATGAAGGCCTTGTCGACCACGGTCCCGTCGGCGTCGACCGCGCCGAGCGCCGCGGGCACGACCTGGCGGATGTAGGCCTCGGTGTCGGGGTTGTCGCGCTTGCCGAAGTCGGAGTGGCCCTTCCAGACGAAGTCGGGGTGGTGCTTGCCGATGTAGGGCGTGTGGGCGCCGCCGGCGAGGTAGACGGGTCGCATCCGGGCCTCCGGGTCAGGGGTTCGTCACCGTTGTTCACCGGCACGCTAACGTCGATCACGCCGGTGCCGCGTCCGGGATGTCCCGGGTCGGCCACGCCGCGCCGCGCTCCTGTCACCGCCGCGTGCGCCGCCGCGCCCCGCCCTGCCCCGCCCGGTCCCCAAAAGCCCCGCCGCCGCGCCCGCCCGCGCGCTCCCGGTGCGTGGCCCGCCCGATGCACTCCTGACGCCCCGGCCGATCTCTCCGGCCCGAAGCCCGGCCCCCGGCGGGGCCGCGAACCTCAAGAGGAGCGTCCATGCAAGTCCCTCTGCACATCTACTACGGCCACCTCAGCGACACCGAGAAGCGCGACATCGAGCCGATGGTGCGCGCCGAGCTCGCGCACATCGAGCGGGTGGCCGACGAGATCATCGCCTGTGACGTGGCGGTCGAGCGCCCCAACGAGAACCTGTCGTCGGGCAGCCCGTGGCGGGTGCGGGTGCGGGTGCTCTTCCCGCCGCAGCAGGAGTACGTCGCCCGGCACGAGGCCGGGCACGGCGACGCGCACGAGCCGCTCGACTCGATCATCCGCGGGACCTTCGACGCGCTGCGCCGGCAGCTCGAGAAGGCGGTCGCCCGCCAGCGCGACGAGGTCAAGCACCACGAGGTCCCCATCGCCTTCGTCGTGCGCCTCTTCGAAGAGGCCGGCTACGGCTTCATCCGCACCCCGGCCGGCGAGGAGCTGTACTTCCACCGCAACGCCGTGCTGCACCACGACTTCGACCGGCTCACCGTCGGCACCGAGGTCCGCTACAGCGAGTCGATGGGCGACGAGGGCCCGCAGGCGAGCTCGGTGCAGATCATCGACAAGCCCGGCAACCGCCCCAAGGACGACCAGGAGGCCGACGGCGTCATCCCCGCCGGCTGGCGACGCACCGGCTGATCGCGCTCACTTCGCCTCGGGCGGCGGCGCCTTCTTCGGGCGCCCCGCCTCGACGACCCGGCCCTTCCACACCGCGCCGCGCCCGCTCGTGATGCGGATCGCGCTGTTCCAGAAGAGCGCGACGACGATCAGCATCCCGAGCGGGAAGCTCCAGAAGTGCCCCCAGCGATAGCCGCGCTTGTGGTGGCCGATCGCGTCGGTCGCGAGGATCAGCGCGCAGATCGCGGCCTCCATCGCGAGGAAGACCGGCTCGTAGGGCTGCCCGGCGATCAGCAGCGCGAGGTTCTTGGCGAGCAGCACGAACGGCAGCACGCTGACCGCGAACAGCAGCGCGGTGACGATCGCGGTCGCGACGAGGCTGTAGCCGAGCGCGGGGAAGAGGTTCTTCGTCCAGCCCTGCCAGATCTCGCCGAGGCCGGTGTACATGCGGCAGCGGAAGACGCCGGGGCCATAGAAGAGGCGGTAGACGACGCCCTCGGCCTTGGCGCGCTTCGCGAAGTCGACGTCGTCGAGCACGCTCGCCTTGATCGCCTCGTGGCCGCCGAGGCGGTCGTAGGCGGCGCGGGTGAAGAGCAGGCACTGCCCGTTGGCGAGCACGCGCTCGTGCTCGGGGTCGTTGACCTCTTCGAGCGGATTGCCGCCGGCGATGATCGCGCCCATGCGGGTCTGCACGACGCGCTCCCAGAAGCTGTCGACGACCAGCTCGCCGAGCGCGCTCGCCATCTCGGCGCCCTCGGTGAGCGCGCGGCCGACGAGGCGGCGGGCGCCGAGCGGGTCGAGGGTGACGTCGGCGTCGACGAACCACAGCCACTCGCCGGTCGCGTGCTGCTGCGCGCGATGCAGCGCGTGCGGCTTGCCGAGCCAGCCGGGCGGCAGCTCGACGCCGTCGATGACCACCAGCCGCCGATCCTCGGCGGCGAGCCGGGCGAGGATCTCGCCGGTGCCGTCGGTGCTGCGGTCGTCGAGCACGACCACCTCGAGGCGGCCGCTCCAGTCGAGCGCGAGCGCCGAACGCACCGCGCGCTCGATGTTGGCGGCCTCGTTGCGGGCGGGGATGATCACCGAGAGCGCCGGCAGCGGCTCGGCGATGGGATCGGGTCTCGCGCCGCGATCGAGGGTGAAGCGCGGCGGGACGTCGACATCGGCGAAGAGGTTGTAGAGGGTGCGCAGCCAGGCGATCACCAGGAGCGCGAGCCCGCCGAACGAGAGCCACCAGATCATGATGAGACGCATCCTCCCGCCGCGGACGGCGCATCATCGGCGGCTCCCCGAACGCGGTCAAGGGGCGTCCTCCCGACATCGGCGCGACGTTTACCCGGCGTCGGGGCCTGCTGTATGGTGGCGCGATTGACAACCCAGTGACTCTCTCCAGGGGTGGCCATGCGCCTTCGACTGCTCGGGATCTTGATGGCGGGCGCGCTCGTGTTCGCCGGCTGCGACGACACGGACAGCGAGCCCCGCGGCGCGGGCGGTGAAGGCGGCGAGGGCGGGCAGCCGGGCGATGTCGGGCCGGGCGGCGACGACGGCGGGCAGGGCGGCATGGGTGGGATCGCCGACATGGAGCCCCGCGATGTCTTCGTCGGCGCGCCGCAGTGCAGCGACGGCGAAGACAACGACGACGACGGGCTGATCGACCTCGAAGACCCCGGCTGCGACAACGCGCTCGACGTCGACGAGCGCCAGCTCGAGTGCGCCGACGGCGTCGACAACGACGACGACGGCCTCATCGACTTCCCCGACGACCCCGGCTGCGGCTCGCGCGGCGACAACAGCGAGATCAACCCGCCGGTGCTGCCCGAGTGCGCCGACGGCCTCGACAACGACCGCAACGGCTACATCGACGAGCAGGACCCCGGCTGCATCTCGGTCGCCGACACCAGCGAGTCGCCGCCCGACGAGGTCGCGCAGTGCAGCAACCGCATCGACGACGACGGCGACGGCGTCATCGACTTCCCGCTCGAGCCCGGCTGCTCGGCGGCCGGCGACGACGACGAGGCCAACCCCTTCTCGCCGACCGCCTGCAACAACGGCATGGACGACGACGGCGACGGGCTCGTCGACTATCCCTCCGACCCCGGCTGCTTCGGCGTCGGCGACCGCGACGAGGCCGACAAGCCGGTGACCCCGGCCTGCGCCGACGGGCAGGACAACGACCGCGACGGCCGCACCGACTGGCCCGACGACGAGGGCTGCTACGCCGCCTCCGACGCCAGCGAGAAGGGCACCTGCCTCGACCGCTACGACCCGCCGGTCGCCCGCGACGGCGTCCCGATCGTCGTCGACACCAGCGCCGGCATCTTCCAGGGCCGCGGCACCTGCGGCGGGCAGGGCAGCCCCGAGGTCGTGCTCAGCTACCGCCTCGAGCGCCGCATCGAGGCGCTCGAGATCTCGACCATCGGCCCCGAGACGGTCGTGCCGACCAGCCTCTACGTGCGCTTCGCCGAGTGCCTGCTCGAAGACGCCGAGGTCGGCTGCCAGCGCGAGGCGCCCGACGAGGCCAACCCCGGCCACGTCCTCCGCATCGACGCCCCCGCGCCCGGCGAGTACTTCGTCTTCGTCGACGGCGTCGCCGGCGCCGGCGGCCGGGTCTCGGTCACCGTCACCGAGGTCCCGCTCGCGCAGTGCCTCAACGGCGCCGACGACGACGAGGACGGCCTCGCCGACTACCCGCAAGACCCCGGCTGCGCCCGCCCCGACGACCGCGACGAGACCACCGAGGCGCTCACCGCGTGCAGCAACGACGAGGACGACGACGGCGACGGCGCCATCGACTACCCGCAGGACGTCGGCTGCATCGCCGCGTCGAGCAACAGCGAGGTCGACCTCTGCGGCGCCGGCGTCCGCATCCACGAGATCTTCCCCGGCCAGACCGAGGTCTTCGGCAACACCGACCCCGAGGCCGGCATGTCGACCAACGCGCTCAACGGCGGCTGCGGCCGCGCCGGCGCGCCCGAGGTCGTCTACCTGTTCCACAACCCGTTCAACGCCCGCCTCGTCATCAGCACCGCCCACCCCGAGACCCTCGCCGGCGCGGCGGTCTACCTGCGCAGCACCTGCACCGATCGCGCGACCGAGCTCGCCTGCGACGACGGCAGCGTCGGCGGCGCCGGCAGCGGCCGCATCCAGGTGCGCGCCGTGCCCCGCGGCGACTACTTCATCGTCGTCGACTCGCGCACCCCGATCGGCGGCGCCTTCAAGCTGACCATCGACGCCGAGCGCGACGACCCCGAGTGCGACGACTTCGTCGACAACGACAACGACGGCCTCGTCGACGCCGACGACCCCGGCTGCACCGCGCCCGGCGACACCAGCGAGCGCGACCTCGCCCGCATCGCGCAGTGCAACAACGGGATCGACGACGACGGCGACAACCGCATCGACTGGCCGCTCGACCCCGGCTGCGAGGCCCGCGGCGACGAGAGCGAGGCCGACCCCGCCATCGCGCCGCAGTGCCTCAACCGCATCGACGACGACGAAGACGGCCTCATCGACTTCCCCAACGACCCCGGCTGCGCCGCCCGCGGCGACCGCACCGAAGAAGACGGCCGCATCCCGCCCGCGTGCAGCAACGGCGAGGACGACGACGGCGACGGCGACACCGACTACCCCGACGACCTCGACTGCCTCTTCGCCGGCGACCCCAACGAGGATCGCTGAGGTCATCCCCATGAAGGTCTTCGTCGAGCCCACCGGTCGGCGGATCGCGCCCTTCGACGACCCGCCGGGTGAAGCGCTCATCGGCAACCGCCGCCTCGCCGACCGCCTCGACGACGCGATCCGCGAAGCCGGCCTCACCCGCATCGACCGCCTCGAAGCGCCCTGCCTCGTCGTACCCGACGCGCTCTGGGCCACCGGCGGCGCGCTCCGCAAGTTCGTCACCGGCGCCGCCGGCCGCGACGCCGTGCTCGTGCTCGGCGACTGCCGCTTCGCCCGCGCCTCGACCCCGGTGCAACCCGACGTGCGCCGCGTCGACGCCGGCTGGCGCTTCGACCGGATCCGCTACGTCGCCGACGGCGCCGAGCCCGTCGAGGTCGTCGTCGACCCCGAAGAGAACCCCTTCGACGTGCCCGCGCCCCCCTACCTCGCCGCCGAGAAGATGGAGTTCGGCCTCCCGCTCGACGTCGTGATGACGCTGCACCACTGGGTCCACATCCTGTGGGCCAACCTCTTCATCGGCGCCGTCGACATGCGCCGCCGCAGCAAGTGGCAGCTCGCCCGCCAGCTCGGGAGCGCCATCCTCCGCGCCCGCTCGCTCAACAAGTGGCGGGTCATGGGCCGCTTCAACATCATCGGCAGGAACTGCGACATCCACCCCACCGCGGTCGTCGAGGCCTCCACCCTCGGCGACAACGTCAAGATCGGCCCCTTCTGCCGCGTCTTCGCGAGCACCCTCGGCGACGGCGCCGAGGTCTGGCCCTACGGCATGGTCGAGCTCTCCACCGTCGGCCCCCGCGCCGTCGTCACCGAGCAGAGCGCGCTGCGCTTCTCGGTGCTCTACCCCGAGGCCGTCGTCGGCCAGTACCTCATGCAGATGTGCGTGCTCGGCCGCAAAGCGCTCACCACCGGCGCCGCGTTCTCGATGGACCTCAACTTCGACCAGAACATCCGCGTCCCGCTCGACGGCAAGCTGCACGACACCGGCACCCGCTTCCTCGGCTCCGCCTTCGGCCACCGCTCCCGCGTCGGCACCGGCTTCTGGCTCGCGAGCGGGCGCGCGATCCCCAACGACTACTTCGTCATCCGCCACCCCGACGCCGTCGTCAGCCGCATCCCCGACGGCCTCGCCGGCCGCAACCCGCTCGCGGTGCAGGGGCAGACCCTCGTGCCGCTCGGGTGAGCGCGGCTTGACGGGCCGCGGTCGCGCGGGTCTACTCGCGGCGAGCAACGAGAGGTGCCATGGCCGCGGACTGGACACTGAAGGTCGAAGACTTCGGGCGCATCGCCGCGGCCGAGGTCACCGTGAAGCCGCTGACGGTGCTGGTGGGGCGCAACAACAGCGGGAAGAGCTATCTGGCGACGTTGATCTGGGGGTTGCATCACGGCCAGTTGGAGACCTTCGGTGAGGACATCGGCTGCGGTGCCATCATCGATGGCTGGTTGAAGCGTGCCGAAGCCAGCGGCAACGAGTGGACGGCGTGGACCGAGGACGAGCAGCATGCCTTGCAGACGGCATGGCCACGCTTCGTCGATGCCAGCATCGGTGACTTCTGCCGACGGCTGTTCGACACTGATGGCATAAGGCCGGCGAAGGTGTCGGTGGAGGCGCCTGGGTTCGCCCGCGCGTGGTATGCCAAGCGAATCGGTCGCCTCGCCTACTTCTCGACCAAGCCCGGAGTCATGGCCGGAAAGCTCCAGGATAGCGTCGATCACGACGTTCACATGATCGACATGGGCGTCAACCCTTGGCCGACCGATGGGACCGAAAGTTGGGCATTGACCCTCCTCGCCGGTCACTCCATTGGTCCACTCCGGCCACAATACACACCCTCTGACGCGGTGTACCTGCCCGCGTCCCGCACCGGCTTCTCGTTGTTCCTCTCCACCTTCATCGAAGCGCGAGTCACCAGCTCACTCACGCAGGAGCCCCGCACCCAAGGGAGCCATGGCAGCTTCACACTGCCGCACGTCCACCTCCTGCAAGCGCTCGCCGCGGGCTTCCGGCGTAAGGCCGGACCCTTCGCCGACGAAGCCATCCGCCTCGAACGCGAATGCCTCGATGGCACGATCGTCGTCGAGGCCCCGTTCGGGGTCGCCAACTACCGATTCCTGCCCGATGGCTGCACCGATCCCATCGGCCTTCAACACACCTCCGCGCTCGTCACCGAGCTGATGCCGCTCATCGTCGCGCTCCGCTACGCTCAGAAGATCCCCTTCCTCGTCCTCGAAGAGCCCGAAGCGCACCTCCACCCCAAGCTGCAGCGCGCGGTCATCCGCTGCCTCGCCCGCCTCGTCCGCCGCGGGGTGCGTGTCCTCATCACCACCCACAGCGCCACCGTCGCTCAGCAGATCAACAACCTCATCAAGCTCGAATCCCTCGACCCCGAGCAGCGCCAGCGCTTCGGCTACGACGCCGACGAGCACCTGCGGCTCGACGAGGTCGCCATGCACGAGCTCGTCTTCCGCGACGACGGCCGCACCGTCTCGATGGCGGCCGAAGCCACGCCGGCGGGCTTCGGGCTGCCGACGCTCAACGAAGCGCTCTATGAGTTCGCCCGCGAGACCCTCGATCTCAATGCCATCGTCGAGCCCGAGCGCGATGAGGAGTGACGGGTGAGCGAACGCTGGGAACGACTGGCGCCGGGCTGCCGCCAGTCAGCGGCCGACGGCGGCGAGGTCAGCGTCGACGAGAGCGCCGACGACGGACGCGCGCGCGTGCGCTTCGTCGCGCCACCGGGCTGGCGACTCGAACGGCTGGCGATCCACCATCGCCATCACTTCGACTGGCTCGAGCTCCGCCGCGCCGCCGATGGCATCGTGCTCGCGCGGCGCCCCGATGCGCGGTGGGAGGCACACATCGTCGAGTGCAAGGCCTCGGTGGGTGTCAACGCATGGCAGCGGATCCGCGAGCAGTTCCGCGGCAGCCGCATCCGCCTCGATGCCATCTGCGGCGTGCTCGGCATCCGCGTCGACGACGTGACGCTCTACACCGCGTTCCGCAACGATCGCATGGGATTGGCTTCACCCGAGCTGAGCATCGTCGACATGGTCGCCGGCGGGCCCTCACCCGCGGAGGCCGAGGTCGAGCGGGCGCGGGTCGCTGCCATCGAGTGGCGCGCGCAGACCATCACCCTCCAAGGCTTCCCGCCCCTCCCCCACCGCCGCGTCGCGCTCACCGTGCGCGATGACACCGGCTACGCCACCGTCTCGCTCTCCCCCTGACCCTTCCGCGCCACCGCGAGCTGATGCCCGGTCTTGCCCATCAACTGCAGCACCGCCTGGCTCGGCAGCTCGAACACCACCCACAGCGCCGCGAGCACCAGAAACAACGCGATGTCGAGCGGCGTGCGCCAGGTGAACCTGCTGCCCGGCGGCGGGCTCCGCAGGACCCGCGCCAGCCAGATCCCGAGGCTCGCGACGCCTTCGAGCGGGTAGAACATCGTCTGCTGGTGCTCGACCCGCATAAACCCCGCCGCGCGCAGCGCTTTTGCCAGCGTCTCCGGCGTGAAGTGGAAGAGGTGCTGCGGGATGAGCAACGGCAGCCACGCCGTGCGGAAGACCCGCCGCCACAACCCCGCCCAGTTCGGGACCTCGACGACGACCACGCCGCCCGGCGCGAGCAGGCGGTGGGCCTCGCGCAGCGCCTCGATCGGGGCGTCGTGGTGTTCGAGGCTCTCGAAGAAGGTGATCGCGGTGAAGCGCTCGCTCTCGAAGCCCACGTCGACGAGGCGACCGGCGCGGTACTCGGTCTGCTCGCGGTCGACCGCCTGCTCGATGCTGCCCGCGTCCATGTCGACCCCGGCGGTCGCGCAGCCGGTGTCTTCGCGCGCGACCCGCAGGAAGCCACCGTAGCTGCAGCCGACGTCGAGGAGCCGGTCGGTCGCGCCGAGGCGCTGCGCCTTCTGCAAGACCCGCAGGCGGTAGCGCGAGATCCAGCGCCCGAGCCCGCTCTCGGTCTGGAAGCGGCGCATGCCCTCCTGCCCCTCGCCGGAGTAGGTGCCTTCGTAGTAGAACGACAGCGCCTCCGGCTTCGGCCGGGGGCGCGTGGCGACGAGGCCGCAGCCGTCGCAGCGCTGGAGCTGGAAGACGCCCGGCTTGCGCCAGATGGCGTCGCGTGCGCCGGTCATCACCGTGGTGTAGGCTTCGCCGCCGCAGAGGGGGCAGGGAGGGGCTTCGAGGGGGACGGGGGCTTCCATGCGGCGTCACGATACGTGGTCGAACCGGGCGGGCCAAGGGGGTCGGCCCGGTGACGGCCGAGGAGTGGTCGCTTGACCGTCATCGCCTGGGCGCTCGCCGCCCTCTGGGGCCTCGTCCTGCTCGCCTCGGCCCGCCACGCGCTGCGCGGGCTGCCGCCGCCGGTCGCCGAGGTGCCGCCGTACGCGCTGTGGATGCCCGCCGGCGGCGATCCGCCGCCGCTCGAGCCGAGCCCGGCGCGGACCTTCGTCGGGGCGCTGCCGCAAGACGGCCCCGATCGCCTGCTCGTCCTCGGCCCCGACGTGCGCGTCTCGCCCGAGCTGCCCGCCCGCCTCGCCGCCTGCGGCGCCTTCGTCTCGGTCTTCCCCCGCCCCCGCGGCGGCCTCGTGCGCCTCGCCGTCGAGCGCCTGCTGCGCGACTTCGCCAACCCGCCCGCGGTCGTCGACGCCGCCCACCCCGCCGCCTACGCCGACGCCCGCTGCGCCTGGCTGCGCCGCCGCGACCTCGCGCTCCCCGCGGTCGGTGACGAGCCGGTGCTGCGCGCCGCCCGCGCCCGCAAGGCGCACGGGCTCCCGGTCGAGCTGCGCGACGGCCACGCCGGCGATGACTTCCGCGGCCCGCCGGTGATCGCGGCGCGGGGGCTCGCCCCGGCCGGGTTGCGGGCGCGGGTGGCCGATCTGACCGCGCCCGAGCCGGTCGCGCGCGCGCTGATGGTCGCGCTGCCGCTGCTGATGAACCTCGGGCCGTGGGCGCTGTTGCTCGCGGACGGGGCGCGCGGCCCGGCGTGGCTCGCGATCGGGCTCGGGACGGCGGCGCGCTTCATGACCGCGGTGCGCGATGGCTTCGGCCACCTGCTCGCGGTCGCCGGCTGGGCGCTCGATCCGGCGCTCGCGCTCGTCGCCGCCGCCGCGCCGCGCGCGCCGGTGAACCGGACGATGCCCGAGGTCCCCGCCGAGGCGCCGGCGCTGACCGGCGCCCGCGGCGTCGAGGTGCCCGGCTGGGTCGACGCCTCGGCGGTCGCCCACCTCGCGCGCCGGCTCGGCGGCGCGGCGCCGGTGATGGAGCAGATCTACGAGAACCACCCCGCCGGTCGCACCCGCCTCGGCCGCCTCGTCGACCGCTGGATCCACGCCTCGCCCGCCGCCCGCGCGGTGCGCCACCGCTGGGTGATCGTCGGCGCGCTCGGCCGCCGCCTCGCCCCGCGCCGCGTGCTCTCGGTGCCCTGCGGCAGCGCCCGTGACGTCGCCGCGATCGCGCCGGCCGAGGCGGTGCTCGTCGACCCCGATCCGGCCGCCCGCGCGCTCGCCGCCGCGCGCTGTCCGGGCGCGACCGTCGTCGACGGCACCGTCGCGACCGCCCCGGAAGGGCCGTTCGACCTCGTGATCTACGTGGGGCTCGCCGAGTACCTCGACGACGCCGAGGTGGTGCGCCACCTCGTCGCGCTGCGCGGCCGCCTCGGCGAAGACGGCGCGCTGCTCACCTCGACGACCGCGCCGCACGACTCGCAGAAGCGCATGAACGAGCGCCTCGGCTGGCAGACCCGGCCGCGCACGGCCGAGGCGATGACGGCGCTGCTCGAGACGGCCGGCTTCGAGGTCGACCGCCGCGGCGTCGATCCGCTCGGCATTCAGTGGGTCTTCGTCGCCCGCCCGCGGCTGAAGACACCGAGCGGGCCGAGCGCGGCGGTGTGATCGCTCAGGGCAGCGCGGTGGTGATGACATCGTGGGTGACGCGGCCGTCGCCGGCGACGTCGGCGCACTTGCTGTAGTGCTGGCCGGCGTCGTCGAAGGTGCGGCAGAGCGCGGCGCAGTCACCGAGGATCTGGATCATGCCACAGCCTTCGACGGTGCCATCTTCGCGCAGGTGACCGGCGGCGCAGGCGCGCTGCGTCTCGCGGGCGTGCTCGGCGTTCTCGCCGACATGGCAGGCGAAGAGGTAGGGCGGATCGGCCCAGAGGTTGCCCCAGAAGGCACCCTCGACGACCGGGAACGCTTCGAGCTCGCCGTCGCCGATGACATGCAGCGGCGCGCGCTGCGAGCGCAGCGAGATGCGGACCGGGACGCCGTAGTGATTGACGCGGGCGGCGATGCAGGCGCTGACCATGCGCTCGCCCCGCTCGCCGAGCGGGCCGGTGGCCCACTGCGGCGCGACGCCGAGGCTGCCGGCGTAGCTCTCGAAGCGGGTGCGGCCGCGGGCGTCGATCCAGGTGAAGTCGAGGGTCTGGGTGGGATCGAAGGCACACGAGACGAGGTAGCGCAGGAACTGTCGCGCGAGCGCGCCGCGCTTGCCGGGGTCCTGGATGGCAGGCAGCGTCTCGGCGTCGTCGTCGGCGGGCGAAGCCTTGCCGTCGACGGCGCTGTCACCGAGCCCGTTGGGGAAACCCGGGTCGCCGCCGACGCCGTGCCAGTCGTTGATCCCATTGGCGCCGATGAGCCCGTTGGCGCCGATGAGCCCGTTGGCGCCGATGAGCCCGTTGGTGCCGAGGCCGTTCTTGCTGGTGAAGCCATTGTCGGTCAGCGCGTTCTCGGTCAGCGCGTTCTGGCCGATCAAGCCATTGGAGCCGATGAGCCCGTTGGTGCCGAGGCCGTTCTTGCTGGTGAAGCCATTGTCGGTCAGCGCGTTCTGGGTCAGCGCGTTCTCGGTCAGCGCGTTCTCGGTCAGCGCGTTCTCGGTCAGCGCGTTCTGGGTCAGCGCGTTCTCGGTCAGCGCGTTCTCGGTCAGCGCGTTCTCGGTCAGCGCGTTCTCGGTCAGCGCGTTCTCGGTCAGCGCGTTCTCTTCGACCAGGGTGCCTTCGATCTCACCGAAGCGGCCTTCGTCCTCCGCCGTCCACTCGGGGCCGCAGCCCGCCAACACCGCGACGCTGACCAGCCACAACAAACGCTCGTGCTTCATGGGAACCCTCTCTCCCTCTGGGGTGTGCCATCCAGGCAAGAGAAAGATACCACCGCGCCGGGCCGCCGAGGCATTAACAGAGGGGGCATACCATTAAGCAGCCATTAAATCGCACCGTGCCCCCGCGCGCGACGGCTACTCCAGCGCGGTCGCGCCGGCCGCGGGCGGGCGAGGCCGGGCGAGCAGCCCCTCGCGCATCGTCGGGTAGAGCGCCTCCTTGCCGACGAAGCCCGAGAAGAACAGCTCGCAGAACGAGGCGTCGCTCGCGACGAGCCCGCGCACCCGGCCGTCGACGGCGACCTCGAGCCCATGCGCGGGGCGCCAGGTGAACGACATGATCTGGCCCTCGCGCACGCCGGGATAGCTCGCGAAGAGCGCGTCGATCGCCGGTCGGTGGCGGTCGAGCGCCTTGCGGCGGCGGGCGCGGCGCTCGACCTCGGAGCGCCACTTCGGCACGAGCTGGTCGCGGTCGACGTCGCGCATGAAGCGCAGGTCGAGGCGCTGCGGGCCGGCGCAGGCGAGGATCTCGTCGGGGCGCGCGGTGCGGGCGGGCAGGTAGAGCGCGGCGACGTAGACGTCGATCTCGAGCACGGTGGCTTCGAAGAGCACGGCGTTGTTGAGCACGAGCGAAGCACCGTCGACGCGGTGAGCGTCGACGACGTGCACGTCGGCCTCGGGGACTTCGAAAGCGGCTGCGGAAGCGGCGGAGAAGGCGGCGGAGAAGGCGGCGGCGAGGGCCAGGAGGCAGGCGGCGGGTGTCCTCATGAGACCAATCTGACGGGGGGCGCGCTGCGCTGCAATCGGTATCTCCGCAACGTGTCGACCATCTCCCGGCCGAGCTCGCAGATCCGGCCGCGGCGGCTCTCGGGCTGGCGGGCGAGCAGCGCGGGGAGCTGGCCGGCGAGCGCGGCGACGCCGACGGCGCGCACGAGGCAGGCGTCGACGGCGGGCTCGCGGGCGAAGGCGAGCGCGTCGTCGCCGTTGACGTCGACGACGACCACGATCGGGGCGAGGGTGCGCTGGCGGAGCCGCCGGCAGAGCGCGCGGCGGCAGGCGGGATCGGCGCCGCCGGCGAGGAGCACGACGCGCGGGCGCAGCCGGCTGGCGCGGCTGAGCGCGTCGGCTTCGGTGGCGCGCTCGACCTGGCCGACGCCGAGGCGGGCGAGGTGGGGCTCGAACTCGGCGGCGAAGTCGGCTTCGAGGTCGACGAGCAGCGCGGTGCGGGCGGGCGGCATGGGCGGGCTCCAGCGAGAGTGAAAGAGTGCAGTCACGCCCTACTGCACGCGCCGGGCCGCATGGTCCGGTGCTCGCCGTCGCTCGGATTCGAGGCAGCTTGTCTCACCGCGGGGCCATCAACGACCCGGTGAGGCAGAACGCGGCGTCCGGGCGCGCCGCCGGTGCGTCGGCGGGGGACGCGGCGGTGCGAGATCGTCCGCGGTGGACGGTCCACCGCGCCGCGGACCGTCCGCGGTCAGCCCTTGATCACCGCGAGCGGCTTGAGGCGGGCGACCCGCTCGGCGATGCCGGCGGCCGCGATCACCTCGACGACGTCGGCGACGTCCTTGTAGGCGTCGGGCATCTCCTCGGCGACGGTGCGGCGGTCGTCGGAGCGCACGAGCACGCCGCGATCGGCCATCTCGCGGAAGACCGAGCGCCCCTGCGCCGCCTTGCGCGCGGCGGCGCGGCTGAGCTTGCGGCCGGCGCCGTGGCACGAGCTGCCGAAGGTCTCGGCCATCGCGCGCGCGGTGCCGGCGAGCACGAAGCTGTAGCGGCCCATGTCGCCGGGCACGATCACCGGCTGGCCGAAGCCCGTGTACTTCTTGGGGTTCTTGGGGTGGTCGGGCCCGAACGCGCGGGTCGCGCCCTTGCGGTGCACGCACAGCCGCCGGGTCTCGCCGTCGACGGTGTGCTCCTCCCACTTCGCGATGTTGTGGCAGACGTCGTAGACGAGCTCGAGCCCGAGCGCGCGCTCGTCTTCGCCGAGGAACCCGGCGATCGCGCGGCGGGCGTGGTGGGTCATGACCTGCCGGTTGGCGAACGCGAAGTTGATGGCGCAGGCCATCGCGCCGAAGTAGCGCTTCGCCTCGTCGCTCCCGAGCGGCGCGGCGCAGAGCTGGCGGTCGGGGAGCTCGATGCCGTGCCGCTCGCTCGCGCGCAGCATCATGCGCAGCGACTCGTCGCAGATCTGGTGGCCGAAGCCGCGGCTGCCGCTGTGGATCATCACCGTGAGCTTGCCTTCTTCGAGGCCGAAGGCGGCGGCGGCGGCGGGGTCGTAGATCGCGTCGACGACGCCGAGCTCGCAGAAGTGGTTGCCCGAGCCGAGGCTGCCGAGCTGCGGCTTGCCGCGCTCGCGGGCGCGCTCGCCGACCTGCCCGGGATCGGCGCCGTCGAAGCGGCCGCCCTCTTCGATGGTGTCGGTGTCTTCGGCGCGGCCGAAGCCGCGCTCGATCGCCCACTGCGCGCCGCCGCGCATGACGCCTTCGAGCTCGTCGTCGTCGAGCGCGCGCCGGCTCGCCTGCCCGACCCCGGCGGGGATGGCGGCGTGCAGCGCGTTGGCGAGGCGGGGGAGCCCGTCGCGGACCGCCTCGTGGGGGATGTCGGTGCGCAGCAGGCGCACGCCGCAGTTGATGTCGTAGCCGACGCCGCCGGGCGAGAGCACGCCCTCGTCGGGGTCGAAGGCGGCGACGCCGCCGATCGGGAAGCCATACCCCCAGTGCATGTCGGGCATGGCGAGCGAGTGGCCGACGATGCCGGGCAGATGGGCGACGTTCCGGACCTGCTCGGGGCTGCGGTCGCTCTGGATGTCGCGGACCATGCGCCGGCTCGCGTAGATGCGCCCGGGGACCCGCATGCCACCGGTCTGCGGGATCTCCCAGCGCCAGTCGTCGATCTGCTCGAGCCTCGGCTTGTCCATCACGCCTCTCCGCTACACGTCCAACACGACGACCGTCCGGCAGCCCCGTCGGTCACGCGCGATGTGCAGATCGTGGTAGGTCGCGGCCTTGACCTCGCTCTGCACGCGGTCGCGCGCCCCCGGCTCGCCGCGCAGGGTCGCGCGCAGCCCGCCCGCGCCGTCGAGCGCGACCTCGGCGTCGGCGACGACGAAGCCCTCGACGGTCGCGCGGTAGATCACCTCGTTGAGCCATTGCACGAGCCGGTCTTCGGGGTCGAGGCCGTCGAGGGTGACGTCGAGCGTCGCCTGCGGCTCGACCGAGGCACCGTCGGTCATCAGCGCGGTGACCGCCTGCGCGGCGAGCACCAACAGCCGCGCCTCGTCGCCGGCCCACAGCGCGAGCGCCAGATCGGCGGTGTGATCGACCTGTCGCCAGCCTTCGTCTCGGGTCTGCATCACGCGATCCTGCGGGGTCATTCGGAGAATTGGAAGCATCTGCAAAAAAAGGGTGGCAACGCACCCTGACCCCGGCGTAGCTTCGGCCGGTCAACCTGGACTCACGGAGCCTCGATGAAAGTCTGCGTCTGCCTCGAGCTGATCCCGACCGTCGTATCGGTCATGGACAAGCACCGCAGCTAGACGCACGCGTTCTGGAGTCTCGTAGAGGCCGGTTCGCGACGCGGACCGGCCTCTCGCGTTTCTGGGCCCCTCCCATCGCGCGCCGGTCGCGTCGCCTCACCCGTGTGAGGAAATCCCATGTCCGCCCATCGTCGCGGAAGTCGTCGAGAAGTCGCCGCATTGGCCGGTCCGCTGGCCGTCGGCATGTTGTCGTTCACCATCATGGGTGTCACCGACACCCTCCTCATGGGCAAGGTCGGCACGGTCGCTCAGGCCGGCGTCGGGCTCGCCGCGATCCTCACCTTCGCGCTCGGGGCCTTCTTCCGCGGCATGACCGCGGGCTCGCAGGCCCTCGTCGCCGCCGCCCACGGCGCCAACAACCCGCTCCGCATGAGCCGCGCCGGCACCGCGGCGGGGCTGACCGGCCTCGCTGGCGGGCTGCTGCTCGCCGTCATCACCTTGCTCGTCGGCCGCTACGCGATGCTGCCGCTCACCGACGACCCCGCCGTCGCCGCCGAGGCGGGGCCCTACCTCGAAGCGCGCGCGTTCTTCCAGCCGGTGTCGCTCGTGAGCTGGGGGCTGATGAGCGCGCTGCAAGGGCTCGGCGACACCCGCACCCGCATGTGGGCGAGCCTCGTCGGCAACGCGGCCAACGTCGGGCTCGACCTCGTGCTCATCTTCGGCCTCGGCCCGATCCCGGCGCTCGGCGCGGTCGGCGCGGCGTGGGCGACCAACCTCGGCGAGCTCGCGATGCTGGCCGTCTACGCCGTCTCGTGGCGCCGGCAGTTCGGCCGCCCGCTCAATCCGGGGCGCGAGGTGCTCGCGAGCAGCCTCGGCGTCGGGCTGCCCGCCGGCTTGCAGTGGGCGCAGGGCACCTTCGCCTTCGCGCTGATGACCGTCGTGCTCGCCCGCGTCGGCGCGACCCACCTCGCCGCGAGCCAGATCGTGTTGCAGATCGTCAGTGTGTCGTTCCTGCCCGGCTACGCGGTCGGCGAGTCGGCGGGCGTGCTCGTCGGCCGCTACCTCGGCGCTCGCCGCCCCGCGGGCGCGGCGCGGGCGGTGCGCTCGGCGCGCACGCTGGCGCTGGCGATGATGGGCGGGTGCGCGATCGTCTTCGCGATCTTCGGCCGCTGGCTCGGCGACTGGTTCACCGACGATCCGGCGGTGCTCGCGCTCGTCGTCGAGCTGATGCGGTGGGCGGCGGCGTTCCAGCTCGCCGACGCGGCGGCGACGGTGCACCTCTGCGCGCTGCGCGGCGCCGGCGACACCGCGTTCACGCTGCGGATCGGCCTCTTCGGCTCGTGGGGGCTGCTGGTGCCGCTGACGTTCCTGTTCGCGCTCGGCCTCGACTGGGGCGCGCCCGGCGCCTACCTCGCGCTGACGGCGGAGCTCGTCTTCCTCGCGGCGGTCACGGGGCTGCGGACGACGGGGCTGGTGCGGGGGAAGGTGGGTCGGCTCGACCTGCTGCTCGGGGAGCGGTGATCCCCTCGACGTGGCCGACGAGCAGCCCGTAGCCGCCGACCGCCAAGACCCGGTCGCCCGTCGCGATCACGCGGCGGGTGACCGCGCCCAGCGACCAGCGCGCGACCCGCTCGGGGCCGCGCACCCGCCAGCGCTCGATCGCGTCGTCGACCCCGATCAACACCTCGGCGTCGCCGAGCGTGCCGAACGCGTGCACCCGCCCCCCGAGCGGCACCGCGCGCGCCGCCCCGCCCGGGTCGACCACCGTCAAGGTCTCGCCGCCGAGCGTCACCTCGACCCGATGCCCGTCGAGCAGCGTCGCCTGATCGGCCCCGGTCATCCGGATCGGCCCCGGCCGCCGCGCCAGCGTCGCCCCGCCGCCGCGCACGTCGAGCGCGTAGCCGGTCAGCGCCTCGTCGACCACCCACAAAAACGGCCCGTCCCGCCAGATCCGGGTCAGCGCCCGCCCGCGCGCCGGCGGCGGGAGCGGCACCGGCGCCCACTGCGCCATGCCCGGCCGCCAGCGCCACAGCCCGCCGGGGCCGACCGCCCACAGATCCGCGCCGTCCCAGGTCGCGTCGGCCAGATCACCCGCCACCGGCCGCCGATCGACGACCGCGCCGCCGACCCGCAGCGACCAGCCGCCCCGGTCGAAGACCAGCGCCCGCTCGCCGCGCGCGAACTCGACCGACGTCCAGCCACCCCCGTCGACCCCGCCCGCCGCGTCGACCACCCGCCACGCCGCGTCGCTCCGCGCCGCGCGGCCATCGGCGAAGCGCACCACCGCCGCGTCACCCTCACACGCGACCGCCACCGCCCGCGGCCCCACCGGCCAGTCGAAGCGATGCCGCGCCACCCGCTGCGGCGGCCCGTCCGCCGGCAGCGCCCACCGCTCCACCTCCCCCGGCCCCACCACCGCGAGCCCGTCGTCGAGCCGGCACCCGCCGACCCACGCCCCGCCCGCCGCCGCCGTCCACACGATCTCGCCCCGCGGCGCCACCGCCGCCGGCCGCCCCGCGCAGCCCGCCACCAGCACCAACAACCCCAGCCACCTCATGCGCGCTCCGCCATCCGCTGCCGATATCGCCGCACGATCGCGCCCACCAGCGCCACCCACACCCCCACCAGCACCAGCGCCGCCCCCGTCGCCGCCATCGCCGGCGCCCCCACCGCCGCCAGCCCCAGCAGCAGCGCCGACGTCGCGCCCTTCGCCACCCGGTAGGTCAGAATGTCGACCACCGCCTTGCCCTGCGTCTGCTCGGCGTAATCGAGCGGCAGGTACAGCATCTCCTTCGCCGCCCGGAACACGCTGTAGTCGAGCGCCTTGCTCGCCACCTTCGCCACCGCCATCGTCAGGAACCGCGGCGCCGCGAAGAACGCCGCGATCGTGCCCCCGAGCACCAGCGGGATCGCGAGCAGCGTGCCCGTCACCCCGAGCAGCCGCACCACCAGCCCCGTCCCCACCTGCAACGCGAACGACGCCACCTCGATGTACAGGTAGACCTGCCCCACCACCCCCGTCCGCACGTCGCGATCGGGATAGCTCGCCTCGACCACCACGTTGAACTGATAGTCCACCAGCGTCACCACCACCTGCACCGCCGCGATCACCGCCAGCAAGAGCCCCAGGTAGCCGCTCCGCCGGATCACCCGCAGCCCCGCCAGCAGATCGGTCGGCGCCCGCTCCCCCGCCGCCTTGTGCGTCACCGGCATCCACCGCGTCAGCAGCCCGCACACCCCCAGCAGCGGAAACACCAGCAGCGGCGCGCTCTCCGTCCCGAGCGCCGTCGCCACCCGCCCCACCAGCCCGTTCGCCACGATCCCACCCAGCGCCCCCATCGCGCAGAAGAAGCCATACAGCCACCGCGCCCGCTTCAGCTCGAAGTGATGGTTGGCGACCGTCCAGAACATCTCGACGAGGACGACGATGTACAGATCCTTCCACAGATAGAGCAGATAGACCGCCCCCGGCACCTCGAACCGCACCGCCGCGAGCAGCGCCGCCAGCACCACCAGCACCACCGCGATCACCCGCCCGAAGAGCGCCGTCAGCTCCATCCGCCCCGCGAAGCGCCCGTAGACCGCCGTCACCGCCGCCGCCGCGACCGCCACCCCGATCCACGCCGCCGGCAGCCCCTCGCTGGTGTAGGCGTCGACATACAGCGACTCGATCGACGGCCGCGCGAAGCCATAGCTCATCAGCAACGCGAAGCAATACCCGCACAGCACCGCGATCGTGCGGCCCTCCGCGCGCGCCGCGGTCATGCGTCGCCTTCCCAGTCCTCTTCGTCCCCGTGCTCGTCGTGCTCGTCGTGCTCGTCGTGCTCGTGCTCGTGCCCGTCGTCTCCGTCGTCGAACGCCACCCCATCACCCACGTCGTCGAAGCGATAGAAGGCGTTCTTGAAGCTCACCGCCGCCCCCCGATCGAGCCACGCCGCCGCCAGCGCCTCGACCGCCGCCCGGCTCTGATCCAGCGAGTCCGCCAGCGCCTCCGGCTCCACCTTCGGCGCGTCCGGGTGGCTGTGCTTGTGCCCCACCACCACCGCCGCGACCGCGATCCCCAGCTCGTTGAGCAGCACCGCCTCCGGCCCCACCGTCATCGAGTTCACCTGCGCGCCCTGCGCCGCGAACCACCGATTCTCCGCCGCCGTCTTCGTCCGCGGCCCGCCCACGTAGGTGAACACCACCTCCCCCGCGACCGGGTGCCCCGCCTCCGCCGCCAGCCGATCCACCTGCGCGCCCAGCTCCGCGTCGAACAACCCCCCCTCGATCACCAGGTGCCCCTGCCCCGGAAACGGCTCGACGAACAGCGTACACGCGCTCCCATCCGGCAGCCGATTGTCCGGCATCACCAGATCGGTCACCCGCAGCGGCACGAACAACGGCACCGCGAGGTCGATCACCCCCACCGAGCTCGTGATCAACACCGCCTCGACCCCCACCGCCGCCAACGCCGCCGCCTGCGCCCGATACGGCACCTGATTCGGCAGCCACCGATGCGGCGTGCCATGCCGGAACAGCACCCACCCATCCGGCCGCCCCGGCCACCGATACAGGATCGCCGGCCCGTGCAGCGTCTCGATCTCCACCGGCGTCAGCGCCTTGCCCGCCAGCTCCGGCGTCCCGAAGGCGCTCCCGAGGATCAGCGCGACGCTCATCGTTGCTCTCCGCCGTGCTCGCGAGCCCGCCCTCCGGGCGGGATCTCCGCAGCGTCGTCGTGCGCTGCGCGCTCTCCTCCTCGCTCCGACCCGCGCAGCACTCCCCAGCGCATGAGACCTCAACTCCGCCGACTTCGGCCGCGCACCCTACTGCGCCCCGCGACCTCGCGGCAACCCGGGCGAGCAGCCCCTCGCGGGGAGGCGGGGGTTGATGTTTTGCCCGCGAAATATCAGCATCGTTCCGACCGTTCCCCCGAACGGCCCCGAAGGGAGACGCATGCTCGAACTGCCCCGCGACCCGCGCCGCCGGCGCCACGCCCGGCTCGTCTACGCCCGCCAGCTCGACCGCAAGCTGCTCTCGCTCTCCCGCCAGGGCCGCGCCCGCGTCTACACCCCGTTCCTCGGCCAGGAGGCCGCCCAGCTCGGCTGCGTCGCCGCCATGCAGCGCGACGACCTCCTCGTCCCCACCTTCCGCGACACCGCCGCGATGCTCTTCCACGGCGTGCCCCTCGACGACCTCATCCTCTTCTGGATGGGCTACGAAGAAGCCCACCTCGGCTTCGGCCACACCCTCCCGCTCGCCGCCCCCATCGCCACCCACCTCCCGCACGCCGTCGGCCTCGCCCACGCCGCCACCCTCGACGGCAGCCGCCGCGCCGCCGTCGTCATGTTCGGCGACGGCGCCACCAGCAAAGGCGACTTCCACGAGGCGCTCAACCTCGCCGCCGTGCTCCGCGCCCCCGTCGTCTTCTTCTGCCAGAACAACCAGTGGGCCATCTCCACCCCGATCGAAGCCCAGACCGCCCAGCACGACATCGCCGCCAAGGCCGCCGCCTACGCCCTGCCCGGCGAGCGCGTCGACGGCAACGACGCCGACGCCGTCGAGCGCGCCGTGCTCGTCGCCCTCGAACGCGCCCGCCGCGGCGATGGCCCCACCCTCATCGAAGCCCTCACCTGGCGCCGCGACGGCCACAGCGCCATCGACGACCCCAGCCGCTACCGCGACCCCCGGAGCGACCGCCCCTGGATCGCCCGCGACCCCCTCGACCGCATGCGACGCCGCCTCGAACACGAAGGCCGCTCCGACCCCGCCGCCGCGCTCGACTTCGCCGACCGCGCAGCGCTCCACATCGACGCCGCCGTCGCCCGCGCCGAGGCCCGCGCCCGCGCCCTCGCCCGCGACCCCGCCCCGTCTTCGAGCACGTCTACGCCACCCCGCCCCCCGCTCGCCGCCCGCCGCGACGCCGCGCCGCGACGCCGCGCCACCGCGACGACCGCGCCCGGCGCCCCCGCCCGTCAAACCCGCGCCGCGCTCTCGGCCCGCCCGTCCGGCGCCCCCCCCAGCGCCGACCACGAAGCGCCCCCCTCGTCCCTCCCCCCGCCCCCGGCCCTGCGCGCCACCTCGCCGGCGCCCTCAACCTCGCCCTCGGCGAAGCCCTCGACCGCGACCCCCGCGCGCTCCTCCTCGGCCAGGACATCGGCCGCCTCGGCGGCGTCTTCCGCGTCACCGACGGCCTCCACGCCCGCTTCGGCCCCCGCCGCGTCTGGGACGCCCCCATCGCCGAGAGCGGCATGATCGGCCTCGCCATCGGCCTCGCGCTCGCCGGCCACCGCCCCATCTGCGAGATCCAGTTCTCCGGCTTCCTCCCCCCCGCCTACGACCAGCTCCGCAACCACGCCGCCCGCTTCCGCAGCCGCACCCGCGGCCGCCGCCCCTGCCCGCTCCTCGTCCGCGCCCCCAACGGCGGCGGCATCGGCGCCCCCGAGAGCCACGGCGAATCCCTCGAAGCCCTCCTCGCCGCCACCCCCGGCCTCAAGGTCGTCGTGCCCGGCGACCCCCGCGCCGCCCGCGGCCTCCTCCACGCCGCGCTCGCCGACCCCGACCCCGTCGTCTTCCTCGAACCCACCGCGCTCTACTTCGCCCACAAGGCCCCCGTCCCCGCCGCCGACCCCTTCCCCTGGCGCCTCGGCCAGAGCTACCGCCGCCGCCCCGGCCGCGACCTCACCCTCGTCACCTACGGCGCCGGCCTCCCCCGCGCCCTCGCCGCCGCCGAGCGCGCCGCCGCGTTCGGCGTCGACGCCGAGATCATCGACACCCCCACGCTCGCCCCCCTCGACCACCGCCCCATCGCCGCCTCCCTCGCCCGCACCGGCCGCCTCGTCATCACCCACGACGGCCCCGCCGCCGGCGGCCTCGCCGCCGAGCTCCTCGCCCGCCTCCACGACGACGGCTGCCCCCCCACCGCCTGGCGCCGCGTCACCGCCCCCGACGTGCCCCACCCCTACCCCGGCCACGAAGCGATCTGCTGCCCCACCACCGAGCACCTCGCCGACGTGCTCGTCGAGCTCGCCGGCCCCCGCCGCCGCCTCCGCGTCGCCGAATGAGCCGAACGAGATGGACCGGCCCCGAAGACCGCCCCTCGCCCCCACCGACCGCGACCCCCTCCGCGCCCTCTTCGCCGCCTGGCCCCCCACCGCCGCGACCTGCACCGCGCGCTCCGCCTCGACCCCGCCCGCGTCGCCGACCACCTCGCCGACCGCGCCCTCGGCCACCCCGCCCGCCTCCTCCGCGACGCCCACGGCCTCCGCGCCTTCCTCACCCTCCGCGAGATCCCCTGGCTCACCGCCCACTTCGGCCACCCCGTCGCCCGCGTCGAACACCTGCACGGCGCCCCCCTCGCCCCCCTCCTCGACCGCCCGCTCCCCCACCCACACCCCCGCCCGCGCGGCCGCCGCCGATCTGCCCGCGCTGCACGCCCTCGCCGACCGCGGCTTCCGCGTCGTCGCCGCCGACCTCACCGGCGTCATCCGCCTCGACGCCCCCGCCCCCCGCCGGCCCCGTCGAAGTCACCCCCCTCACCCCCGCCGAGCTCGACGCCGCCGCCCACCTCGCCGCCCGCGGCCACCCCCACAGCCCCTTCGCCCACGACCCCCGCATCGGCCCCCTCACCGCCGGCCACCTCTACGCCGCCCAGCTCCGCCGCCGCCCCGACGACCCCGACAGCCACGTCCTCGCCGCCCGCCACCGCGGCCGCCTCCAAGGCTTCATCGTCGCCCGCGTCATCCACCACCCCGCCGCCGCCGCCCCCCTCGGCAACCTCGACTTCATCGCCGTCGACCCCGACCACCGCCACCACGGCCTCGGCGACCACCTCAACCGCGCCGCCCTCGCCGCCCTCCACGCCCGCGGCGTCACCGCCGTCACCGTCCGCACCCTCGCCACCAACACCGCCGCGCTCGCCACCCTCCGCCGCCTCGACTGGCGCATCGCCGCCGCCGACCTCATCCACCACCACTGGAGCGATCGATGACCCGCCTCGTCCTCCTCCTCCTCATCACCCTGCTCGCCGCCCCCGCCGCCGCGCTCGAAGTCATCATCGGCCTGCCTTATGGCAAGCACCGCATCGGCCACACCGCCGTCCGCGTCGAAGGCCCCGCCGGCCCCGTGATCTACGACTACGGCCGCTATGGCGAGGTCTGGGGCCCGCTCCGCATGCAAGGCGAGGGTGTCATGCGCGTCTGGCGCGGCGAAGCCGCCGTCGCCCGCTACCTCGCCAAACAGCAGAGCTACCGCGACTCCGTCGGTTATGTCATCGACACCACGCCCGAAGAAGAACAAGCCATCCACCGCTGGTACGAAGACCAGCTCCGCGCCGCCCGCTGGACCAAGGCCTACCCCCAACACACCCGCCACCGCCTCGAAGAAGACTACGACGGCGTGCTCCGCCAGTGCACCTCCATCGCCCTCGCCGGCCTCAAAGCCATCTGGCCCCGCGACCGCGTCGAAGCCATGCTCCCCCCCCGCTTCAACCAGGGCCAGGGCTTCACCCCCGCCGTACACCGCTACTACTTCGACACCCAGAGGCGCCATGGCATCACCGAGGTCGTCGTGCCCCTCGACCTCATCGACGCCTTCGAATGGTCCCTCACCCAGCCCGACACCCCCGTCAAGCGCCGCGTCGAATACCCGCGGCGTTGATCACGACCGCGGCCCCTCCACCCCCACCGCCACCTCCGGCGGCGGCAGCGTCAGATCGCCCCGCACGAACGCCCACCGACCCATATCCAGGTGCAGGTGATTGTGATGCCCCGGCGCCGGCGGCACGATCATGCCCCGAAACACCCGATCCTTGCGCAGCTCGATCACCAGCCGCTTCAAGAACCGCGCGTGCTGCCCCTCGAACCCCGCCGTGCGATCCCAATGCTTCTCCACATCCACCCGAAACGCGCGCCCCGCCCGCCCCAACGCCTTGCGCTCCGCCCGCGGCGCCGCCGCGAACTCGAACCCCGCCACGTCGATCGCGTTCCCGAACGCATGCTCCGAGAGCTTGTGCCCCCGCCGCCGCACCGTCCGACAGTTATAGGTCCCATAATGGACCACCTTGCTCGGTGGGCGCCCATACACCTCCACCGCCACCGCGCTCGCCACCGCCTCGAAGCGCCCGAGCACCTCCCGAAACGCCGGATTCACCCGCAGCGCCTTGTGATACCGCAGCCCCTCGCCCCGATAGCCCACCAGCTCCACGTCCGGGCACACCAGCCGCCCCCGGCCCTTGCCCTTCGCCCCGTACTCCGCCCGCCGCGACCAGTCATCCAGCGCAAACGACGGCCA
>JACKDM010000026.1 GCA_020633515.1 Myxococcales bacterium
GCCGGCGCCGAAGCGCACGCCGCCTTCGCCGGCGCGGCAGATCACCATCTCGAAGATGCCTTCGCCGTCGATCCGCAGGTGCGGCACGGCGAGCTCGGGGGTGAGCGCGCCCTCCTGCATGCGTTCGTGCTCGCCGAAGAGCTGGACGAGCGCGTCGACGGGGGTGTGCAGGCGGGTGGAGAGGGCCTCGGCGGCGCGGCGGAAGAGGTCTTCGGATTCGATCCCGCCGGGGATGTCGAGGATCGGTGAGCGTTCGAAGAGGCGGCGCACGCGGGCCTGGGCGGCGGAGGCGCCGCTGGTGCGGCCGATCATGAGGCCGTGGATGGTCTCGCCGGCGCGGAGGGGCATGCCGGGCCAGGCGACGATGGCGCCGGTGGGGCGCTCGACGACGAGGGGGAGGAAGCGGCCTTCGACGCCGGGGGGGGCGAGGGTGTCGGTGAGGGGGCCGTCGGCGTCGATGGGGACGCGGTGCCAGCGTTGCAGCGCTTCGAGCTCGAGGCCGGCGCCGGGGCCGCGGACGTGGGGGGCGTCGACGGCGAGGCGGCGCATGCCTTCGCCGGGCTCGGCGCCGACGACGTGCACCTCGGGGACGCCGAAGGTGGCGCGGGCGAAGGCGGCGATGTCGCGGTTGGTCTCTTCGTTGGGGGTGAGCGCGACGAGCGCCCGGGCTTCGAAGGCGTGGGCGGCCATCATCGCGACCTCGCGCAGGGCGTTGCCGGCGACGGCGAAGAGACCTTCGCGTTGGGCGGCTTCGACGCGGTCGCGGTTGGCGTCGATGAGCCAGACGGGGACGCCGAGGTCGGCGAGGCGGCGGGCCCAGGCGCGGGCGAGGGGGCCGGCGCCGACGAAGACGCAGCCTTGGCGGGGGCGCTCGGCGCTGGCGTCGTGGCCTTGGGCCTCCTGGGCGATGCGGAGGAGCGCGCGGGCTTCGGTGTAGCCGGCGACGGCGAGGAGGCGCTCGCGGGTGCGGGTGTCGGCGAGGAGGCGGCTGATGTCGGAGAGGATCTCCCATTGGCCGCCGTCGTCGCCTTCGGGGACGAGCAGGAGGCAGATGATGCGGGCGGTCTGGCCGTCGGCGGCGTCGAAGTCGATGCCGCGGTTGGAGAGGCCGAGCGCGACGATGGGCGCGGTGAGGCCGCGCACGCGGGCGTTGGGGACGGCGACGCGGTGGGCGAGGCCGGTGGCCATGAGCTGTTCGCGGTGCCAGACGGCGTCGACGAGGCGGGCGGGGTCGCAGCCGGCGGCGGGGGCGACGCGGAGGCAGAGCTCTTCGATGGCGGCGCGGCGGTGGGTGGCGCTGAGCTGGCCGACGAAGCCGGCGGGGGTGAGGTAGTCGACGAAGCGGACCGAGCGGCGGGGGCGGAGGACCCATTGCATGAGCGGGCCGCTGAGGACGGAGGTGCCGAGGGCCATGACGACGAGCGCGACGAAGAGGGGTTCGCCGATGAGCCCGGCGCGGAGCGCGAGGAGGCCGAGGATGATCTCCATGGCGCCGCGGGCATTCATGCCGAAGGCGATGGCCCAGCCTTCGCGGGGGGGGACGCGGGCGAGGCGGGCGCCGATGAGGCAGCCGCCGACCTTGCCGGCGGTGGCGATGACGAAGATGCCGAGGCAGAGCCAGAGGTCGAAGTGGGCGACGAAGTCGATGTGCAGGCCGAGGGAGGCGAAGAAGAGGGGCGCGAAGATGAAGCCGATGAACTGTTCGAGGGTGGTTCGGGTGCGCTTGCGGAGGTGGCTGGAGTCGCCGAGCGCGACGCCGAGCATGAAGGCGCCGAAGATGGCGTGCACGCCGAGCCATTCGGTGAAGGCGGCGGCGAGGAGGCCGAGGACGAGCACGAAGCCGAGCACGCCGCCGGGCCAGCTCGTGTGGCCCTGGATCCAGGGGAGCGAGCGGTGGATGAGCCAGCGGCCGGCGGTGAGGGAGAGGCCGGTGAAGGCGAGGGTGAGCCAGATGGTGGTGGCGATGCCGGGGCCGCTGCCGCTGCCGCCCATCATGGCGAGGATGACGGCGAAGATGATCCAGCCGATGAGGTCGTTGAAAACGGCGGCGGCGACGACGGTCATGCCGATGTCGGTGCGGAAGAGGTTGAGGTCCATCAAGGTCTTGGCGATGACCGGGAGCGCCGAGATGGAGAGGGCGGTGGCGACGAAGAGCGCGAAGATGAGGGGGTCGGCGCCGGCTTCGGCGCCCATGGGGCCGGGCGCCCACCAGGCGGCGGCGAGGCCGACGGCGAAGGGGCCGATGATGCCGGCGAGGGAGACGAGCGCGGCGCGGCGGCCTTGGCGCCAGACGGTGGAGAGGTCGATCTCGAGGCCGGCGACGAGGAGGAAGAGCACGATCGCGAGGGTGGTGAGCCCTTGCAGCGCGATGGCGGCCGGGCCGGTGGCGGGGAAGAGGGCGGTGGAGAGGTCGGGCGCGAGGCGGCCGAGGAGGGTGGGGCCGAGGAGGATGCCGCTGGCGATCTCGCCGATGACGGCGGGTTGGCCGAGGCGCATGGAGAGCTCGCCGAGGACGCGCGCGGCGAAGAGCAGGACGGCGATGCCGAGGAGGAGGAGGGTGATGTCGTGGTGGGTGAGGGCGTCCATGTCACCGCGGGGGCCGAGGGTTGTCGAGCGGGCGGGGGCACCGGCGCTGATCCCGGTGGTAGCACGGGCGGGGCGGCGGACCAATGGGAAGCAGCGGGGGGCGGTTGGGGGCTGATCTCGGGGGGCGCTTGGGGTAGGGTGCGCGGCGCAAAGGTTACGGCGAGGTGACAGATGGGGGCGGCGACGTTGAGGTGCTGGCTGCTGTGGGGTGCTGCTGGGCGGGGCTGGGTGGCGGGCTGTACGCCGGGGGGTGATGGGGGCGGCGAGGGGCCGGTGGATGGGGCGGCGGGCGACGCGGGTGGGGGCGATGTGGGGGTGGTGGCGCCGGATGATGGGGTGGTGGATCCCGATGAGGACGTGGTCGCGGCGGATGAGGGCGTGGTCGCGGCGGATGAGGGCGTGGTCGCGGCGGATGAGGGCGTCGTGGCGCCGGATGAGGGCGTCGTGGCGCCGGATGAGGGCGTCGTGGCGCCGGATGAGGGCGTCGTGGCGCCGGATGAGGGCGTCGTGGCGCCCGATGAGGGCGTGACGGCGCCGGATGAGGGGGTGGCGCCCGACATGGCACCGCCCGACATGGCGCCGCCGGACATGGCGTCGCCCGATCCCGACGCAGACACCCCGGAGCCCGACATGGCGCCGCCCGAGCCCGACGCGGATCTCCCGGAGCCCGACATGGCGCCGCCCGAGCCCGACGCGGCGCTCCCGCCGGCATGCCCGGTCGGCCAGCATCGCTGCGGCGAAGCCTGCGCCCCGAACGACGCGGCGGCGAGCTGTGGTGATCGCTGCGAGCCCTGCCCGGGCGCGGCGAACGGGCGCGCGGTCTGCGTGGCCGGCGCGTGCGCGGTCGCGTGTGAGGCGGGCTTCGAGGCCTGCGCGGGGGGATGTTGCCCGATCGATGACTGCGCGCTGGTCGACCTCGGCGGCGCGCTCGGGGCCGAGGTGTGGCGGGTCGATACGACCGGGCGGCCCAACGACTTCGGCGCGAGCTGTCAGGGCCGCACCGGCGCGGACGCGGCGGCGCGCTGGGTGGCGCCGCGGGCCGCGCGGTACACCTTCTCGATCGAGCGGGCGGCGCACGACACGGTGTTGACGCTGCGGGCCGACTGCGAGGGGCCGGAGCTCGCGTGCGACGACGACGGGGGCGAGGGGCTGCGCTCGCGGATCGTGCGGGCGTTCGCGGCGGGCGAGGCGGCGGTGGTGGTGGTCGATGGCTTCAACGCGGCGGCCGGCGTGGTGCCGCTGGGGATCACCGCCGATGAGGCGGGCTTCTGCGAGGACGCGGTCGACAACGACGGCGACGGGCGCGTCGACTGTGCCGATCCCGACTGCGCCGCCGAGTGCCCGGTGGTGAGCGAGCGCGGGCTCTGCGGGGGCGGGGTCGACGACGACGGCGACGGGCTGGTGGACTGCGCGGATCCCGACTGCGCCGACGACGCGCTCTGCCTGCCGGCGGTGGAGGGCGACTGCGACGACGGGCTCGACGCCGATCGCGACGGCGACGTGGACTGCGCCGACGAGGACTGCGCGGACGATCCGGCGTGCCGGGTCGCCGCCGAGGCCAACTGCGGCGATGGGCGCGACGACGACGGCGACGGGCTGGTCGACTGCCGCGATCCCGACTGCGCGCGCGCGGCGGCGTGCCTGCCGGCGCACGAGTTCGGGCGGTGCGCGGATGGGGTCGACGACGACGGCGACTTCCGCGTGGACTGCGCCGACAGCGACTGCGAGGGCGATCTGGCCTGCCGGCCCGACCCGTGCCGGGCGCCGGGGGCGTGCGCGGATCCGGCGTGCGTGGGCGACCCGGTGTGCTGCGCCGACGTCGACCTCGGCGGCGCGGTGGGGCTCGACGTGGGCGCGGGGCGCAACGACGTGGCGCACGATCTGTCGGGGACCTGCGGCGGGCTCGAGGCGCGGGAGCGCACCTTCGCGTGGACGGCGCCGAAGGCGGGGCTGTGGTTGTTCGACGTGAGCAACGCCTACAGCCGCGACAACCGGCAGCCGACGCTCGACGCGACGCTCTACCTGCTGCGCGGCTGCGACGGGGCGAGCCTCGTGTGCAACAGCGACGTGGTGGTCGGCGCGCGCGGGGGGCGGGTGCGGGCGCGGCTGGCGGCGGGGGAGACGGTGCTGGTGGTGGTCGACGGCAACGGCTTCAACGCAGGGGGCACGTTCCTGCTGAGCGTGGTGCCGGGCGACGACGGCGACGCGGTGAGCTGCGGCGACGCGAACGGCGATGGGGAGCGCGACT
Source organism: Myxococcales bacterium (assembly GCA_020633515.1). Next base: position 4,835 of record JACKDM010000026.1, read on the forward strand.
GCGGCGCCGAGTGCGACGCGGCGTGCGACTGCATCGGGCGCGACATCGGGCTGGTCGTCGAGCCGCTGGTGCTGCGGAGCACGACGGCGCGGACGGGCGCCGATCGGCGGGGGAGCTGCGGCGGCGCGGGTGAGGAGGAGGTCGTGCGGTGGGTCGCGCCGGAGACGGCGACCTATACCTTCCGGCTGGAGCCGGCGGCGGCGAACGATCCGCTCGATCCGGTGCTGTACATCCTCGACGGGGCCTGCGACGCGCGGGAGCTCGGGTGCAACGACGACGCGGGGCCGGGCGACCGGGGCGCGGTGATCACGCGGCGGGCGACCGCGGGGGAGGCGCTGTTGCTGGTGCTCGACTCGGCGGGGGCGAGCGGGAGCTATCTGCTCAGCATCACGACCCCCAACGAGCTCGGGCGCTGCGCCGACGGGCGGGATCAGGACGGGGACTTCGACTTCGACTGCGACGACGCCGACTGCGCGGGCGCGCCGAACTGCGCCTGCCCGCATCAGGACGCGGGCGCGGGCGTCGGGCCGGCGATCGCGCGGGGGCGCACGGCGGGCATGGGCAACCTCTTCCGGTTGAGCTGCGGCTTCGACCGGATGCAGGACACCTCGCTGACCTGGACCGCGCCGGCGGCCGGTGAGTACACCTTCGCGCTCGACGCCGACTTCGACTACCTGCTCGGGGTGCTCGACGGGGAGTGCGCGGGCGAGGAGCTGGCGTGCCGGGCGAACGGGCCGGCGACGCTGGCGCTCGAGGCGGGGCAGACGGTGACGCTGGTCGTCGACGGCGCGCAGGGCAACGGCAACTACGCGGGGAGCTTCGCGCTGAACGTGTGGGCGGCGAGCGAGGCGGGGCGCTGCGACGATGGGGTCGACAGCGACGGCGACCGCCGGGTCGACTGCGACGACGCCGACTGCGCCGAGGACGACGCGTGCAGCGGCTTCTGCCTGGGCGCCGATCTGGGCGACGCGCTCGGCGAGGGGGTGTGGGTGGGTGATCTGGCGGGCGCGACGAACGACTACCGGCCGCGCTGCCTCGACTGGACGCGGGTGGATGGCATCGACCAGGGCTTCGCGTGGACGGCGCCGTACGCGGGGCGCTTCCAGTTCGACACCTTCGGCTCCGCCGCGCGCACCAGCCTCGCGATCCTCGACGGCTCGTGCTACGGCGACGAGCTCGCGTGCAACTACTGGGCGCCGACCCGGCGGCAGTCACGCACGCAGGCCGATCTGGCCGCGGGGCAGACGGTGGTGATCGTCGTCGACATCGCGCAGCAGAACCCCGACAGCACCGCGGCGCAGATCAACATCCACCCGACCGAGTTCGGGCGGTGCGCCGACGGCCTCGACAACGACGGCGACGGGCTCGGCGACTGCGAGGACCCCGACTGCGGGCGCGATCGGATCTGCCTCGCGGGCTGCGCCGACGTCGATCTCGGCCAGGCGACCGGCGAGCGGGTGCTGGTGATGCGCAGCGACCGGGCGACCAACGACTTCGAGACGGCCTGCACGCCGGCGGCGGCCAACCATGACGAGGTCGCGGTGCTGTGGACCGCGCCGCAGAGCCGCACCTGGCGGGTGACGACGGCGTGGTCCGACGTGCGCACCTCGCTGGCGGTCATGGAGAGCTGTCAGGGGCCCGAGCTGCAATGCCGCGTCGACTCGCCGTGGAGCGCCAACTACTCGGGGTTCTCGATCAGCGCCGACGCGGGCGACGCGATGCTCTTCCTCGTCGAGATCCGCCAGCTCGGCGAGGGTGAGTTCACGCTCAACATCGAGTGAGCCGCGCGGCAACAGTCTGTCGCGGCGCCGGCTCGCGACCTGCCCCCCTGCCCTGCCGTCTCACTCCCGCAAATCGCTCGACAACACAGCGGCGGTCGCTTCGACCGAGAGCCCGACCGCCGAGCGCAAGGAGGCCATGCCATGAGCCATCCGATCATCCAGGCCGTCGCCCCCCTCGGCTTCCCCTGGCAGACCCTCGATCCGTTCCTCTTCTGCGTGCACCACGCCGACGCCTACCCGGCCGGCAACGAGGCCATGGGGCCCGATCGCGCGCTCCTCGCGGGGCGGCGCATGGGCATGGACTTCGAGATCCGCGATGGCTGGCGCATGTACCACGGCGACGTCGTGCCCGGCTTCCCGCGGCACCCGCACCGCGGCTTCGAGACGGTGACGCTCGCGCGCCAGGGTTACATCGATCACAGCGACTCGCTCGGCGCGACCGCGCGCTTCGGCAAGGGCGACGCGCAGTGGATGACCGCCGGCCGCGGGGTCGTGCACGCCGAGATGTTCCCGCTCGTGCGCCGCGACGCGCCCAACCCGACCGAGCTGTTCCAGATCTGGTTGAACCTGCCGCGCGCCGACAAGATGGTCGAGCCGCACTTCACCATGCTGTGGGCCGAGACGATCCCGGTGGTGACGTGGCGCGACGACGCCGGCAAGGCGGCGCGGGTGACGATGGTCGCCGGCGCGGTCGGGGCGAAGTCGCCGACCCCGCCGCCGAGCTCGTGGGCCGCGCGGGCCGACAGCGACGTCGCGATCTGGACGGTGGAGATGGAGCCGGGCGCGAAGCTGACGCTGCCGGCGGCGAAGCCGGGCAGCAACCGCGTGATCTACAGCTTCGCCGGCGACACCCTCGAGGTCGCCGACCGGCGCTTCGAGACCGGCCACGCGATCCAGGTGCGCGCCGACGTGCCGCTCCCGCTCGTCAACGGCGCCGCGCCCGGCGAGCTGTTGATGCTGCAAGGGCGCCCGATCGGCGAGCCGGTCGCGCAGCACGGGCCGTTCGTGATGAACAGCCCGGGTGAGATCCGGCAGGCGATGCTCGACTATCAGGCGACGGGCTTCGGCGGCTGGCCGTGGAAGGCTGACGATCCGGTGCACGCGCGGGAGCAGGGCCGCTTCGCGATCCACGCCGGCGGGCGGCGCGAGGTGCCGGTGTGATGTGATGTATGGTTGTCTTCGATGCCATGCCTGTCATGGCATCGATGGCATCAAGGGGATGACGGGGCGAAGAGGCTCATGACGCCGTGCTCGGCGACCGAGGGCAGCACCGCGAAGCGCGCTTGCAGCCAGGCGGGGGCGTCGGCCATGACATAGGGGCGGCCGACGGCTTCGAGCATGGGGATGTCACCGCTGCTGTCACCGACGGCGGCGCAGTGGGCGACGTCGACGCCGAGCCAGTCGGCGACGAAGCGCACGGCGTCGCCTTTGTCGACGCCGGCGCGGGTGAGGGTGATGAAGCGGGCCTTCGACATGGCGTGGCTGCCGGCCGAGGCGGCGAAGCACGAGGGCGGGGTCTCGTCGGCGAGCCGCTCGGCGAGGGCGTCGTCGTCGACGATCCACTGCGCCTTGACGATGGGGGCCTCTTCGACGAGCGCGGCGAGATCGCACACCCGGCCGGCGAGGTCGAGCAGGCTCAGGTGGCGCTCGTGCATCCAGGTCGGCGCGTCGACGTGGATCGCTTCGGCGGTGTAGAGCTCGAGGGTGAGCCCTTCGCGGCGGGCGCGGGCGACCATCTCACGCAAGGCGGGGCGGGGCATGGCTTCGGCGCGCACGACCTCGCCCCGTCCGGTCATGATCACCGCGCCGCCATGGTAGATGTGAGGCAGGTCGGGCCCGAGCCTCGATGCGATGCGGCTCGCGAGCCCGCCGGAGGGTCGCCCGGTGCACACGCACAGCGCCGTGCCCGCCTGCCGCGCGGCGTCGAGCGCCGGCCACAGCTCGGGGTGAACATCGCCCGGCGGACCGATGAGCGTGCCATCGAGATCGAGGAAGATGACGGGTGCGACCATGGAGGCACCAGTCTAGCCGCGGCCGCCGACCCTCGCCAGGATGATGGGGTGTCCTGCCTCGTTTTTGAGGCAGCCGCGGACTTCCCGACACGCTTGCGCCTCGTCGTGCCTCGCCGCACACTGCCGCGGGTGGATCCCACTGACCCCATCGCCGCCGCCGTCGAGGCGGCGCGGGCCGAGCTGCTCGACCCCGGCCTCGACAACCCGCTGATCCGCGCCCGGGTCTCGCGCGCCCGCGGGGTCGAGATCGTCGACGAGCGCGCCGTCGAGGTGCACCGCATCATCGTCGCCGAGGGCCACGCGATGGACTTCCTGCCCGCGGGCGACGCGCGGCCGAGCCCCGAGGAGCTCGGCCAGCCGCAGCACGAGGCGCGGTTGCCGCAGCGGCACGTCGATCGGCACCTCCAGACCCCCTACCCGTCCGCGATCCTGCAACGGCGGCTCGTCGAGACCGAGCACGCGGCGCGCACGCTCGTCGAGGAGCAGGGCCACAACGCGCTCTGTCTCGCGCTCGGCGCGCTGCGCTGGACCCATGGGGATGTGTCGCTGTGTTCGCCGCTGCTGCTGGTGCCGGCGGTGCTCGAGCGGCAGAACGCGCGCTGTCGCTTCACGGTGCGGCACAGCGAGGAGGAGCCGGGGCAAAACCTCTCGCTCGCGGCGCTGTTGCGCGCGGCGCATGGCTTCGAGCTGCCGGCGCTGCCCGATCCGTTCGACTTCGCGGGGTGGCTCGGCGCGCTCGAAGACGCCATCGTCGGCCGTGGCTGGCAGGTCGACCGCGACGCCATCACGCTCGACCTCTTCGACGCGCGGCGCTTCCTGCTCTATCGCGACCTCGACCCGGCGACCTGGCCGACAGGCGAGGCGCCGCACGACCATCGGGTGATCCGGGCGGTGCTCGGCGAGGGCTTCGGCGCGCTGCCGGGGCTGCTCGCGGCGGCCGCGAAGCCACCCGAGATCGAGGTCGTCGACGCCGACACCTCGCAGAGCGAGGCGCTCGCGCTCGTCGCGGCCGGCTGCGACGTGGTGATCCAGGGGCCCCCGGGCACGGGCAAGTCGCAGACGATCACCAACCTCGTCGCGCAGGCGGTCGCGCGCGGGGAGCGGGTGCTCTTCGTCGCCGAGAAGCTCGCGGCGCTCGACGTGGTGCATCGGCGCCTGGAGCGGGTGGGGCTCGGCGCGGCGTGCCTGGAGCTGCACAGCCACAAGACGAGCAAGAAGGCGGTGCTCGCCGAGCTGCGGCGCACGCTCGACCTGGGGCGACCGGAGGAGAGCGCCGATCACGAGGCCGATCGCGCGGCGCTCGACGCGGTGCGGGAGCGGCTGGTGGCGCACGCGGCGGCGCTGACCGCGCTCCTGCCGCCGAGCGGGCTGCGGCCGGTCGACGCGATCGGGCGCTGGCACCGGATCGCCGACGCCGAGGCGCTGCCGCGGATCCCGTTCACGCCGATGGCCGGCTGGGATCGGGCGGCGCTCGCCGCGCGCCGGGAGCGGGTCGCCGAGCTGCAAGCGCACGTCGCGGCGCTCGGGCTGCCGGCGGAGCACCCGTTCTTCGGCTGCACCCGCACCGCGCTCGGGCCGGCGGAGACCGAGCAGCTCGGGATCGCGCTCGAGGCGGCGGCCGCGCGGAGCGTGTCGACGACGATCGCGCACGCGGCGCTCGCCGCCGAGCTCGGGCTGGCGCCGCCGGTGGACATGCTCTCGGCCAAGGCGCTGCGGGCGATCGGGCAGGCGTTCGCCGACGCGCCCGACGTCGACGGCATGGAGCGCCCCGATCCGCGCTGGCATCACGAGCGGGCGGCGCTCGAAGACGCGCTCGACCTCGTCGACGCGATGAACCGGGAGGCCGAGGCCCACCCCGAGCTGCTCGCCGAGGCGTGGCCGGAGGACGTGCTCGTCGCGGCCGACGCGCTCGTGGCGACGCGGGGCGCGATCAAGGATCTGGGCGAGAAGTGGTGGCGGGTCTTCTCGGGGCGCTGGCGGGCGGCGAAGGCGACCGTCGCGATGCTCGGGCGCGACGAGCTCCCCGATGATCCGCGGGTGTGGCTCAAGCGGGTCAACGCGATCATCCGCGCCCGCCGGCACGCGCGCGACCTCGAGGGGCTCGCGCCGCTCGCCGCCGCGCTGTTCCGCGCCCGCTGGCGCGACCGGCACCTCGACGCCGAGCTGTGCCGCCGGGCGCTGTACTGGCTCGCCGAGGCGCACCGCTGGATCGAGAGCGGCGAGTGGCCGGCGGGGGTTCGCGAGCGGCTCGGGCGTCCCTGGGACCGCGAGCGGGTGCGGCAGCTCACCTATGCGGCGACGACGGCCGAGAAGCGGCGGGTGACGGCGCTCGCCGAGATCACCGCGGCGCTCGGCTGGGCGGGGCTCGCGCTCGACGAGCTGCCGGCGGCGACGCTCGCCGAGATGCTCGACCGCTGGCGGCTGCACCTCGACCGCTTCCCGGCGCTGTGTCGCTACAACCGCCTCGCCGCGCAGGCCCGCGACGAGGGGCTCGACGGGGTGGTGGAGCTCGCCGAGCACTGGCCGGAGGGCGCGACGCGGCTGGTCGACGCCTTCGAGGCCAACCACCTGCGCGGGGTGCTCGCGCTCGCCCGCAGCGAGCGGCCGGCGTTCGGCGACTTCGACCCGGTCCGGCACCGGCACGCGGTCGAGCGGTTCCGGGCGCTCGATCGGGCGCGCTTCGGGCACGACCGCGCGACGGTCGCGGGCCGGCACCACGCGAAGGTGCCCCGCGGCGACGCGCCGGGCATGGCCGCGCTGCGACGGGAGATGGAGAAGAAGGCGCGCCACCTGCCGCTGCGGCGCCTCTTCGTCGAGGCGCGCGAGGCGGTGCAGGCGGTCAAGCCGGTCTTCCTGATGTCGCCGATGTCGGTCGCCGGCTATCTGGCGCCCGAGGGGCCACGCTTCGACCTCGTGGTCTTCGACGAGGCGAGCCAGGTGCGGCCGGTCGACGCGCTCGGGGCGCTCAACCGGGCGCGGCGCGCGGTGGTGGTCGGCGACAGCAAGCAGCTCCCGCCGACGCGCTTCTTCCAGCGGCTCCTCGACAGCGGCGACCTCGCCGACGGCGAGCACAACGTCACCGCCGATCTCGAGAGCGTGCTCGGCCTCTTCGTCGCCGCCGGCGCCCCGAGCCGGATGCTGCGCTGGCACTACCGCAGCCGCCACCCGTCGCTCGTCGCGGTGAGCAACCACCTCTTCTATGGCGACGCGCTGACGCTGTTCCCGAGCCCGGTGCGCGAGCCGGCCGCCGACGACGGGCTCGGGCTCGCGTGGCGGCACCTGCCCGACGCCGTCTATGACCGGGGCGGCACCCGCCAGAACGAGGCCGAGGCGCGCGCCATCGCCCGCGCGGTCGTCGAGCACGCGCTCACCCGCCCGCAAGAGACGCTCGGCGTCGTCGCGTTCAGCGCCGCGCAGGCCGACGCGATCCGCGAGGCGATCGAGCGGCGGCGCCGCACCGCGGTCGACGCGGAGGGCTTCTTCGCGGCGCACCTGCACGAGCCGTTCTTCGTCAAGAACCTCGAGAACGTGCAGGGCGACGAGCGCGACGTGATCCTGTTGAGCGTCGGCTACGCGCGGGCGCCCGACGGGCGGGTCTGGCAGCAGTTCGGGCCGCTCAACCTCGACGGCGGCGAGCGGCGGCTCAACGTCGCCATCACCCGCGCCCGGCGGCGCTGCGTGGTCTACACCGGCTTGCAGCCCGAAGACATCGACCCCGGCGCGAGCGCGGGGCTCGCGGCGCTGCGCACCTTCCTCGCGTTCGCGCGCGACGGGCACCTCTCGATGGCCCCGCCCCGCGGCCGCGCCGACGCGCCCTTCGAAGACGCCGTCGCCGCTGCGCTCGAAGCCCGCGGCCACACGGTCCACCGCCGCGTCGGCGACGCCGGCTGCGCGGTCGCGCTCGCCGTCGTCGACCCCGAGCGGCCCGACCGCTACCTGCTCGGCGTCGACTGCGACGGCGCCGACGGCGAGCGCCGGATCCGCGACGCAATCCGCCTGCGGCCGCAGGTCTTGCGCGGGCTCGGCTGGCACCTGCATCGGGTGTGGGCCGCCGCGTGGCATCGCGATCCGGTGGCCGAGATCAACGCGATCGAGGCCGCGCTCGCCGAGGCGCGCGAGGGCGCCGTCGAGCTCGCGGTCGAGGAGCCGATCGGACCACCACCGCGGGCGCCGGGCGCGGTCGAGCGACCCACCGAGGTCGACTACGCGCCCTTCGCCGCCTACGACCCGTGGCCCGGTGTCATCGAAGGCCGCTTCACCGCGCTCGCGCCCGCCGCCGCCGACGCGGTCGTGCTCGACGTCGTGCACCACGAGGCGCCGACGACCTGGTGGATGCTCGCCCGCCGCATCATCGCCGCCGGCGGCGCCGCGCGGCTCGACCGGGGCTTTCAGGAGGCGCTCGACCGGGTCCTGCCGCAGGCGAGGCGGAGGCCAGCGCAGCCGGGCGTTCGAGCGCGCTCGGCGGCGTGCCGCGAGGCGGCGCGAAGGATGACGGATTGATCTGGGAGCTGACATCCCCTGACGAGCGCGCCATGCCATCGCGCTCACCGGGCCATGAGGTCTTCGCCGATGAAGATACCGCCCATCGTCTCCGAAGAATGGCACCGCGCTCACGCGGAGCTGCTTGCGCCGGCCGCCCGAGCCCGCGCGACCGCAAGGCGCTGACCCGCGACGAGCGCGCCGCGCGACGCCTTCCGCGTGGGATGGCAGGTCCCGTGGTATTCGACGAGCGATGACTTCAACGCCGACCATGGCGTCAGCGGAGGCTTTGGGCTCAATGTCTTCCTGCGGGACGGCGATGTGATCGATCGCACCTATTTCACCACCGGGCGGGGCGTCGAGGCGCTCGGGAGCGTCTGGAGCTTCCTCGATCGCACACCGCTCGGGCGGCAGGAGACGTGGGAGGACGCGCCGCCCGAGGCCCATCAGACGCCGCCGTATCGCTGGTGGCGGCTGCACGACGAGTACGGAGGTCGCGCGCGGGAGCGAGGGACCTGACCCCTCACCGATGGGTCACCCACCACCCGAGCGCCGCGTCGATGTCATCGGCGAGCGGCGGCGCCAGCACCGGCGCGGGCGGCAGCGGCAGCAAACCGGCGTCGATGCTCGGATCGTCGAGGAAGATCACCTCGAAGCCGAGCTTGCGGGTGCTGGTGATCACCTCGTCGGGCGTCAGCACCAGCGCCGAGCCGCGGCGGGGCGGGCGGCTCGCGGCCAGTCCGCGGGTAGGATCGGTCGTCAGCACCAGCGCGATCGGCGGGCGGGCGCGCACGGTCTCGCGGATGAGGTCGCCGGCCTCGCTGGTCTCGATCGGGGGGAGCTCGAGGCCGGCGGCGTCGGTGCCGTTGCGGTTGAGGCCGAGCGCGAGCGCGGCGTAGAGGCCGCCGTCGCCGAGCTGGTCGGGCGCGGAGTGCTCGCGCGCGGCGAGCAGGAGCGCGCTGAGGTTGCGGGCGGTGGGGACGGGGCTGAGCCAGTCGGTGACGGTGGCGCCGGCGACGCCTTCGAGCGCGGCGATGGTCTCGGCGAAGGCGGGCAGACCGGCTTCGCCGTCGGCGACGAGCTTGCGGAGCCGGGCGCGGAGCGCGCGCCACGCGACGGTGGTGAGGGTCGTGCGGGTGGTGCCTTCGCGCAGGCTCTCGGCGAGGTCTTCGTTCTTCTTGCGCAGCGCCTCGCCCCAGGCCGCGAGCGCCTCGGCGTCGGTGCCGGGCGCGGCCTGCCGGCGGAAGACGGTCGAGCGCAGCCGGAGCCGGGGGCAGAGGTTGCGCAGCTCGGCTTGCAGGTCGCGGGTGACGAGGTGGGCGTGCTGCGCGGGGGCCGAGCGGCCGCGGAGCGCGCGGGCGCGGACGAGCGCGGCGGCGATCTCGAGGGTGCCGTTCTCGCCGGGGGTGACGAGCGCGCGCGCGGCGGTGAGCCAGAGCGAGAACTTCTCGATGACGCCGAGGCGCTCGCGGATCCGGCCGACGGCCTCGTCGAGCACGATGCGGGCGTGCGGGGTGTCGCCCTCGGTGAGCGCCCGCGCGATGGCGGCAGGGGTCGGGATGGTGGGCACGAGCCCGACACGGGCGAGGCGGCCGATGCTGAGCGCGCCGTCGCCGATGGTGCCGAGCGCCTCGTCGACCGCTTCGAGGAAGCGCGCGGCCTCGGCGGCGTCGATCAGCGGGCGGCGCACGCCGGGGCGGAGGCCGGCGAGCGACTCGTCGGCGTCGTCGTCGGGGTCGCGGCTGGCCTGGGTGGCGGCGAGCGCGGCCGAGTAGGCGCGGAACTCGCCGGTGACCGGGAGCGGGTCGCCGGGGCGCAGGCGCTTGGGCGCTTCGAGGCCGGCGGCGGCGCGCTCGATCGAGCGGAAGCGGCTGCCCTCGGCGGGGGTGGGCGCCTTCTTGGGCGGCATCAGGTTGCGGGTGGGCTTCTCGTCTTCGGGCGCGTCCCCGGCGAGCCCGGCCGCGGTGGGGTTGCCCTGCGCGTCGAACGCCCAGCGCCAGCCGTCGCCCTGGCGCACGACGAGCGGCGCGTCGGGGATGAGGTCGGCGAGCGGCGCGAGGTGGTCGGGCAGGCGGGCGACGAGGCCGGCGCGGCTGCTCATCAGGCCGAGCAGGATCGAGAGCGCCGACCAGATCCGGGCGCGGTCGGCGGCGGACGCGGTGGTCCATTCGCCGTCGGGGCGGCCGTCGTCGAGGTGGTCGGCGAGGGTGGTCTCGGTGATCTCGGGGTCGTCGCCGGCCTCCCACAAGAGCAGCGGGTATTGCAGCGCGCGGGTCAGCAGTCGCGTCGCGGCGGGGTCTTCGTGGCCGGTGGCGCCGCGCTCGGCGAGGACGCGCTCGAGCGCGATCTGCTGCGCGGCGCGGAGCCTAAAGGCATACACCGCGCGGGGTTGCTGCGCGTCGAGGCGGATCCCGGCGAGGTTGCGCTCGGCGAGCATGCGCTCGAGCTCGCGGATCTGCATGCGCGAGGCGTGCAGCAGCGCATAGCGCAGGATCGCCTTGTCGATGCGGGCGTCGGCCTCGGCGGTCTCGGAGAGGTCGCCGGGCAGGGTGAGGCGGCGGTCGAGGTAGGCGTGCAGCGCGGCCGGGGAGTAGAAGACGGGCAGCCGCTCCTGGATCTCGGGCGCGCGCGCGGCGAAGTCGGCGTCGCCGGCGACGAGGATCGCGCAGCAGCCGTCGGGCAGATCGGCGAGCAGGCGGCCGACGCGGGGCTCGACGCGGCCGCGGTCGGCGCGGTCGAGCTCGTCGAAGATGAAGACCGGCGCGTAGCCGACGGCGCGCAGGTCGCGCACGAAGTGGCCGAAGAGGTCGAGGAGCCCGTCGACGTCGGTGGGCGCGTCGCTCGCGGGCGGCTCGTCGTCGGTGACGGGCTCGGGCGCGGGCGCGGGCAGCACGGCGGGCTCGGGCAGCGGCGCGAACTCGGGGACGCGGGGCAGCTCGGGCTCGGGTGAGGACTGGCCGTTGCGGCCGAGCACGAAGCCGAGGCCGCCGCCGACGACCGCGCCGACGACGCCGCCGGCGGCGAGCGCGGCGAGCTCGGAGGCGACGCCTCCCGCGATGGCGATCCCGAGCGCGGCGCCAGAGAGCGCGGCGAGCACGACCGCGAACGGGTCACGGCTCTTGCCGATGGTGGCGATGTGGGCGGCGAGCGCGGCGTCGCGCTCGGCGAGCGCGGCGGTGAGGCGCTCGATGCGGTCGCGGAGCGCGTCGACGACCGCCGGGTCGACCGCCGGGATCGGCGCCGGGGGCGGGGGCGGCGCCGCGGTGACCGGGGCGCGCACGCCGCGGAGGCGCACCGCCTGCCAGAGCACCTCGGCCTCGCGGCCGACGCGCTCGTCGTCCTCGCCGTCGTCGTCGTCGCCCTCACCGTCGCCGAAGAGCGAGAAGCGGGGCTCGGCGGCCTTGCGCATGGCCCGCAGCGCGTCGCGCTCGGGCAGGCCGGCGAGCGCCTGCCACAGCGCCTCGACCGCCGCCGTGCGCTCGGCGTCTTCACCCACGCGGGCGCCGAGGCGCTCGACGACCTCGGCGAGCGCGGCGACGGCGAGGTGGCGGGCGACGACGCGCACGTCGTCGAAGCGGTCGTTGTCGGTGTTCCACAGGCTCCCGGCGCGGATGGAGACCGGCAGGAGCTGCACGGGGCGGGCGAGCCAGGTGAGCGCGACCATCGCCTGCTCGACGGCGCGGAGCACCACCGTCGTGCGGCCGGAGCCTTGCGGGCCGTGCACGAGCAGCGCGGCGCGGTCGCGGTCGCCGCGGGCGAAGCGGTCGAGCGCGCGGGCGAGGCGGCGGCCGGATTCGCTGCGCACGAAGGGCGCCGGCGCGGGGGTGCGGTCGGCGCGCAGCTCGGCGCGCATGCGCGGGCTGAGCGGGGCGGCGGGTCCCTCGGCGATCGCGGTCATCGACGACAGGCGCATCGGGTTCCTCACGGTGCAGGCCCGGGGCGGCCGGGCGACGAGCGCGGAGATCCCTCGCGGGCCCTCCGCCGGGCAGTGCCCTGAGCGGCACCCTAACACGTCCCACGCGCGGGTCGAACTCCGCTGACGGGGCCGCGCGAAAAGTCGCGACCGGATGGCCACGAAGGTGGCGCGGGGCGTCCCCGCGGCCGTCGACGGGCGCGGGGGGATCGGTGCAAGCACCCGCCCGGTCGACGGTTGTATCGCCCGCGGGCGCTCCGCTATCTTTCGACCCGCGCCGACGAGCCCCGGTCGCGACCGGCTGACGCGCGGCGCCGTCTCGACCCCCGGAGGACCGTGCGCAACCGCCTCTCCTGCCCGCCCCTCGCCTGCCTGCTCACCGCCGCGCTCACCGCCGCGCTCACCGCCGCGCTCGCCGGCTGCGACGACGAGCCCCCGCCGCCCGCGCCGTGGCTGCTCGATCCCACCGTCGAGATGCCACAGTGGCTCAGCGAGGCCGGCATCTACCGCGACCTCCGCGCGTTCGAGCCGGCCGATGGCTTCGTCGCCTACACCCCGCCGCACGCGCTGTTCAGCAACCGCGCCGACAAGGCCCGGCTCTTGTGGCTGCCCGCGGGCGAGCGCGTCGACACCTCGGGCGAGGCGTGGGTCTTCCCGGTCGGCACCGTGCTCGTCAAGACCTTCGGCTACCGCCACGTCGAGGGCCGCTACGGCGACGTCGCGATCGAGACGCGGGTGATGCGCCACGAACCCGAAGGCTGGCGCTACGCCGTCTATCACTGGGGCACCGACGGCCGCGACGCGCTGCGCCTCGACGAGCGCTGGCCGGAGCAGCCGTTCGTGCTCGAAGACCTCAACGGCGCCGACTTCGCCTATGTCATCCCCGGCGAGCTCGACTGCGAGGCCTGCCATGAGACCCACCGCGCCGCGCCGGTGATCGGCATCGGCCCCGAGAACCTCGACCCGGCGCTCGTCGAAGCGGGTGTCTTCGACGCGCCGCCCGAAGTCATCGAGCACCCCTATCGCACCGACGAGGAGCGCCGCGCGATGAGCTACCTCGTCGGCAACTGCGTTCACTGCCACCACGGCGAGCCGCGCGGCGACAACGCCTCGTTCAGCCTGCGGCCGCGTGATCTGGTCGCCAACACGGTCGATGTGCCGACCGACAGCTCGGCGTCGGGCGATGGCATCCGCGTGGTGCCCGGCGACCCCGAAGGGAGCGCGCTCTACGAGGCGGTGGTGAGCGCGCGCGCGCCGGGCTACGCCGGTGAGTTCAAGGCGATGCCACCGGTGGGCATCGTCAACGGCGACCACCGCGCCGAAGAGATCCTCCGCCGCTGGATCGAGTCGCTGTGATGCGCGCCCGAAGCCTCCGCCGCTCCCCTGCCCTGCGCGCGCTGCCGCTGCTGTGCGCCGCGCTGACCGCCTGCGACGATGGCACCTCTGCAGGGCAAGGCATCTTCGATCCCATCGGTCGCACCCTCGACGCCGCCGTCGACGCCGCGCCGCCGCCGCCGCCCGATGACACCGCGCTGCGGCTGCGCTTCGAACCGATCGCGCACGACGCGGGCGCTTTGCGCATCACCGATCTGGCGTTCCTCGGCGACAGCGGCGAGCTCGTCGTGCTCGACAAGGACGGCGAGGTCATCCACATGGTCCTCGACGGCGAGGGCGCGCGCCGGCTCGGCTCGTTCGTCGTTCCCGACGTCTGGCCCGACTCCGACGCGGGCCTGATCAGCGTCGCGGTCGACCCGGGCTTCGCGGAGAACCGCTGGATCTACCTGGGCTACACGCCCGATCGCTTCACCAGCGTCATCCGCCGCTACACCCTCGACCCCGAGCGCCTCGGCTACGCGGGCATCCTCGACACGGCGGTCGAGGTCTTCTCGATCGCCGAGCCGCGCGCGCCGCGCTCCTGGCACAACATCGGGAGCATGGGCTTCGACGACACCGGCGCCTTGTGGGCGTTGTTCGGCGACAAGGTGCAGAGCGACAACGCGCGCGACCTCGACACCGTGCTCGGCGGGCTCGTGCGGATCCTGCCGCAGCCCGAGGGCGGGCATGACTTCCCCGATGACAACCCGTACACCGATGGCAGCGGCCACCCCGCTGTCTATGCCAAGGGCCTGCGCTCGCCGTGGAAGGGCTTCTACCACGACGGCCGCTGGTGGGTGGGCGACGTGGGGCTCGACACCCATGAAGAGATCAACCTCGTCGAGTCACCCGGCGATGACTTCGGCTGGCCCGACTACGAGGGCCCCTGCCCCGCCGGCGGGTGTGTCGCCGCTTCGGGCCCGTGGCTGAGCTACGGTCGCAGCGGGAGCCACCCGTTCGTGCAAGACGATCTGCGCGCGACGAGCAGCCGCCTGCGCTCGGTGTGGGTCGCGCCGCCGTACCGGCCGAATGGCAACGATCGCTACCGCGGGCGATGGGACGAGGTGATGCTCTTCGGCGACGCCTTCGTCGGCTGGGTGCGCGCCCGCCGCGTCGATGGCACCGGCGACAGCTTCCCGGTGGGACACCTGCACTTCGCGACGGCGTTCGCGCAGGGACCGGATGGCTACGTCTATGCCACCGCGCTCGGGACGTGGCCGGTGGATGCGCCGGTCGCGCCGTCGCCGATCCTGCGGGTGGTGCTGGATGAGTAGGTGAATCGCGTGGTTCGGCGGGCTTCGGACCGGTCGATCAGGCGGCGGTGAGGTCCTTCTTGAGCATGCGTTCGAGCGGCTTGAGCGCGGCGATGCGGGTGGCTTCGGGGACGTGGATCTCGGGCTCGAGGTCGCGCAGCGCGAGGTAGAGCTTCTCGAGGGTGTTGAGGCGCATGTGCGGGCACTCGTTGCAGGCGCAGTTGCCCTCGGGCGGGGCGGCGATCAGCTCCTTGTGGGGCGCGGCTTTGCGCATCTGGTGCAGGATGCCGCTCTCGGTGAGCACGATGAAGGTCTGCTTGGGGCTCTGGATGACCTGGCGCAAGAGCGCGGCGGTGGAGCCGATGTGGTCGGCGTGGCGCAGGATGTGGGGTTCACACTCGGGGTGCGCGATGACTTCGGCGTCGGGGTGGCGGACCTTGAGCTGCACGAGCTTCTTCTCGCTGAAGATCTCGTGGACCTGGCAGGTGCCTTGCCAGAGCACGAGGTCGTCGCGGCCGGTCTCGCGCATGACATAGGCGCCGAGGTTCTTGTCGGGGGCGAAGATGAGGGGCTGGTCCCTGGGGAAGAGACGGACCATGTCGGCGGCGTTGCTCGACGTGCAGATGACATCGCTGATGGCTTTGACCGCGGCCGAGCAGTTGATGTAGCTGACGACCTTGTGGCCGGGGTGGGCGTCGATGAACGCCTGGAAGCGATCGGCGGGGCAGGCGTCGGCGAGGCTGCATCCGGCGCGGAGGTCGGGGAGCACGACGGTCTTGTCGGGGTTGAGGATCTTGGCGGTCTCGGCCATGAAGTGCACGCCGGCGAAGACGATGACGTCGCAGTCGGTGGCGGCGGCTCGCTGGCTGAGCTGGAGGCTGTCACCGACGAAGTCGGCGGCGTCCTGGATGTCGGGCTCCTGGTAGTAGTGCGCGAGGATGATGGCGTTGCGCTCGCGCTTGAGCTTCTCGATGGCGTCGAAGAGATCGAGCGATGGGTCGATGGCATCGGCGCGGTCGCCGATCCGGGTGAGGGTGTCAGCCATGGGGGGCCTCCGCGGGGGTCGCTTGGGGGGCGGTGGCAGGGGTGCCTCGGGTGTCATGCGCGGCGGCGCGGGCGACGATGTCGCGGACGACGACCGAGGCGCAGACGAGGCCGAAGGTGCCGGTGACGAAGGAGGCGCTGCCGTCGATTCGGGCGCGGCGGTCGCAGGTGAGGAGGCCGTTCTGGCCCTGGGGGCAGACGCAGCGGAAGCCGGTGCCGGCCTCGTAGGCGAGCTCGTGGGGGGGCTGCACCGGCTCGTCGCTGACGATGGCGGGGATGCCCCAGGCGGCGCGGCCGCGGGGGAAGTCGTGCTTCTCGCGCAGGATCTTGCGGACGCTCTGGGCCATCTTGCAGCCCTCGGTCTTGTTGAGGTCGACGACGCGGACGCGGGTGGGATCCCAGCGGCCGGCGGCGCCCATCGATGAGACGAGGGGGATGCGACGGGCGCGGCAGGTGGCGATGAGGTGGCACTTGGCGGTGAACTGGTCGATGGCGTCGACGACGTAGTCGGGCGCGCGGCCGTCGGCGTCGGGGGCGAGGAGCGCGTCGCTGACCTCGGCTTGATAGAACTGTTTGACGGCTTCGATCTGCGCCTTGGGGTTGATGAGGCGCAGGCGCTCGGCGACGAGGGTGGCCTTGGGCTTGCCGATGTTGCCCTTGAGCGCGTGGAGCTGGCGGTTGGTGTTGGTGACGCAGACGTCGTCGAAGTCGACGATGCGGAGCCTTCCGACGCCGCTGCGCACGAGGCTCTCGGCGGTGAAGCTGCCGACGCCGCCGAGGCCGAAGACGATGACGAAGGCGTCCATGAGCGCCGCCATGCCGTCGTCGCCGGTGAGGCGGGCCATGCGGTCGAAGCGGCGGTGCAGCTTGTAGCTCTCGGTCAGCGCGGGCGGCGCCTCGTGGGCGGCGCCGTGCATCAACACCCCGTCCATCTTCTCGTTCTCCTCAGGTGCGGCCGATGGATGCAAACGGTCCGAAGAGGGTTTCTGCGTTGCGGCGGGTGGCCGCGAGGACGTGCTCGGCGGTGGTTCCGCGGTGCGCGGCGAGCGCGGCGGCGACGACCGGGAGCGCCGCCGGTTCGTTGCGGCGGGCGTGTCCGGGGGGAGATTGCGTCGGGGCGTCGGTCTCGATCAACAGGCGGTCGTCGGGCACGACGCGGGCGGCGCGGTGCAGCTTCTTCGCGGCGGGGCGGCAGATCGTGCCGACGAAGCCGATGTGGAGGCCGAGGCGGAGGTAGTTCTCGGCCATGTCGGCGCTGCCGCTGTAGCTGTGTACGACGCCGCCGGCGCGGGGGAGGCCGTCGCGCTGGAGGATGTCGAGGACCTTGCCGTGGGTGGCGACGATGTGGAGCACGACGGGGAGGTCGCGGGCGCGGGCGAAGGCGAGCTGGGCGCGGAAGCTCTCGGTCTGGGCGGTGAGGGTGGCCTTGTCGACGAACTGGCGGTCGAGGCCGATCTCGCCGACGGCGCAGGCGGGGTGCTCGCCTTCGAAGGCGGCCGGGAGCGCGTCGAGCGCGGCGGCGCGGGCCGGGGCGTCGAGGGTGGCGGCGAGCTGGGGGTGGAGTCCCGCCGTCCAGCGGAGGTCGGGCCAGTCGGCGGCGAGGGCGCGCTGGCGGGGCCAGTCTTCGGGGCGGACGCCGGCGATGATCTGGCCGGTGACGCCGGCGGCGCGGGCGCGGGCGATGACCTGGGCGCGGTCGGCGTCGAAGTCGTCGAAGTCGAGGTGGTTGTGGCTGTCGATGGACATCGGGCCTCCGGGCGGGCCGGGGGGTCGGGCAGCTCAGCGCCCGGCGGCGGCCTGGGCCTCGGCGCGGGCCATCTCGATCTGGCCTTCGGCGGCGGCGCGCCACTGCGCGGCGGTGGCGCGGGTGTCGTCGAAGCCTTCGGCGCGGCGGAAGGCGTCGAGCGCGGCCGACCACTCCTCGGCGTTGAAGTGGATGCTGCCGAGGAGGAGCCACGCCTGGCCGGGGTTGTCGACGCCGCCTTTGTTGATGCCGCGGCGGGCGGAGGCGGCGGCGGCTTCGAACTGGCCGTCGCGGAGCTGCTGGCGGGCGAGCTGGAGGTAGATCTCGCCGCTGTCGCTCTTCTTGGCGGCCTCGGCGAGGATGCCTTTGGCGTCTTCGCTCTCGCGGGCATAGAGGTAGCTGCTCGCGAGGAGCTCGAGGGTCTTCTCGTCGCGTTCGAGCGGGCCGCCGTCGAGGCCGCCGGTGAGGACCGCGGTGGCCTTCTGGGGCACGCCCATGAAGAGGTACATCTGCGCGAGGCGCAACAGCTCGTCGCGGCTCTCCAGGATGCCTTGGGTGTGCATCAACTCCATGACCGCGAGGGCTTTTTCGTCCTGGCGCTTCTCGGCGTAGACGCCGGCGAGCTGCTGCCAGTACGCCTTGCGGGGGTAGCGTTGCAGGAGCTGCTTGAGCACGTCTTCGACGGTGGCGAGGTCGCCGAGCTCGAAGCGGACCGACATGAGGAGCTGCAGCCAGTTCTCGGGCGGGGTGTCGACGGCGGCGAGCGCGGCGCGGACCTGCTCGGTGGCCTTTTCGTATTGTTTGGCCTGGGCGAAGGCGACGCCGATGACGTAGCGCGCCTCGGGGGTGGCCTTGTCGCCGGCGAGCTCCAGCCAGCGGGTGAAGGTGGCGGCGGCCTTGTCATACTGCTCGGTGGCGAGCTGGAGCTGGCCGAGGTTGTACATCGCGTCGATGAGCGCGCCCTCGGGCAGGGTCTCGCCGGCGAGCGCGTTCTGGAGCGCGGCGGCGGCGGCGGGCATGTCTTCCTGGTCGGCGTACATGTGGGCGTAGGTCTGCCACATGAGCGCGAGCTCGTACTCGTTGAAGCGCTTCTTGCGCTCTTGCATCTCGTCGAGCTCTTCTTTGGCGGCCTTGTAGTCCTTCTCGGCGAGCGCCTTCTGCGCGCGGTCGAGGTGCTTCCACGCCTGCTTGTTGACGGTGTAGTCGACGCGCGCCTTCTTGTCCTGGCCTTCTTCGGGCGGGCGCAGCCACGCGGGGGCGGTGCAGGCGCCGAGGGTGGCGGCGAGCGCGAAGGCGAGCGCGAGGCGGCAAAGTGCCTGGGGGGCAGGTGGTTTCTTCATTTCGAGCAGGTGAAGCTGATCTTGACCTGGAGTCCCTTCTGCACGACGCCCTGG
Organism: Myxococcales bacterium; assembly: GCA_020633515.1. Next base: position 23,829 of record JACKDM010000026.1, read on the forward strand.
CCGTCGACGACCTTGGGGCGGTACTTCCAGCGCTCGATGGCACGCACCACGTTGCTCTCGATGCCGTAGCCGTTGGGCTCCACGTCGATGAGCGTGACGTTGAGCGTCTGACCGGTGGGGCCGATGTCGAAGCGGACGAGCGCCGATCCGTTGATGCCTTCGAGCTGCATCTTGCGGGTGCATTGGGGCTGCACGCGGACGAGCGGGGTGGCGGCGGCGTTGCCGACGGGCGCGGCGCCGAGGTTGGGGCCGCCGCGCATCTTGACGGCGGCCTGGGGGGTCGGGGCGGCGATGGGCATCGAGACGGCGGCGCCGCCGGGGGCGCCGGGGTCGCTCATCTCCATCTGCGGCGGGGGCGGCTCGTCGAGGGTCTGGGGCTTCTGCGGCATCTCGCGCTTCTTCTCGACCGGGGCGGTCTCGCGCTTGACGCGCACCATCTCGATGGTGCCGCCCTGGATGGGCGCTTGCAGCGCGCCTTCGGTCTCGACGACGAGCAGGTGCATGCCGAAGAAGATGCCGAAGGTCGTGGCGAACGCGGCGATGATCGCGAGCGGGTAGCGGAGGAACATGGCGCTCACCTGGGCTGCGCGGCGAGGCTGACGTTGGGCACGCCCGCGGCGCGGGCGGCGTCCATCACCTGCACGAGGAGGCCGTTGCGGCTGTCGGTGTCGGCCTGGATGACGACGGAGCCTTGCGGGTTCTCGGCGTAGAGGCGCTCGATGTTGGCCTGCAAGGCGCGGGGGTCGACGCGGCGCTTGTCGATCCAGACCTCACCGTCGGCGGTGATGGCGACGAGGATGTTGCCGCGCTCCTTGACCTCGGCGGTGGCGGCGGAGGGGCGGTTGACGTCGATGCCGGTCTCCTTGGTGAAGGAGGCGGTGACGATGAAGAAGATGAGCATGATGAAGACGACGTCGAGCATCGGGGTGAGGTTGACGTCTTCTTCGTCGCTCTCGCGGGCACGGTTGCGAAGCGCCATCAGATGGTCTCCTCGTCGAGCGCGAGGCGATTGGCGAGCTTGCCTCGGGCGCGAATGGCGTAGCGCTGGAGCTGGGTGCTGATGAGCATGCCGGACAGCGCCGCGACCATGCCTGCCATCGTAGGGATTGTGGCCCGGCTGACGCCACCGGCCATCGCGCGGGCGTTGCCGCTGCCGCTGACGGCCATGACGTCGAAGACCTCGATCATGCCGGTGACGGTGCCGAGCAGACCGAGGAGCGGGCAGACGGCGATGAGGGTCTTGATGAGGCCGAGGGATTGTTCGAGGCGGGCGCCGACGGTGCTCAGGAGCATCGTGCGGATCTTGTGGGCGTGCCAGGAGTGGCGCTCGCGGCGGCCGGTCCACTCGGCGATGGCGCGCTTGACCTCGCCGCGGTGGAAGAAGGCGATGTAGAGCACGCGCTCGATGATCGCGGTCCACATCAGCGCGGTGACGGCGAAGATCGCGACGAGCACCGGGCCGCCCCGCTCGATGAACGCGAGCACCGCTTCGCGGGCGTGGTCGAGGGAGATGGCGTCCATGTCTCAGGCGCTCCGGGCCTCGGCGCGTTCGCTCTGGCGGGCGATGAGGCCGGTCGCCTGCTCGTAGAGCAGGTCGATGACCCGGCGGGCGATGTTGCTGACGCCGCTGTAGAGCAGCACGAGCGGGATGGCGACGATGAGGCCGATCATGGTGGTGACGAGCGCCTCGGAGATGCCGCCGGCCATGAGCTTGGGGTCGCCGGTGCCGAAGAGGGTGATGGCCTGGAAGGTCTGGATCATGCCGGTGACGGTGCCGAGCAGGCCCATGAGCGGGGCGACGACGGAGACGACCTTGATGAGCCAGTGGCCGCGTTCGAGGCGGCCGGTCTCCTTGAGGATCGCGTCGTCGAGGCGGCGTTCGAGGGTCTCGACGTCGACGTCGGGCTGCTGCTGCCAGGTGCGGATGACGCGGCCGAGCGGGTTCCAGCGGCTGGGGCTGGTGACGCGGCGGCGCTGCACGGTGACGAGGAGGCCGACGACGAAGAGGTAGAGCAGGCGGAGGAGGCCGTAGGCGCCGGCGATGGCGCCGAGCACGAGGGTGGCGTAGCCGACGACGCCGCCGAGCTCGATGCGCTCTTCGAGGTCGGGGGTCTGCACGAGCATCGAGAGCACCGCGCCGCGGCTCGGGTCGATCGCGAAGCGGACGGGGCCCTGGTCGGGGCCGGCGGCGGCGAGCGCGCGGGCGGTGTCCTGGTGCATCTCCTGCGGCTGGCGGCCGAGCACGGCGAGGGTGTTGACCTCGGGCAGCCATTGCAGGAAGCGCTCGCCCTGGATGGCGTTGAACGGGCCGACGCGCACGACCTCCTGCGGGGCGGTCTGGCCGTCGGCGCCGATGACGGGCGCGGTGAAGCGCACGACCTCGCCCTGCGCGGCCATCTCCTGGGTCATGATGAACCACAGGTCTTCGAGCGCATCGATGGTGGGCAGCGACTTGCTCTGCGCGAGATCGGCGAGCGGCTTCTCGCGGCCGGTGAGCTGGGCGCTGACGATCGAGGCGGCGACGTGGCCGCGGGTGTCGCCGGCGACCTGGCGCACGACGCCGAAGAGCTCGCCGCTGGTGCCCATGCGCTGGCGCAGGGTCTCGGCGAACTCGACGGCGAGCTTCTCGTTGTCCTCGTACTGGCGCTCGAGCGCGGCGCTCTGGTTGATGAGGCGCTGCTCTTCGGCGCGGGCGGCTTCGAGGAGCTCGGCCTGACGGGCCTTCTGGCGGATGAACTCCTGCTCGCGGGCCTGCTCCTCGGCGGTGAGGCGCTCGGAGCCCTGGCGGACCTGTTCGAGGAGCTCGTCGAGCGTCTTGGGGGCGTCCTGCGCGACGGCGGGGGTGGTGAGGGCGAGGCCGAGCGCGAGCGGGATGAGGTGGAGCGGGCGGATCACTTGCTGGCCTCCTCGAAGGCGACGCGCTCGCCGGGCTTCGGCGCGGGCACGGGCAGGCGGATGAGGTCGGGCGCGGCCTGCTTGCGCGCCATGCGCAGGCCGGTGCGGATGTCGCGGAGCTGCTCGGCGCTGACCGGGCGCCACGCCTTGTCTTCGCGGCTCCAGACGCCGCCGACGGCGCCGTCGAGGCTCGCGTAGGCGAGCACGAGGCGGCCGATGCGGAGGATGTCGACGGTGTTCTCGGCGCCGCTGATCTGCACGGTGCCGCGGTAGGCCTCGATGGTGCGGCCGAACTCGTTCTCGATCTGGTAGGCCTCGAGGATCCGGCGGAACTTCTCGGATTCTTCGATATCGGCGCGGTTCATCATCGCGCGCAGCTCGTTGACGCGCGCGGTGCGCTCGTCGAGCAGGAAGGGCATGTCGAGCGCGACGAACTTCTGGAGCGCGTCGAGCATGCGCAGCATCAGCGGGGTCATCTGGCGGCTGATCTCGGAGACCTGGTCGATCTCGCGGCGGATGCCGTCGAGCTCGCCCTGCTGCGCGGCCACGAGGGTCGTGAGCTGGGCGTTGTAGGCCCGCAGCGCCTTGTTGCGGCGCTGGACCGCCCGCCACTCGGCGAGCAGGTCGTCGGTCTGGTCGGAGAGCTCGTCGATCTTCTTCTGCTTCTCGGCGAGCTGGGTGTTCTCCTCGACGACCTGGGCGATGAGGTCGTCGACCGGATCCTCGTCGGCGCTGGCCGAGGCGGTGAAGCACAGGGCGAGGGCGCCGGCGAGGGCGGCGAGGGCGCGGCGGGCGGGTCGGGTCATGGTGCTCTCACGTCCAAGGGTCGAGGGCCGCTCAGAACTGATAGCTCAGCCGGGTGAAGAGGAACCGGCCGGTGAAATCGTAGCTCGACGTGTTGGCGTTCTGGCCGCCTTCGAGGAAGAACGGCGGGTCCTGGTCGAGCACGTTCTGGGCGCCCACGATGATGCCGAGGCCCTCATAGTCGTATTCGAGGGCGATGTCGACGTAACCGACCGACTCGACGGTCACGAAGGGGTTGGTCGCCGAGTCGGTGCCGAGGATGTTCGACTTGCCGATGAAGCGGTAGATGGCGCTCGCGGTGAAGGTGTCGATGCCGTAGGCGAGGCGGGCGATCCAGCGCCAGCTCGCGTAGGTGCCGGCGCCGCTGGTGATCTTGCCGGCGTACTCGGTCTTCACGCCTTCGATCGTCTCGTCGTAGTTGAGCAGGTAGTTGCCGTGCCACCCGAGCTCGACGCGGCCGGCGCCGGGCGCGCCGACGAGGCCGAGGTCGAGCACGTAGTCGGCGGTGATGTCGACGCCGCTCGTCTCGATGAAGCCGATGTTCTTCGCGGAGGCGTTGAGCTCGTTGACGACGAAGGTGTTGGGGTTGCGCACGATGTTGGCGCACTCGGGCGCGCCGAGCCCCGCGCTCTCGTAGCACTTGCGCAGGATCTCCTGCGGCTCGGGGTTGGCGATCGCGTTGTCGATCTTGATCTGGTAGTAGTCGACCGAGCCGGTGAAGCCCTCGAGGAAGGCGTTGAACTTGGGGGTGACGACGAGGCCGACGTTCAGGACGGTCGCCGTCTCGGCCTCGAGCTCCGGGTTGCCGCCGATGTTGGTGCGGATCTGGCTGCCGCCGGCGTCATTCTGGTTGTAGTCGCCGGGCACGCCCTGCGCCGCGCAGTTGTTCGAGACGATGGGGTTGGCGTCGTCGAGGATGCCGTGCTCGTTGCAGGGGTCGTCGAGGGTCTCGTAGCTGTCGGCGGCGCCGCCGTAGAGGTCGGTGATGGTCGGCGCGCGGAAGGCGGTCGAGTAGACGCCGCGGAGCCGGAGGTCGGGGGTGGGCGCGTAGCTGAGCGCGCCGCGGGCGGTGAGGTCGCTGCCGAAGGTGTCGTAGTCGGAGAAGCGCGCGGCGAGGTCGACGGTGACGTCGTGCGCGGCGGGGAGGCGGCGGGCGAGGGGCAGGCTCAGCTCGGCGAAGGCGGAGCCGACGCTGTAGTCGCCCTCGGTGTTGCCGATGCCGTTGCCGGCCGAGTCACCGGCGACGGTCGTGGCGCCGGGGCGGTTGAAGCCGTACTCGTAGCGGAACTCGCCGCCGATCGCGGCGCCGAGCGGGCCGGCCCACAGGTCGATGACCTCGCCGGCGAGCGAGAGGCCGGTGCTGAAGTGGCTGTAGCCGGTCACCTGCACGTCGGTGAAGCGGATGTAGTCGAGCACCTCGGGCTGGAGCTGGGCGCCGAAGTAGTCGCCGACGACGCAGCCGCGGTGGGCGTTGAGGTCGCACAGCATCGGATCGGCGCTCTCATAGGCGCGGGCGAGGTTGACCGAGTTGGCGATGTTCTGGTTCGACTCGTTGCGGCCGTAGTTGAAGAACAGCTCCCACCGCATGCGATCGTCGAAGACCGGGCCGGTGAGGCCGGTGACGACGCGGAAGGTGTCGCTCTCGATGTCGTAGATGCGGTCTCCGACGTCTTTCATCCGACGCGCCATGATGATGCTGCCCTCGGTGACCGCCGCGTCGGCGGCCATCGAGGCTTCGTCTTCGGTCGCACCATTTGCGATGGCGTCCTGATAGACGGCGTCACGCACGGTCGCGCGGAAGTCGTCGGGCACGTACGGGTTCGACCAGGGGACCTCGAAGCCGTTGAGGAAGGTCGAGGTGCCGCCGAGGCCGAGCGGCTGCGGCGCGAGGCGGGTGCGGCTGTAGCGGTTGGTGTAGGTCGTCTCGAGGAACAGCTCGGCCTCGTCGGCGAGCTCGTAGCGGGCGATGGTGGTGAACGAGTAGCGCTCGGTCTTGCCGGTGAGCCACTGCGCCTCGCCGTAGTTGTACCGGTCTTCGAGGCCGAACGGCGCGAAGCTGCCGCCGCCCGCGTCGGGGTCGTCGGGGTTGAAGTAGGCGCCGGTGAACGAGAGGTCGCGGCCGTAGATCGGCGCGCCGCTGCCGATGATCTCGGTGACGCTGCCGTCGTCGTTCCGGATCGCGTCGACGACCGGGTACTTCGCCCAGTCGCGGTCGAGCTGCCGGATCGGCTGCCGGTTCATGTAGCTGAAGTTGGTGGTGATGTTGCCGCGGTCGAAGGTGTGACCGATGGTCAGCGACGCGCCGATCTCCTCGCCGTCGCCGCGGCTGGTGATGCCGCCGTAGAGATCGGCGCGCACGCCCTCGAAGTCGCGCTTGAGGATGATGTTGACCACGCCGCCGATCGCGTCGGAGCCGTAGATCGCGGACGCGCCGTCGAGGAGCACTTCGACCCGCTCGATCATCGCGACCGGGATGTTGTTGAGGTCGACCGCTTCGCTGACGCCGGTGCCGTTGGTGACGAAGCGCCGACCGTTGACGAGCACCAGCGTGCGCTGGATACCGAGGTTGCGCAGGTCGATGAAGGCGAGGCCGTCACCGCCATTGTTGTCGTTCTTGTTGATGCCCTGGAGGGTGACGCTGGGGAGCTTGCGGAGGAGCTCGTCGATGGTCGAGGCGCCGGAGACGGCGATGTCGTCGGCGTCGACGACGGCGATGTGACCGAACTCGTCGAGGTTGTCGCGGCCGATGCGGGAGCCGGTGACGAGGATGACCTCGGTGGCGCCGCCTTCGTCGGCGGCGGTGGGGGTCTCGACCTCGGCGGCGACGGCGTCCGCCTGGGCGCGGGCGGCCTCGGCGGCGGCGGCGGCCTCGGCGGCGGCGGCCTTGGCCTCTTCGACGTCGTTGGCCTCGGCGGCGGCGGTGGCCGCGGCGGCGGCCTCGTTGGCTTCGGCGGCGGCCTCGTTGGCCTCGACGGCGGCCTCGTTGGCCTGCTCGGCGGCGCCCTCGACGGCGGGCGTGGCGGGCTGAGCGAGCGCGGCGCCGGTCCAGCATCCGGCGAGCGCGCATGCGATGATTCGGGCAGCGGTGTTCATGGTCTCCCCCTTGGTTTCGATCGTGTTCGCTCTCTCCCCAGAGCGACGGCATCGAAGTGTGATCGTCGGATATCGACACCGTCACCCGAACGCAAGGACCTTGACGGCAAACCGACACAACCGTGACGGCGCCATGGGGGATGGGGGCGGGTCTCCTGACGTGCCCGCGACAGCGCGACCCCCTGCGTTGAACGCTGGCGGCGGGTAGCGTAAACCAGATGACATGAAGCCCCTCGCCGCGTCCGTCACGCTCGCCCTCGCCCTCCTCGCCGCGTGCGGATCGACGCCGCCTCCCGTCGATCCGGCGGCCGCGCCGCCGGCGGATCCGGTCGCCGCGCCCGCCGCGGCCGTGCCTCCCGCCGCCGCCGCGCCGATCCCGCGCTCGCCGAGCGCCTCGCCGCGCTGCCCGCCGCTGCGCTGCCGGAGGCCGTCGCCGCCGCCGAGCCCGCCGCGATCGTCGAGGCGCTGACGCTGCTCGACCCGCGCTCCGCTGCCGCCGGCTGGGTGACGCTGCGCCTCGGGCGCCTCGCCGCCCACCGCCGCGATCTGCGCGAGGCGCGGGCGCTGCTCGATCGGGCCGTCGCGGTCGGTGGCGCGCCCGCCGCGGCCGCGCAGGAGACGCTCGATCGCCTCGCGGCGCGCGAGCGGGTGCAGCCGGGTCGGATCGGGGTGCTGCTGCCGCTGAGCGGGCCCTACGCCGCGATCGGGGAGACCGCGCTGCACGCGTCCGGCTCGCGCTCGGTGGCCTCGCGGGCGTGGAGTTGGTGGTGGGCGACACCGCGGGCGACGCCGATCGCGCGCCGCAGATCGTCGAGGACATGGTGCAGCGCCAGCACGTCGCCGCGATCATCGGGCCGGTGGGCAGCATCGAGAGCCACACCGCGGCGCGCGCGGCCGAGCGGCTCGAGGTCCCGATCGTGGTGCTCTCGTCGCGCGCCGATCTGACCCGGCTCGGGACCTTCGTCTTCCGTCATCGCCTGACCCGCAGCGCGCAGGCCGAGGCGATCGGGCGGTACGCGGTCGAGGCGCTCGGGCTCAAGACGTTTGCGATCCTCTACCCGCACCGACTACGGGATCGAGATGATGCAGGCGTTCTGGCAGACGGTGACCCGGCTCGGCGGCGAGATCCGCGGCGCCGAGGGCTACTCGGTCAACGTCGCCGACCAGAACGAGCCGATCAAGAAGCTCATCGGCCGGCATCACCTCGAGGCGCGGCAGGTCGACCCGCACTGGGAGGCGCTCAACCGCAAGTCGAAGGACCGGCGCAGCACGTCCCGCCGGTGGTCGACTTCGAGGCGCTGTTCATCCCCGACGGCGGGCAGCGGGTGCGGCTGATGCTGCCGTTCCTCGCCTACTGGGACATCGAGGTGAAGAACGACCCGGCGCTGAGCCCGCTGGAGTTCGCCAGCAAGTACGCCGGCGACACGCCGCAGCTCGTGCAGATCCTCGGCGCGAGCGGCTTCAACGACCCGCGGCTGACCCGCGACCCGCCGACGCAGGCGCTCAACGCGCTCTTCGTCGACGCCTTCTGGACCGAGTCGGCGGCCGCGGCGCCGTTCGTCGAGGCGTGGGTCGCCGAGCACGGCCGGCCGCCGCCGGTGCTCGCGGCGCACGCCTACGACGCGGCGAAGCTGCTCGCGCGGGTGGTGCCGGGCGCGACCGATCGCGACGCGGTGCGGCGGGGCTCGTGGGCGTGGGGACCTACGACGGCGTCTTCGGGCCGACGCGGGTGGGCGGCGACGGCGAGATCGAGCTCTCGTTGCAGGTGCTGACGATCGACCCGCTGCACGGGGTCGTGCCGGCGCCGATGCCGAGCGCGGAGGAGCCGGCGCGCGAGGGCTACTTCGACGAGGACGCGCCGCGGAACTGAGCGGCGGTGAAGGCACCGGCGTCGAGGCCGGCGTGGGCGGTCGCGACGATGACGAGCGCGCGCGGGAGCCAGGGCGCGGCGGGGTCGTGGGCGGCGAGCGCGGCGGCGACGGCGGCGGGTGAGAAGAGGCCATGGCGGCGCACCGCCTCGGGCTCGAGCGCGGCGCGCCAGGTCGCGTCGAGCGGGCGGCCGCCGGTGAGCGCGTGCATCGGCTGCTTCGTGCGTCGCCAGGGGCGCCCGAGCGCGGCGGCGGCGAGCGCGACGAGCGGCGCCTTGGGGCGCGCGGGTCGAGCGGCGCGGCGAGCGCGCGGGCGGTCACCGGGGATCGGCGAGCGGCGCGCGGTAGACGAGCCTGGCGGCGGCGCAGAGGCGGCGTTGCAGCGCGACGCACTGCGGATCCTGGCGCAGCCGGAGGTCGAGCCAGCGCAGGCGGGCGGCGCTGTCGGAGATCGCGGCGAGCTCGGCTTCGACCGCGCGCGCCGCGGGCGAGGTGATCCACGGCGGCGACGAGCGGGCCGCGGGCGCGACGAGCGCCGGGTCGACGCCGAGCGCGCGCACCGCCGCCCAGGTCGACCAGATGTCGGGGGCCCAGGTCTCGGGCGGCGCGCGGTGGTAGGCGTGCCCGGCGAAGGCCTCGTCGGCGCCGTCGCCGGTGAGCACCGTCGCGCAGCCGGCGGCGGCGATCGCCTCGTAGAGCAGCATGAACCCGAACGGCGCCGCGCTGTGGGTGGGCTGGCCGAGCGCGCAGGCGACCGCGGTCGGGGAGACGGCGCGCACGCCGGCGGCGGGGAGCAGGACGAGCGTGAGGTCGAGGTCGAGCGCGGCGGCGACCGCGCGCGCCTCGACCGCGGCGCGGCCGGCGTCGAGCGCAAACGCGCGCGGGCGGAGGTGGCGGCGGGCGGCGGCGGCGACGACGGTGAGTCGACCCGCCGCTGAGCGCGATCGCGATCCGGGCCAGGCGCGTCGGCGAGCGCGTCGGCGACGGCGGCTTCGACGGCGGCGGCGAGCGGGCCCGGCGCGGCGATCGGCGGCGGCGGCAGCGTGCGCGGCAGGTGGGCGCCGAAGGTGGCGAGCGTCTGGAGGTCGAACGGCGCCGCCTTCACCGGTCGCCTCCGCGGCGCGGCGCCCGGCTCATGGCGCGTCGGCGCGCCGGGTCGAGCGCGAAGAGGGGCCGGCGCCCGGCTGACGGTCCGTCGCTCCGCCGGCGCTTCATGGGCCGTCGACCCGCCGCACCGGGTCGAGCGCGAAGACGGCGACGAGCGCCGCGCGGGGATCGGCGGCGAAGGCGTACTGGTCGTCGTGCACCGCGGCGAGCGCGTCGGCGCGGTAGACGAGCAGGTGGGCGTCGGGGGTGCCGGGGACCTTGATCAGCGCCGACGAGGGCCGCGCGCCGACGAGCGAGGCCTCGACCTCGGCGGCGGTGCTCGCGTAGACCACCTCGGCGAAGCGCCGCGGCGGGCCGCGATAACCGCGGGCCTCCCAAGACATCTCGGCGTCGCGCCCGTGGCGGTCGGTGCCGTGGCGGAGCACGGTCGCGACGTTGTAGCCCTCGGTGCTGCGGAACAGGCAGCGCGCGGGCGCGATCGGCAGCGCGGCGAGCACCGCGGACCACGTCGCGCGCAGGCGGTCGAGGGCTTCGGGCATGCGGCGAGCCTGCAACAAATGCGCGACCGTCGCCACCTCGCCGGGATGGACCGGCGCGGGCGGACGTGTTTTGATGGGCGACCGCACCCGGCCCGACGCCGGGCTGCGAGGTCGCGAAAAGGAGGCTGTCGATGTCCGAAGCACCCGCCGAAGAGGTGCTCGTCGAGCTGATGGACGACAAGACCGGCGAGACCCTCGCCGCCGCCGTCCAGTTCGAGATCGAGTACGGCGAGCGCGTCTATGGGCTGTTGATCCCGGTCGACCCCATCGTCAAGGTCTTGCGCTACGACCCCTCGGACGACGAGAGCGAGCTCGAAGAGATGGAGCCCGATGACTTCCGTGAGGTCGAGGCCTTCATCAACGGCAAGCTCGCCAAGTCCAACTGCTCGATCGAGGTGCACGCCGACGAGTGCATCCTGATCGGCGAGCCGCCCGAGGCGGTCTACGAGGATCCCGAGACCCTCGAGGTCGAGACCGAGGCGGGCGAGCAGGAGCTGTTGATCCTGTTCGAGCTCAAGGAGACCAAGAAGCTCGGCTACCTCATCGCCGTGCCCGCCGATCCGCCGATGTGGCCGGCGGAGCTGCTGCCGGAGGGCAAGGCGCGGCTGCTCGGCGAGGAAGACATCGACAGCGAGCTCGACGCGGCCTTCAAGCGCGCGGTCGAGATGATGGCCGACGAGTACGAGGACGACGAGGACTGAGCGCGGCGCCTCGGGCGGCCATCACTCCCCTCCCCGGCCGCCTGCCTCCCATCTCTCTCCGATCCATCCCACCTGACGTCATGCCATCGGCCGCGCCCGTCGCGGCCGTGGTCCGTCGTGTGATGAGGCTTCGAAAAGCGAAACGGCCGACACCAATGGCATCGGCCGTCTCTCGGGTCGCGGAGGCGAAGGACGTCGGGCCGTCGTCACCTCGTCGGTCGACGGGATCGAGCGGCGCCTCGGTCGAAACCGAGAGCGTGTCACTCGACCAGCGCCGCCGGGCGTCCGGCTGCGGCCGACATCGATCGGCCCGAAGGTGCACAGGGCACCGACGCCGCGTCTGCCCCGGATGCCGGGCGGTCGCGGGTCATCGGGTCGACCGCGCCCACGCGGGGCATCGCCGCGCAGGTGCCGTCGGTCGCTCGGTCGCTACGGCGTGCATGCCGTCGCCGGATCGGAGGCAGACATCCCTCTCGGCAGCGGAGGTGCGTCGCACCGCGCGATGCCTCGTCCACTCGCTCGTCAGACTGCGCGCGGCGCCCCGAGTGATCGGGGCGCGTGAGTCGAAGGTGAGCCAACGGCCGGCAACCGGCACCCAACGGGCGCTCACCTTCGCCGAGCCTTCGTCGTCAACCGGCGAGGACTCGCGCGAACGGATGCTGACGCTGCGACCGGGCGACCGGAGCCGTCCGGTCCGGCGATGACAGTGATGCCATCACCGGCGTGGAATCGGGATGGAGGCGCGCGTCGTGAAACGCTCGCTTCGCCTCACCGTTCATGGCATCGATGACTCGACGCGCCATCGCTCGGTCGAGCGATGTGATCGGCGGGGGCGACGACGTGCGTTCGTCCCATTCGATGCGTTCGGCCCCGTAAGAGGTCGATCACATCGATGTACGCGAGATCCGAAGCGAACTTCGGCTCTCTGCGCCGCGGGACACCGACTCGTTCGAGCCTTCGTGTCTCCTCGACCCACCTCCGAGACTATGCCTCGGAGATGCCTCGATCAAATGTTTTCTTCTCAACACGCTGTGAACAACTCGGCAATGCCTCGGGATGACAGGCAAATGCCGGCGCGAAAAAGTTTGCGCGCCCGTCACCGGGTCGTCGCGCGGAGAGCACGTCAACGCACGTCGGCGAGGGGGCCGGGGGTCGCGGCGGCGGCGATGCCGGGGCCCTTGGGGGCGCGGCGCTCGAAGGTGATGACGAAGTCGACGGCGCCCGCGCCGCGGCCGATCGGGGGGCGGACGGTGGTGAGGATGCGCTCGGGGGCGACGCCGCGGGCCTGCAGCGCCTCGCGCAGCGCGTGCGCCCGCTGCTGGCCGAGCAGGAGCGCGGCGGTCGGCTCCTTGCCGGCCGGCGCGTGGGCGGTGATGACGATGCGGCGCTGGTGGAGGAAGGCGGCGGTCTCGGCGACGACGTCGGCGAGGTCGCGCCAGGCGATGAACTGCTCGGCGCCCTGCTCGGCGCCGAGGCCGCGCACGGTGAGCTCGAGGTCGTCGCCGAGCGGGCGGACGGTGCCGACCGCGGCGAGGCGTTGGCCGATGACCGCGCCGTCGGCGACGGGCGGCGGGCTCGCCTGCTCGGCGAACGCGGTCCCGGCGAGGAGCAGGGACGCGCAGGCGGTGATGAGCAGACGACGAATCATGGTGGACCTCCGTGTTGGTGCGGCGACGCCGCGGGGCAATGCGGTATCTGGTTGAACACCGTGGGGCGCTTCGGTCTTTCCGCGCCGACGCCGCCGGCTCCGGCCGCCTCTGCATCGCCCGTGCCGCTGCCCTCGAGGGCGGTCGCAGCGCGGGTGATGCGCGGGGGGCGCGGGCGGCGGCCCACGGCGGCCGCGGGCGGGACGCCACGCGGTGTGTGCCGGTCGACCAACCCGTCGCGGAGTCTTCATGATGCGCTCCCCTCCCCCGTCGCGCTTTGCCCCGCTGCTGCTGATCTTCGCGGGGTGGGCCGCCCCGCTGGGCGCCGCTGCGAGCGGCCTGCCGAAGCTGTGGGACGTCGCGGTGAGCGAGCCGGCGGGCGCGACCGCGCTGTGGCCGGCGGGTGACCGGCTGGTCGCGGTGACCTGGGAGGGCGACGTCGTCGCGCTCGACGCGGCGAGCGGCAAGCGCGTGTGGCGGCAGCGGGCGCCGCAGAAGACGACCGAGGGGCCGGCGGTGGCGGTCGAGGGCGCGGTGGCGGTGATCGCGTGGCCGACGGAGGCGGCGATCCGGGGGCACGCGGTGGGTGACGGGCGGCAGCGCTGGGAGCGGCCGCTGGCGGCGCCGGTGACGGGCATGGCGCTGTGCGCGCGCGATCGGGTGGTGGTGGCCTCGCATCGGGGCGAGGGCACGCTGATGGCGACGGCGGTCGATCCGGTCGACGGTACCGTCCGGTGGACCGTCCCGGTCGATGGTCCGGTCACCGGCGCGGGTGATGGTTATGTGTTCACCGCGCCGCCGAGCGGGTTCGGGATGTGGCCGGGGCGGATCGAGGCGGTGGACTGCCGCACCGGCGAGCGGCGGGCGCTGGCGAAGGGGCGGCAGCAGCTCGTGGAGCTGCTCGCGGCGGGTGATGGCGTCGCGGTGACGCGGCAGCTCGATCCGGGGTTCGTCGACGACGAGGTGTGTCTGCATCCGCTCGCGGGCGAGGGCAAGCCGGAGTGTTTCGCGCCGACCGATGGCGAGGTCGCGACCTATGGTCCGGTCGGGGCGCTGGTGCGCGACGGGGTGCTGTACTACTCGACGGCGCACATCGAGGCGCACAACCTCAACCCGGCGCCGGACTCGTGGGTCTTCGCGCGCAAGATCGGCGGCGGTGATCTGTGGCGCAGCCCGCCGCTGACGAGCCGGATGGCGCCGGTGGACGCGGGCTCGCTGCTGCTGACGGCGTTCGGGACGACGGGCGTGGCCGATCAGATGTACCTGCTCGATCCGGCGAACGGCGCGGTGGTGGGCGAGCTGCGGCTGAAGAAGGCGCCGACCGCGCTGGCGGCGGACGCGACGCGGGCGTACGTGGCGAGCTACGACGGGCGGATCGCGGCGGTGAAGCTGCCGCGGCCAGGGCCGAAGCCGGTGGAGCGGGCGCCGGTCGAGACGGGCGCGTCGGCGGCGGCGGCGTCGGGGGCCGAGGCGTCGGCGGGGCCAGCGGGGTGGGCGGTGGCGGTGCGGATCGACGCGCACCCGCAGAAGGCGGTGACCTCGGGCAGCAAGGTCGCGGGGCAGGCGAGCGCGGTGGCGTTCGTCGATCCGGCGGGCAAGCAGCTCGTCGTGGGCGGCAACGACGATCGGGTGCGGGTCTTCGAGGTGGCGACGAAGCGGCAGCTCTGGATCTCGGAGGGGCTCGGCAAGGACGTCGAGCACGTCGCGGTCGGGGGCGACCGGATCCACGCGCGGGTCTATGGCGGGGTGAGCTTCACCTTCGCGCCGAAGTCGTCGGGGTGGTCGCAGATCAACCGGGTGGCGCACGGGCACGGGTGGATGACCGGGCTGACCGACGATGGCTTCCGGCTGGTGGCCGATGACTTCGCGGGCTTGTTCCGGGCCTATGATCCGGTGGGCGGCGAGGCGCTGTGGTCGCTGACGGCGCCGGGGGAGTTCGACCGGCGGGGCACGCGGGTGCGGGGCACGAAGCTGGTGGTGAGCCGGCCGGGGGCGCTCGATGTGATCGAGCTGCGGGGCGATCAGCCGGAGACGGTGGTGACGGTGGCGACGCCGACGGCGATCGAGCAGGGGTCGCTGACGCAGGCGTGGATGGTCAACGACACGCTCTTGCTGCGCGAGTACTGCGGGCCGGCGAGCTGCGTGGTGGAGCTGGTGCCGATCGTCGATCGCGCGCCGGGGGAGCCGCGGCGGTTGGAGTTCGACGTGCGCGGCGCGGGGTGGGCGACCTCGGTGCCGTCGGCGCTCGACGTGGCGGCGGATGGGTCGGCGATGTTCTTCTTTCGCCGCGGGCTGTTGCCGGTGCTGGTGGAGCTGAAGGACGGGGCGCGCACGCCGCTGCGGGCGATCACCGGCGCCGCGCCGGGCGAGCTGACCGATGGGGTCTTCTCGGCCGACGGGCGCCGGCTGGCGCTGGCGATGTATCCGAAGAGCTGGCAGGTCACCGTCATCGAGCGGCGGTGAGCCTGCCACGCGGGCTCAGTTCGCGATGAAGCGCAGCCCCTCGCCGTCGCGGTCGGCGTCAACGGCGATGGTGTCGCCCTCGACGAAGCGGCCGGCGACGAGGTCGGTGGCGAGCGGGTTCTCGAGGAGCCGCTGCACCGCGCGCTTGAGCGGGCGGGCGCCGTAGGCCGGGTCGTAGCCGGCGTCGGCGATGCGCTTCATCGCGGCCTCGGTGAGCGTCAGCGAGACGCCGCGCTCGGCGAGGCGGTGGCGGAAGCGCTCGACCTGGAGGTGCACGATCTTGTCGATGTGCGCCCGGTCGAGGCGGTGGAAGACGACGACGTCGTCGATGCGGTTGATGAACTCGGGCCGGAAGTGCTGCCGGACCGCGTCCATCACCCGGCGCTCGATGGTCGCCGCGTCGTCGCCGCCCTGGATGTGCTGCGAGCCGAGGTTGCTGGTCATGATGACGACGGCGTTGCGGAAGTCGACCGTGCGCCCCTGGCCGTCGGTGAGGCGGCCGTCGTCGAGGAGCTGGAGCAGCACGTTGAAGACCTCGGGGTGGGCCTTCTCGACCTCGTCGAGCAGGATCACCGAGTAGGGCCGCCGCCGCACCGCCTCGGTGAGCTGGCCGCCCTGGTCGTAGCCGACGTAGCCGGGCGGGGCGCCGATGAGGCGGCTGACGGCGTGGCGCTCCATGTACTCCGACATGTCGATGCGGATCATCGCGCGCTCGTCGTCGAAGAGGAACTCGGCGAGGCTGCGCGCGAGCTCGGTCTTGCCGACGCCGGTCGGGCCGAGGAAGAGGAAGCTGCCGATCGGGCGGTGCGGGTCGGAGAGCCCGGCGCGCGAGCGGCGCACGGCGTTGCTGACCGCCTCGACGGCGGGCGACTGGCCGATGACCCGCTTGTGCAGGTTGTCTTCCATGTTGAGGAGCTTCTCGGCCTCGCTGCCGAGGAGCTTGTCGACCGGGATGCCGGTCCAGCGCTCGACGATCGCGGCGATGTCGGCGGTGGTGACCTCTTCGCGCAGGAAGCTGGTGCCGGCCTCCTGCACCTCGGCGAGGTGGGCGTCGGCTTGTTCGAGCTGGCGACGCATGCCGCTGATGTTGGCGTTGAGCTCGCCGAGGCGGCGGTACATGCGCTCGCGGGCGTCGTACTCGACGACCTTGGGCAAGGTCTGCTGGAGCCGATCCATCTCGCTGGTGGCTTCTTCGAGCTGCTCGCGGAGCTGGCGGGCGGCGAGCTGGGCGTCGCGCTCGGTCTGCCAGGCGGCGGTCATGCGATCCTGCTCGGCCTTGAGATCGGCGAGCTCGCGCTCGATGGCTTCGAGGCGGGCCTGGCTGCCGCGGTCCTTCTCGGCGCGGAGCGAGACGCGCTCGATCTCGAGCGCGGTGGTCTTGCGGGCGACGTCGTCGATGGCCTGCGGGCGGCTGTCGAGCTGGAGGCGGATGCGGCTGGCGGCCTCGTCGACGAGGTCGATGGCCTTGTCGGGCAACTGCCGGTCGGCGATGTAGCGGTGCGAGAGCTTCGCGGCCGCGACGAGCGCGCCGTCCTGGATGCGGATGCCGTGGTGGACCTCGTACTTCTCCTTGAGGCCGCGCAGGATCGAGACGGTGTCTTCGACGCTCGGCTGGGCGACCATCACCGGCTGGAAGCGGCGCTCGAGGGCGCCGTCCTTCTCGATGTGCTCGCGGTACTCGTCGAGCGTGGTCGCGCCGATGCAGCGCAGCTCGCCGCGGGCGAGCGCGGGCTTGAGCATGTTCGAGGCGTCCATCGCGCCCTGGGCGGCGCCGGCGCCGACGAGGGTGTGCAGCTCGTCGATGAAGAGGATGATCTCACCCTCGGCCGAGCTGACGTCCTTGAGCACGGCCTTGAGGCGCTCTTCGAACTCGCCGCGGTACTTGGCGCCGGCGATGAGCGCGCCGAGGTCGAGGCTGAGGAGCTTCTTGCCGCGCAGGCCCTCGGGCACGTCGCTGGTGGCGATGCGCTGGGCGATGCCTTCGACGATGGCGGTCTTGCCGACGCCGGGCTCGCCGATGAGGACCGGGTTGTTCTTGGTGCGGCGCTGGAGGACCTGCATGACGCGGCGGACCTCGTCGTCGCGGCCGATGACGGGGTCGAGCTTGCCGCGCTCGGCGAGCTCGGTGAGGTCGCGGGTGTAGCGGCCGAGCGCGTCGTACTGGGCTTCGGGGTCCTTGCTGGTGACGCGGGTGTTGCCGCGGACCTCGCGCAGGGCTTCGAGGACCCGGTCGCGCTCGATGCCTTCGCCGCGGAGCAGCGGGGCGGTGCTGCCCTTCTGGGTCATCGCGAGGAGGAGGTGCTCGCTCGAGACGTAGTCGTCGCCCATCTTCTGGGCTTCGTCCTCGGCGGCGAGCAGGATGTCGCGGAGGTCGCGGCTCTCGTGAACGCCGCTCTGGCCGGCGACGCGGGGCTTGCGGCCGAGGATGTCACGCAGCTTCTTGGTGATGCCATCGGGGGTGCGTCCCATCTTGCGGAGGAGCGATGGGACGACGCCGTCGCGCTGTTCGACGAGGGCGAGGAGGATCTGCTCGGGGTAGAGCTCGGGGTGGCCGGCGCGGGTGGCCTGACCGTGGGCTTCGGCGAGCGCTTCGCGGGCTTTGGTGGTGAGCTTTTCGAGGTTCATGGCTGCCTCTGCTTGGCTGAAGGTGCTTCGGTTCTCGGACGCGGCTGAGGGTAAGCACCGGTTCAGAGGCGTAAAGGGCCGAGGTGGATTGGCGCGAAGACTCAGTCGGCGGGCGGCGGCGCGTCTTCTTCTTGCGGGGGAGCGGCGGGCGCGGGCGGCGCGGGCGCGTCTTCGGCGGCGGGCGGCGGAGGCGGCGGCGGGGGCGGCGGGGCGTCTTCGGAGGCGCCGGGCAGGGTCGCGGGGGTCTCGTCGGTGGCGCCGGCGGCCTCGCAGCTCTGGATGCGGCGGGCCTGGGTGTAGAGGCGGAGCTGGCGGAAGTCGCCGACGGTGTGGCCGCCCTGGGTGTGGGCGCGGCCGGCGTCGTGCTGCTTCTGGTCCCAGTAGCGGCAGGCCTCGGCGGCGTCGGCGGGGGCGGCGCCGTCCCACAGGCGGGCGTAGGCGGCTTCGGGGGGCGAGAGGTCGTACTCGATGCCCTTGGCGACGTAGCGGGGGCCGCAGCCCCACAGCGCCGCCACGCTCATGATCGCCATCGCTCCGACTCGCGCGCGCATCGACCCTCGCTTGTCGCCGTGCTGACTGCGGCGACCATACGACACCTGCCGCCGGCTCGCCAAGTGCGCGGGCAGGTGCCCTCGATGCTGCCAATGCAGCGCGGCTCAGCGCGGGGCGATGAGCGCGGCGGCGCGGTCGGCGAGGTAGAGCTCGAGGTGGGTGTAGCCGTCGACGCCGGCCTCGGCGCGGGAGAGGCGGGTCTGGTTGCCATCGGCGGGGTCGGCGGGGTCGAGGCCGTGGGCGCGCTCCCATTCGTCGGGCATGCCATCGCCGTCGGTGTCGGCGGGCGGCGGCGGCGGCGCGGGGTCGAGGGTGAAGGTGTCGTCGGCGGGGTTCTGGTGCCAGGGGGCGTCGTCGATGCGGCGGGCGGCGACGGCGGCCATGAGGCGGCGGTCCATCGGGTCGCGGGGGAAGGCGCCAGCGGCGGCGACGATGGCATCGAGGAGATGGTCGGCCGGGGTGGGTGTGATCGGTGGGAAGGGGTGGCGGGTGGCGCGCGCGGTCGGTGGGTCGGTGGGGGGCATGGCATCGCCGAAGGCGTCGCAGCAGCCGGCGAGCTGGTAGTCATGGCGGTCGGGGTGGAGGTTCATCGCATTGCCGGCGAAGTAGACGCTGTTGCCGTCGTGGGTGATTCGCTCGTCGATCATGGGATAGGGATAGTCAGGACGGGCGAACATGAGGTTGTCGACCCAGTTGAGGCGCAGGTGGAAGCGGCCGGGGACCTCGTCGTTCATGGTGTCGCCGTTGTAGCTCACATAGCCGCTCGTGTAGGCGTCCGCGTCGGGGTACGGATTGGGACCGAATCCAGGATCCCACAGCAGGTTGCTCGTCAGCTCGATGTCGATGACCCGTCCGGCGCAACTGCTCGGTGGTTCATCGCCGTCTTCGCATGAGATCTCGGGCATGCGCCCAGCGATGCGATTCCAGATGTTGTGATGCAGCGCGAGACGATCGAGGGGGCGCTCGGGCGTCGAGTAGTTGATCAGCACGCCGCCATAGAGCGCATGGTCGCCGATGGTCTCGGCGATGATCGAGTGTTGGATGGTGACGTCGCGGGAGCGCGAGATCTGGATGGCTTCGTCGGTGGCGTTGGCGAAGGAGCAGTGGTCGAAGATCACGCGCTCGGTGCCTTCGAGGCGCAGCGCGTCACCGTCGAGCTCAGCGGCGGGGCGGCCTTCAGGGGTCAGCGGGCGGAGGCGCAGGTGGCGCGCGATGACGTTGGCACAGCGGCCCTCGGGCTCGTAGACGCCGCGGTCGCAGATGATGCCCCGGATGATGATGCCACCGGGCGAGGTCTGGCCGGCGATCGTGACGTCGGCGTGGCGGATGTGTACGGTGGCGTCGATGACACCGCTGACATCGAAGACGATGGTGCGGGGTCCCTCGGCGGCGAGGGCCTGCTGGAGCGAGCCGTCGCCGTCGGCGGCGAGGGTGGTGACGCGGATGACGCGGCCGCCGCGGCCGCCGGTCGCGACCGCGCCGAAGCCTTCGGCGCCGGGGAAGGCGGGGATGCCATCGCCGGGCGGCGGCATGGCATCGGGCGAGACCATGGCATCGACCGGCGGCGGCCGGGGAGACTCGGGGTCGTCGTCGCAGGCGATGGTGACCAAGGCGACGAGCGGGAAGATGGCGAGAGGCACCCGGGACGTAGGCATATGACACCCTGAAGAGCCTGACGGGGAGATGACAGCGGTGGCATCACGCGCTGACAGGGTGGATTGTGATGGCGAGATGGGCGGCGGGTCCAGCGAGCGCGGATGCGTAGATCAGCTTAACCGCGGCGCGACCGGTGGGAGGCTGGTCTGCGCGCGCTCGGCGGTGTATGAGCGTGCGATGCGACGACGTGGAGGCATGGCGTGAGGCAGGGAGACGATGAGCTGGTCTGGCCGATCGTGCGCTCGGTGGGGGCGCCGGCGGAGTTCGGGGTGTTTCGGGTGGAGCGGCACGTCGCGGCGCATCCGGTGACGGGGGCGGAGGGTACGTTCAGCGTGGTGCGGAGCCGCGATTGGGTGAACGTGATCGCGCTGACGCCGGCGGACGCGGTGGTGCTGATCCGGCAGTTCCGGCACGGGACGCGGGCGGTGACGGTGGAGATCCCGGGGGGGATCGTGGAGCCGGGTGAGGGCTTCGTCGAGGCGGGGCGACGGGAGCTGCGGGAGGAGACGGGGTACGAGGCGGATCGGTGGGTGGAGTTGGGGTTCGTGGAGCCGAACCCGGCGATTCAGGACAACCGGTGCGCGACGGTGCTGGCGCTCGACGCGCGGCCGACGGGGGTGACGGCGTTCGATCCGGGGGAGCTGATCGCGGTGGAGACGGCGCCGCTCGGGGCGATCGCGGGCATGTGCGCGCGGGGGGAGATCCGGCACGCGCTGGTGGTGGCGGCGTTCTTCGCGCTGCTCAACCGGGCGGGGGGCTGGCGGCGGCCGCGGGGGTGATGACGGGGGCGGACTCGAGGAGGCGGTCGACGAGCGCGGGCAGGATCTGGCCGGTGGGGCCGGGGATCCAGACGGCGGCGCGTTCGCCTTCGCGGACGGGGCCGAGGTTGACGAGGCCGATGGGGATGCCGCGCTCGGCGGCGGCGCGGAGGAAGCGGAGGCCGGACCAGACGGTGAGCGAGGTGCCGGCGATGAGGAGCGCGTCGGCCTCGGCGAGGGCGGCGAAGGCGGCGGCGACGCGGGGCGGGGGCACGGACTCGCCGAAGAAGACGACGCGGGGCTTGAGGAGGCCGCCGCAGCCCTGGCAGTCGGGCACGATGAAGCGGTCGTGGTCGTCGCGGGCGAGGGCGGCGTCGCCGTCGGGGTGGAGGGTGTCGACGGCGCCGCGGAGCCAGCCGGGGTTGTGGGCGCGGAGGCGGTGTTGCAGGGCGTCGCGGTCGGTGGTGGCGCCGCAGTCGAGGCAGCGGACCTCGGCGAGCGCGCCGTGCAGCTCGATGACGCGGGCGCTGCCGGCGCGCTGGTGGAGGCGGTCGACGTTCTGGGTGATGGTGGCGTGGAGGCGGCCGGCGGCTTCGAGGCGGGCGAGCGCGTGGTGGCCGGCGTTGGGGCGGGCGGCGGCGATGGCGGGCCAGCCGGCCATGCTGCGGGCCCAGTAGCGGCGGCGGCGGTCGGCGTCGCGCACGAACTCGAGGTAGCGGATCGGTTGGCTGGGGGGCGTGGGGCGGGGGCTGCGGTAGTCGGGGATGCCGGATTCGGTGGAGAGGCCGGCGCCGGTGAGCGCGACGATGCGGCGGGCGGGGGCGAGGAGCGCGGCGAGCGGCGCGGGGTCGGGGGTGACGGCGGGCGGCGGGGTGTGGTGCATGGGCAGGCGATGTCACCGGGGGGCGCGGGGTTGCATCGGTTCAGTGTCGATGTCACGGGGGGTCTCACGGTGCAGGTATTGGATGACGGCGCGGAGCCGAGCGGTGGTTCGAGGGGCGCGGAGCCTTGGCGGCGCGCGCCGGGGGTGGCGGGGGCCGAGGCGCCGGCGTGGCTGGTGTGGACGGCGGGTCCGCTCGCGCCGGGGCTGCATGGGTTGACCGGGGTGTCGACCGCGCGGCTGCATCGGCGACGGTATGCGTCGGGGTCGTGGCCGGCGGACGCGGCGTGCGCGCCGACGCCGGGGTGGCTGGATGAGCAGCCGGAGGCGTCGGTGGTGGACGGGCTGCCGCTGGTCTCGGAGGCGGTGGGGGCGCTGTTGCCCGACGTCGAGCTGTGGCCGGTGGCGATCGCGGGCGGGCCGCTGCGGTTCGCGGTGGTGCCGCGGGTGGTGGTCGACGCGCTGGAGCTGGACGGCGGGCGGGGGCCGGCGGCGGCGGTGCGGGGGCTCGTGCTCGATGCGGCGCGGATGGCGGCGGCGGGCGCGGCGGTGGTGGGGGTCGCGCGGCTGCCGAACGTGGTGCTGGTGCGCGAGGACGTGGCGCAGCGGCTGTGGGAGAGCGGGGCGAGCGGGGTGGAGTTCACCGCGCCGGGCGAGTTCGCGATCACCTTCGGGGCGCTGAGCCCGGCGGAGAACGCGCGCTTCGAGGCGCTGCTCGCCGAGGCGCGGGCGGCGGCGACGCGGGTGGCGGGCGAGGTGGATCGGGCGCGGATCGGCGAGGCGCCGAGCGCGGCGTGGCTGGCGGAGACCTGGGCCTATCGCGGGGTGCCGCACTTCGCGGCGGCGGGCATGGATCCGGGGGACTTCAGCGACGAGGTCGAGGCGGCGTGGCGGCAGGCGCTGGCCGAGGCGCTGGCGCGGGGCTGACGCGGCGGCGCGGTCAGGCGGCGGCCTCGCCGGTCCAGGCGGCGGCGGCGAGGAAGCGCTCGAAGCGGCGGCGGTTGTCGGGGGCGAGGTACTTGAAGCGGTAGCCGCGGACCCGGAGGCCGTCGTCGCCCTGGCCCTCGTAGCGCAGCTCGCCGAGCGCGCGGATGGCGGGGCCGTCGTCGGGGAGGCGGAAGCTGAGCCAGACGTGGCGGGGGTTGCCCCAGCCGTGGCCGGGGGTGCCGCGGAGGCGGACGCCGTCGGCGGAGACGTCGTCGGTGACACAGAGGCAGCGCTGGTCTTCGGCGAGGATGTGGTCGACGAAGATGCGCAGCGGCAGGCGGCGGTCGGTGCGGCGGTCGGTCGCGAGGCTCATGGGGGGCTCCCGTAGGTCTCTCCGCCACAGAGCATTACACGGGCGCACATTGTGGGCGCAACGGTTTTTTCGGGATTTTCTTGACGGGGGCGCCGGGGCGATCGGTGTCACTCGGCGTCGACGACGACCGGCTCGCTGGTGACGGTGCCGCGGAGGCGGACGAGGCGGTCTTGCAGCGTCGCGTAGCGGTCGAAGCGGCCGGCGGTGTCGACGATGGCGGTGACGACGAGGTCGATGCGGGGGGCGTCTTCGCGGCGGCCGATGATCATCGAGCGGACGCGTTCGAAGGCGCGGCGGGTCTCGTCGCAGACGGTCTTGCAGTGCTCGGGGCCGACGAGGAAGACGAAGTCGTGCTCGCGCTGGTGGCCGAGGAAGGCGCGGTCGTCGGCCCACTCGCGCAGGACCTGGTGGATGAGCTCGGCGGTCTGGGCGAGGACCTGGTGGCCCCAGAGCGCGCCGAGGCGGTCGATGCCGTCGTCGAGGCCGGCGAGCTCGATGAGGCCGCAGGCGTAGGGCTGCTGGTCGCGCATGCGGGTCTGGATCTCGCGCTGCACCTCGCGGGCGCCGGGCAGCACCGAGAGGCTGTCGATGCCGGGGCGGCGGTCGACGGCGAGGCGGGAGCGGATGCGGAAGAGGAGCTCGTTGCGGTCGAGGTCGCGGCCGAGGGTGAGCTCGTCGGGCAGCGGCGGGGCGAGGCCGGCGGAGTCGGTGAAGAGGAGCGGGATGACCGGGTCGACGCGCTCCTCGATGCGCTGGCGCAGCTCGCGGGCGTCGGGGCGGGCGCGGTCGAGCACGACGAGGTCGGGCAGGAGGCGGTCGACGCGGTTGAGCGCGGCGGTGGCGTCTTCGGTGACGTAGGCGAGGTAGTCGGCGGCGTCGAGGTGGCCGGCGAGGCGGGAGGCCCAGGCGCGGTCGCGGTCGACGATGAGCACGCGGAGGCGGCGCCGCTCGCGCTGGCGGGCGACGATGACGTTGAGCGCGCTCTGGAGCATGGCGGTGTCGTGAGGCAGCTCGAGCACGAGGTCGACGGCGGGCGGGGGCGGGGTGCCGAGCGGGACCATCGCGACGACGGCGAGCTGGTGGCGGCCGGCGAGCTCGGCGAGCACGTCGCGGGGCAGGCTGCCTTCGACGGCGACGCAGAGCGCGGCGATCGGGCGCTGGTCGTCGAGGAGCGCGCGCACCGCCTCGACGTCGGGGTCGACGACGCGGACCTTGAAGCCGATCCCGAGGAGGTGGGCCTTGAGCGCGTAGGCCTCCTGGCGGTCGTCGGCGATCACCAGCACCGGCCGATCGGTCGGCGCCGCCGCCGCCCGCGGCTCGGCCGCGCCCGCGCCGCCCTGGGGCCCGACGGCGGGCAGGCTGAAGAGGAAGGTCGTGCCCTCCCCTGCCCCGCTCTCGACCCAGATCTCGCCCTGGTGGCCCTGGATGATGGTGCGGCAGATCGAGAGCCCGAGCCCGGTGCCGATGCGCTGGCCGCCCGGCGTGGGCATCGATCCCTGCTCGTAGGGCTGGAAGATCACCTCGATCGAGCCCTCGGGGATCTCGGCGCCCGAGTTGTGCACCGCGACGAGGTAGAGGTCGGGCACGGCGAACGCGGTGAAGACCGAGACGCGGATCCGCCCCTCGCGCGGGGTGAACTTGAGCGCGTTCGACATGAGGTTGCTGACGACCTGCCCGAGCCGGTCGGCGTCGGCCTGGCAGTAGAGCCCTTCGAGCAGGCAGTCGAAGCTGAGGTCGATGCTCTTCTCGAGCGCGACCGCTTCGAAGCGCCGCACGACCGCGCGCACGACCTCTTCGAGGTGCACCGGGTGCAGCTTCATCGGCAGCTTGCCCTGCTCCATCTTGGCGAGGTCGAGCAGGTCGTCGACGAGGCCGTTGATGCGGGCGCAGGAGTCCTTGGCCATCGCGAGGTACTCGTGCTGCCGGGGGTTCATGCCGCCGAGGACCTCCTTCTTGAGCAGGTCGACGACGCCGCCGATGCTCGTCAGGGGGCTGCGCAGCTCGTGGCTGATGATGTGCACGAACTCGTCGCGGCGCTGGTCGGCGATCTTCTGACCGGTGATCTCGCGGATGACGGTGAGCATGCCGACCGAGCGGCCGCCGTGGTCGCGGACCTGGGAGAAGAGGACCTGCAGGTAGCGGTCGCCGCGGCGGATCTCGCGCCAGTGGGCCTTGTCGCCGGCGCCGAGCTGGCGCAGCACGTCGATGCTCTGCAGCCCGAGCGCGCGCACGACCACCGAGAAGTCGGGGCGCTCGACCTCGCCGAGCCCGAGGATCTGCCGGGCGACGGGGTTGAGCAGCGTCACCGTGCCGCCCTCGTCGGTGAGCACGACGCCCTCGGTCATCGCCTCGACCATCAGCTCGATGCGGCGCAGCTCGTCGAGGCGCCGGGTGTAGAGCCGGGTGAGCGCGTCCTGGAGCTGGTCGCGCCACACCTCGAAGAGCTCGCGCTCGTCGGGCTCGAGCGCGGCGCCCTCGGCGCGCACGAGGATCAGCAGGCCACGCAGGTCGCGGTCGACGAAGACGGGGATGGTGGGCGCGTCGTTGCGCGGCGCGTTGGCGGTGCTGCCGTCGATCGGCTCGGCGTCGGCGGTGAAGTCGAAGTCGTCGGGCAGTTCGCGGCCGGCGAGGCGGGCGTAGGCCTCGTAGATCCACATCTGCCAGCCGACCCACTCGGTGCGGGTCATCACGTCGTCGGGGTCGAGCGCGCCGTGCCCGAGCGCCTGCCCCTCGGGGCGCAGGTCGAGCACCGCGAGCGCCGCCCGGCAGCGCAGCCGCTGCCGCAGGCTCTCGAGCACCAGCCGCAGCGCCTCGGCGGGATCCTTGAGGTCGACGAGCGTGCGCAGGAGCCGGTACTGCCCGCTCACCGCGTCGACCTGCGCCCGCAGCCGGCCGGTGAGGCGGCTGCGATCCTGCTCCAGCCGGCTCGCCTGCACGGCGTTGCGCACCGCGAGGATGAGCTCGGTGCGCCCGTCTTCGGTGAGCAGGGTCTTGTGCTTCTCGAAGTAGTGGAAGACCCGCCCGGCGGCGAGGATCTCGACGAGCTGCTCGTCGGAGGTGCGCCCCGAGAGCAGGATGCAGCGCAGCCCGGCGGTGCGCGGGTCGTCCTTGACGCGGGCGATGAGCGTGTCGCCCGACATGCGGGGCATCTTCTGGTCGGTGATCAGCGCGTCGAACGAGGCCCGCTCGAGGAGCTCGAGCGCCTCGGTGCCGGTGAACGCCGCCGTCACGTCGAACTCGCGCCGCAAGAGGCGCCGGAGCTGGAGCTGGTCGTCCTCGCTGTCGTCGACGATCAGCACCCGGCCGTTGCGCTCGTTCATCCGCTGCTCCCGCCACGTCCTCGCGGCGGGATCTGGCACCCGCGGCCGCTCCGTGTCAACGCACGTCGAGCCCGACCCGCCCCGGGCGCAGGCGACCGTCGGGGCCGAGCGACGCCCAGATGTAGCGCGGCCGCCCCTGCACCGCGTCGAGCGGCACCCGCCCATAGGCCGCCTGCTCGATCGCCGCCTGGCGGTTGTCGCCGAGCACGAAGATCTCGTCGTCGGCGAGCACCACCGGCGCCGGATCGCGCGTCGCCGTGCGCGGCCGGGCCCGGGGATAGGTCACCACCCAGTCGCGCTCGCCCCGCGCCTCGACGACGCCGCGCAGCGCCGCGAGCCGCGCCTCGTCCTCGGCGCCGAAGTGGCGCACCCGCATGCCCTCGATCGGCGCCTGATCGAGCGCCATGCCGTCGATCACCGGCCGCGCGTCGCGCAGCTCCACCGTCTCGCCCGCGCCCGCGAGCACCCGCGCCACCGTCGCCTCGGCCGCCCCGCCCACGACCACCAGCTCACCCGGCGCCGGCGCCCGCTCGGCGAACGCCGAGCGCTCGTAGAGCACCCGATCGCCCGGCAGCAGGTGGGGGAACATCGCGTCGTCGGCGATCGCCACCGAGCCGACCATCGTGCGCTCGATCCACAGCCCGGCGAGCGTCAGCGGCAGCACCCCGAGCCCGAGCGCGACGGCGAGGTAGGAGAGCGGGTGGTTGATCGGCCGCAGCCGGTACTCGGCGCCATGCGCCGCGACCTCGCGCCCCAGATCGGCCCACAGCACCACCTGCAACGCCACCCACGCGCCCACCCCGACCAGCAGCGGCCCCACCGGCACGAACAGCCACCGCGCCCACCCGAGCGCCCCGCCGATCCACAGCGCGCACAGCCCGCCCCACACCAGCAGCCCGCGCCGCACCCGCCCGCAGTAGATGTGCCCGAGCCCCGGCATCACCACCGTCAGCAGCGCCGCGAGCCACCACCGGCGTGGCGCGACCTCGATCCGCAGCTCCTCGGGCCTCATCGAACGCACCGTACCTGCCTTGACCGTCGCGTGGCAACGGTGTATCGTCGGTCGCCACTCGCCCAAAATCCTAGGATTTCAGGCACCTTACGGCTACCGCGACCAAGGAAGACGCCCATGGCTCGATCGCCTCGCCTCATCTTCCCCCTCCTCGGGGTGGCGCTCGCCGCGCTCATCGCCCTGCCCGCGTGTGAGCAGGCCGATCCGAACTCGGTGGAGTACCAGATCCAGCAGCTCAAGGAGAAGAAGACCAAGGAATCGATCAACAAGCTGGGCGAGATGCAGGCCAAGGAAGCGGTCGACCCCTTGATGGAGGCGTACGACGCCGGCCGCTTCCGCTACGACATCGTCGCCGCGCTCGCCCGCATCGGCGATCCCAAGGCCGCCCCCACGATGATCAAGGCCATCGGCGACAAGTCGGAGAAGATGGCCGCCCAGCTCGCCGGCACCACCCTGCTCGAGTGGAACGTCGGCGAAGGCAACACCGACGCCCTCCTCGTCGTCGCGCAGGACGCCACCGCCCCCAACGAGAACCGCTACGCCGCGCTCCAGCTCCTCGCCCGCTACCCCGACCCCAAGGCCGCGCCCGCGCTCCTCAACACCCTCAAGGCCGACCCCGACCTCCAGCCGATGGCGCTCGCCGGCCTCGCCGCCGAGGCGCTCGGCAAGCTCCGCGAAGAGAAGGCGATCCCCGCGCTCGTCACCTGCCTCTGGCTCGACGACGCCCTCGGCCGCAACGCCGTCAGCGAGTGCCGCCTCGCGCTCAACCGCATCGGCCCCAAGTCGGTCCCCGCGCTCATCCAGGCGCTCGAGCGCAAGAACCGCGCGGTCGAGGCGCGCGCCACCAAGCTCAAGTTCGACAAGGGCGGCATCGTCGAGGCCAAGGCCGCCGACATGCTCGGCGACATGCCCGATCCCGCCGCGGTCGAGCCGCTCATCGCCGCGATGAAGAGCCGCGACGAGATGCCGCCCTCGATCGCCAACAACCCGCAGAAGGCGCAGGTCTTCGTGCTCAGCGGCGTGCAGAAGGTCATCTCGACCGCCAAGGCGCTCGCGACCATCGGCGACGAGCGCGCCGTCGAGCCGATGCTCGCCATCGCCCGCGACAAGGAGCTCGCGCTCGAGCACAAGCTCTCCGCCGTGCAGCAGCTCGCCTTCCTCGGCAGCGCCAAGGCCGTCGACGGGCTCCTCGACATCCTCGACGACGCGGTCAACCAGTACGACCCGGTCAGCCAGGGCTTCCGCCTCCAGGCCGCGCTCGCGGTCGCCAACCTCATCCCGGCCGGCGACAAGAAGGCGATCGCGAAGCTCGAGAAGACCCTCGCCGCGATCGACAAGGAGACCAAGGGCTGGATCGAGGACAACACCAAGAAGATCGGCGAGGTGAAGGACGCGAACCTCAAGGCCGGGCTCCAGCAGGACATCAAGGGCTGGGAAGAGCAGCAGAAGAGCTACGCCGAGGTCACCGCCAAGCTCGCCGTCGTCAAGGAGTGCGGCGACGACATGGGCTGCTACGCCGGCAAGCTCGCCGATCCCAACGTCGCCGTGCAGCTCCTCGCCGCCTACCGGCTCTCCAACGCGCAGGGCGAGGGCGAGGCGACCGCGCGCGCTGCGCTGCTCGACCGGACCGAGGCGATGCTCCAGAAGGAGACCCCCACCACCGACGACCCGGTGATCCTCAACGTGCTGCTCTTCGGCATCGGCCGCACCGGCGACGCCTCGGTCGTCGACCGCGTCGCGGCGCTCCAGAAGCTCGCCAGCGACAAGAGCGCCGCCAGCAAGAACCCGATGTACAAGGGCGCCTACAAGGGCGTCGCCTACACCCTCGAGCTGCTCGCCGCCAGCCTCGCCCACGCGAAGGCCGGCTGACCGTCCCCCCCTCTCCGTCGGTTCGTCCCGCGACCCGAGGACCCATGGCAGCCCACACCGACGCCCTCATCCTCGAAGTCGTCCGCGGCGCGCGCGCCGGCGAGCGCTTCGTCGTCGAGCCGCCCGCCACCCTCGGCCGCGCCCCCGACGCCACGCTGCGCCTGCCCGACGCCCACCTCAGCAGCCAGCACGGCCGCCTCTACCGCGCCGACGACGGCGGGATCCGCTTCGTCGACCGCGGCAGCAGCAACGGATCGGTGCACCGCCGCGGCGAGGCCACCACCACGCTGCGCGGCGACTGCGTCGAGTGCGAGCTGTGGGACGGCGACGCGCTCATCCTCGGCGACGCCGACGACCCGGTCGTGCTCCGCGTGCACCTCGCCGAGCCCGCCGGCGCCGCCGTCGTCGCGGTGCGCTCGATCGACGAGGTCGAGCGCTACGCCGACAAGGTCGCCGCCGAGCCCGGCCGCCTCTCGGTGCTCTACCGCCACGCCGCCGCGCTCGGCGCGAGCACCGACCTCGACGCCGTCCTCGATGTCGCCGCCCGCCTCGTCTTCGATCTGCTCCCCGCCGCCACCCACTTCGCCGTCGCCCTCAAGGAGCGCGGCGGCCGCTTCCCCGTCGTCTGCGCCCGCCGCCGCGACGGCGGCGAGGTCGAGATCCCCATCAGCCGCACGCTCATGCGCCGCGTCCTCGACGAGCGCGCCGGCCTCTACCTCACCAACGCCGCCACCGAGCTCGCCGACGTGCGCTCCGTCGCCCAGGCCGGCCTCGCCAGCACCCTCGTCGTGCCGCTCTGGACCGGCGCCGACATCCGCGGCGTCATCCAGGTCGACAACCGCGACCGCCCCGGCCTCTTCGCCGCCGACGACCTCGAGGTCCTCACCGTCGCCGCCGGCCACGTCTCCTTCGCCGCCGAGAACGCCCGCCTCGTCGCCCGCCTCCGCCTCGCCGAGCAGCGCCTCGCCCGGGAGAACGCCTTCCTCAAGGAGAAGGCCCAGGCCGAGACCTACAGCGGCGTCATCGGCGAGAGCCAGGCGATCAAGCACGTGCTCGACGCCGTCTCGAAGGTCCGCGACACCCGCGTCCCGGTGCTCATCACCGGCGAGACCGGCACCGGCAAGGAGCTCGTCGCCCGCGCGCTGCACTACACCAGCGGCCGCAAGGACCACCTCTTCGTCGCGCAGAACTGCTCGGCGCTGCCCGAGACCCTGCTCGAGAGCGAGCTCTTCGGCCACGTCCGCGGCGCCTTCACCGGCGCCGATCGCGACAAGAAGGGCCTCTTCGAGCTCGCCGACGGCGGCACGATCTTCCTCGACGAGCTCGGCGAGATGCCGCTCGTGCTCCAGGCCAAGCTCTTGCGCGTGCTGCAAGAGGGCGAGATCTGGCCCGTCGGCGCCCCGCGCCCCAAGCGCATCGACGTGCGCGTCGTCAGCGCCACCCACCGCGACCTCGCCGAGATGGTCAAGGACGGCCGCTTCCGCCAGGACCTCTTCTACCGGCTCCACGTCTTCCCCATCGAGCTGCCCCCGCTCCGCGCCCGCCGCGAAGACATCCCGCTCCTCGCCCGCCACTTCATCGCCCGCTACGCCAAGGAGTTCGGCCGCCCCGTCACCGGCTTCACCCCCGACGCGATGAGCCGCCTCAAGGCCTATGACTGGCCCGGCAACGTGCGCGAGCTGCAGAACGAATTGCAGCGCGTCCTCATCCAGCGCACCGAGGGCGACCTCGTGCTCCCCGAGGACCTCTCCCCCGCCATCCTCGGCCAGAGCAACGTGCTCGACCACCCCGACGTCCCGGCGGGCACCCTCCGCGAGATGATGGACGGCGTCGAGCGCGTGCTCCTCAGCCGCGCGCTGCGCGACAACGACGGCAACAAGACCCAGACCGCCAAGGAGCTCGGCATCACCCGCGAGGGCCTGCACAAGAAGCTCACCCGGTTCGGGATGACCTGACGACGGACGGCGAAGCATGAGCCCCGAGACCCTGCTCGAAGACCTCGTGCACGGCGACACCGCCGCGAAGCTCCGCGCCGCCGATCTGCTCGGCCAGCTCGCCGAGCGCAAGGCCGTCGGCCGCCTCACCGCCTGCCTGCGCGACGGCGACCCGAAGCTCCGCGCCGTCGTCTGCGAGGCGCTCGGCCGCATCGGCGACCCCCGCGCCGTGCCCCCGCTCGTCAGCATGCTGCGCGACCCCGAAGAAGACGTGCGCGGCGAGGCCTTCTCCGCGCTCTTCGCCATCGGCGAGAGCCGCGCCGGCAAGCTCCCCATCGAGGCGCTCGAAGGCGAAGACCCCGGCAACCCCAGCCTCGCGCTGACCCAGATCGTGTGGCCCGCCGACCTCGAGGCGATCAAGATGCTGCACGACGCGCTCGCCGACGGCGACCCCGAGGTCCGCATCGGCGCCGCCTACACCCTCGGCCGCCTCGGCATCATGGGCGCCTTCCCCCAGATCGCCGCCCTGCTGCGCGGCGACCCCGACCCCGACGTGCGCGCCGCCGCCGCGTTCGCGCTCGGCGACCTCGGCCTGAGCGGCGACCGCCGCGCCGTGCCCGAGCTCATCAACGCCTGGTACACCGTCGGCGCCGAGGACGAGCTCGCCGTGCTCGTCGTGCGCGCCCTCGCCGACATCGGCGCCGCCGACGCCGCCCCGATCCTGCAAGCCGCCTTGCGCCACCGCGACGACCGCGTCCGCCAGCTCGCCGCCATGGGCCTCGGCCGCACCGGCGACCCCGCCGCCGTCGACGCGCTCGCCGGCGCGCTCCGCGACCCCCACGCCGGCGTCCGCCGCATCGCCGCCAACGCGCTCGCCGTCACCCGCAGCCCTCGCGCGATCGCCCCGCTCATCCACGCCACCGTCGGCGACAGCAGCGAGGTCCGCAGCGCGTGCGGCGCCGCGCTCGCCCGCCTCGACCGCACGGCGGTACACGCCGCGCTCCAGGACGCGCTCGCCGAGCAGGACCCCGATCTCCGCGCCGCCGCCACCTACCTCATGGGCCGCATCGGCGACGCGCAGGGCCTCGGCCGCGCGCTCGTCGACCCCCACGAGGGCGTGCGCAAGGCCGCCGCCATCGCCATGGGCAACATCGCCGCGCCCGGCTTCCGCGCCCCGCTCGAGCGCGCGCTCGGCGACCCCGCCTGGCCCGTCCGCGTCGCCGCCGCCGAGGGCCTGCGCCGCCTCGGCGACCCCGCCGCGCTCCCCGCGCTCGAGCGCCACCACGACGACCCGCACCCCGTCGTGCGCAACGCCGTCGCCGTCGCAACCAAGACCCTCACAGCAGGAGCCCCGCGGTGAGCCGCCCGCTCTACGTCGCCGTCGAAGGCCCCATCGGGGTCGGCAAGAGCACCCTCGTCACCCGCCTCCGCGAGCGCCTCAACGCCCGCCTCGTGATGGAGGTCGTCGAGGAGAACCCCTTCCTCCCGCTCTTCTACCAAGACCCCGAGCGCTATGCCTTCCAGACCCAGATCTTCTTCCTGATGAGCCGCTTCCGCCAGCAGCAGGAGCTCTTGCAGGCCGACCTCTTCGCGCCCGGCATCCTCGCCGACTACCACCTCCTCAAAGACCGCATCTTCGCCCAGCTCACCCTCAAGGACGACGAGCTCGCCCTCTACGAGCGCATCTACACCTCGCTCGAGACCCACATCCCCGAGCCCGACGTCATCGTCTACCTGCACGCCCGCCTCGACGTGCTCCTGCAACGCATCGCCCGCCGCGACCGCCCCTTCGAGCGCAACATCGACCCCGACTACCTCGTCCGCCTCGGCCGCGCCTACCAGCACTACTTCGCCCACCGCCGCGGCGGCCCCCCGGTCCTGCACCTCGACACCACCGAGATCGACTACGTCGCCCACGACGAACCCATCGACCACCTCTACGCCGAGATCCTCCGCCTCGCCCGCCGCGCGCCCGCCTGATCCCATCCACGGAGTCATGCCATGTCGACCGATCCCATCCGCCAGCTCCTCGACCGTCAAGCCATCGCCGACGCCGTCACCCGCCTCTTCGTCGAGACCGACCGCAAGAACTGGGCGGCCGTCGAGGCGCTCTTCACCGACAGCGTCAAGTTCGCCATGCACGGCACCCAGAGCCCCATCGAAGACACCTTCAGCGGCGCGCAGATCGCCGCGATGTGGCGCGACGGCCTCGAACACGTCGCCGTGGTCCACCACCAGATGGGAAACCTCCTCGTCGACCTGCACGAAGAGCACGCCCATGCCTTCTGCTATGCCATCGCCACCCACTACGAAGCCGAAGGCGAGAAGCCGCTGACCACCTTCACCGGCAGCTACGACCTCACCCTCGTCCGCAAGAGCGACCGCTGGCAGATCGAAGG
This sequence comes from Myxococcales bacterium, assembly GCA_020633515.1. Next base: position 57,250 of record JACKDM010000026.1, read on the forward strand.
CTTCCGCTTCAACGCGAAGTACGTGATCTGAAGCCCACCGGCCCCGCCCGCAGCAGCGGCACCGCCCCGATCAGCAGCGCGATCGCCACCGCCGGGTAGATGATCCCCACCAGCCACGCCCGCCACTCATCGGGGTACGGCGCCCGCCGGATCACCCACCCGAGCGCCATCATGCCCCCGAGCAGCAACAGCACCGACCACGGAAACACCGACCACACCGGCGCCCGCGCCCCCGCCGCCCCGATCCGCGCCCGCGCCCGCCACGCCGCGCGCCGCATCACCGTCGCGCCCTTGAGCACCCCGATCGCCACCGCCACCGCGAGCGCCACCGCCGCCTCCCGCCCGCGCAGCACCACCACGACCCCCTCCCCCACCCCATAGAAGGCCAGCGCCCGCCCCGCCAGCAGCGCCGCCGCGAACACCCACAGCCCGCCATACAGCCGGCACCGCGCGTCGACGCTCATCCCGGCCGCCGCCCCACGAAGACCTCGGTCAACACCACGTCGCGCGCCTCGTCCTCGACGTGCACCGCCCGCACCGCGGCCTCGAAGCCCACCGCGCGCAGCAAGCGCAGCCACGTCGCCCGCGGGAACACCGCCCCGACGTGCGGATCGTGCACCCCCTCGGTCGTGCCATCGGCGTGGCGCAAGACATAGCTGTACTCGACCCGCACCTCGGTGCCATCGGGATCGGGCATCCACGTCCACTCCAGGTAACGCAGCCCCCGCCCATCCGCCGCGTCGCTGCCCCCGTGCGCCGTCGTCAGCTCCAGCGTCTCCCGCACCTCGTCGGGCACCAGCAGCACCCGCCCGCCCGGTCGCAGGTGCACGAACGCCGTCTCGAACGCCGCCTCGAGATCATCCTCGCTCAACATGTAGGTGATGGCATCGTGGATCAGCACCCGATCGAAGGTGCGCCCGAGCCGCAGCGTGCGCATGTCACCGATGACATGCGCGCACTGCGGGTTGAGCTTCTGACTCATCGCCACCATCTCGGGAGAGAGATCGCTCAATGTCATCTGGAAGCGCCCCACCAGATGACTCGACAGGTGCCCCCCGCCCGCGCCCAGCTCCAGCACCGTGCCGCCCTCACCGCCGTCCTCGGCGAGCAGATCGCCGTAGACCAACGCCTCGTCGGCGTAGTCCTCCACCGGAGACAACAGCGGCCACCACTCGGCGAGCCGCCCATACAACAGCCCCGTGCCTCGCTCCGCGCTCATCGGCTCCCTCGCTCGGCCATCGCCTCGCCGCGAGCATGACCGCCGACACGCCCCGCGTCCAGCGCCTCTTGACGCCCCGCCCGCGCCGCGCCCATGCTCGCCGTGCAGAGGGAGGGAGAACCCATCGATGGACTTCGAGACCGCGTTCGCGCGCTGCCCGCTCGTCGCCATCCTGCGCGGCCTCACCCCGACCGAGGCGCTCGCCGTCGGCGAGGCGCTCGTGCGGGCCGGACTGACGCTCATCGAGGTCCCGCTCGACGCCCCCGAGGCGCTGCGCAGCGTCGCCACGCTCGCCGAGATCGCCGGCGACCGCGCGCTCGTCGGCGCCGGAACGATCACCCACACCCGCCAGCTCGACGCCGTCGTCGACGCCGGCGGCCGCCTCGCGCTCTCGCCGCACACCGATCGGGCCATCATCACGCGCGCCAAGGCCCTCGGCCTCGCCTGCCTGCCCGGCGCGCTCACCCCGACCGAAGCCATCACCGCGCTCGACGCCGGCGCCGACGCGCTCACGCTCTTCCCCGCGCAAGCCAGCTCACCCGCCGCGCTCGCCGCGCTGCTCACCGTGCTCCCCACCGGCGCCCGCGTGCTCCCCGTCGGCGGCGTCACCCCCGACGCGATGGGCCGCTGGTGGGCCGCCGGCGCCCGCGGCTTCGGGCTCGGCGGCACCCTCTACCGCCCCGGCCGCCCCGCCAAGGCCGTCGCCGAGCGCGCCCGCGCCTGCGTCGCCGCCATGACCGAGCCGATCGACGGCAGCGAAGGCTGAGCGACCATCAGTGCTCGTGGCTGCTCGGGGTCGGAGAGACCTCCTTCTCGCCATCACCGAGCAGATCGAGCAGATCGTCGGCGTGCTCCTCCTCGGTCGCGAGGATGTCCTTCATCAGGCGATGGGTCACCGGATCGTCGTCGCCGAGCCAGCGGATGATCTCGCTGTAGGTCTCGATCGCGATCCGCTCGGCGACGAGGTCTTCCTTGATCATCTCTTCGAGGGTCGTGCCCTCCGCGTACTGCGCGTGCGAGCGCGTCGCGAGCCCCTGCGGGTCGAAGTTCGGGCTGCCGCCGAGCTGCGTGATCCGCTCGGCGATCTGCATCATGTGCGCCTGCTCCTGCTGCGCGTGCTCGAGGAACTCCGCCCGCGCCGGCCCCGAGTGGGCGCCGGTCGCCATCATGTAGTGCTGCGTGTAGCGCAGCACGCACACGATCTCGGTCGCGAGCGCCTCGTTGAGCACCGCGATGACCTGCTCGCGGTCGGCGCGATAGGCATCGGTGACCGCGCCATCGTACATCTTGTCCCGGGCGCGGCGGCGGATCGCCTCGATGTCCATCTTGAACGGCTGCTTCATGGGGTCTCCTGCGCGGCGCCTCGTGCCGCTCTCGTCAGTCTGAGTCGAGGCGCCGAGAGGCGGTTACGGCGTCACCGGACACGCGTCGAACCGCCCGGTGAGCGGATCGACGCCCGCTCGACCCCCCGGCGCCGGCGGCGCCTGACCCGCGGTGCGCCGCCGCGCTGCGCGCTTCGAAGCGAGGCCGGGTTGACAAGCGCCCGTCACGCCTCGTACTTCCCAAGCTGTCACCGCGAGGAGCCCGCGCGCCATGCTCACCCGCCTGCTCGACGCCCTCGGCGTCCGCAAGCCGGCCCGAATCGAAGCCGGCGCCGCGCTGCGCCCCGGCCGCGCGGTGCTCTTCGGCACGTTGCAGTGCGAGACCCCCGTCAAATCACCCGTCTACGGCAAGCCCTGCGCCGCCTTCTACTACCGCGCCTCGTTCCGCCGCGCGAGCCGGGTCAAAGGCTTCGCGCAGGCGCTCCTCCGCGACGCGCTCGTCTACGCCGACGGCCTCACCCTCGTCCTCGCCGACGGCGCGACCGTCACCCTCGCGCCGCGCAGCAACACCGACTTCGGGCGCGCGGACCACCAGGTGTTGCAGCAGAAGGGGATCGACGGCTTCCGCGCGATCGAGAAGCGGGTGCCGGTCGGCGCGCGGGTCGCCGCCCACGGCGTCCTCCGGCGCGCGAGCGGCGGCTGGCAGCTCCAGCTCGATCAGCTCGACCGCGAGGACGGCGCCACCGAAGGCTGACCGGGTCGTCGATTCTGCCACCGGGTTGGCAGAATTGCCCCGTCCGCTGCAAGCTCTCGTGCCTGAAACGAAATCTCCCCACCGGGCCATGGCCGTCCTCGGCATATCCCATCGGCAGCTCGATCCCGCTCACCTTGCGCCTCCCTTCACCGGCACGCCCTCCCCTGCGCCGCGAACACCCGCGCCTCGGCGGCGGCGAGCGCCTCGACGAGCGCGGCGCCGGCCTCGGCGGCGGTGCGGCCGAAGGCGATGACGCCGTCTTCGTGGCCGCCCATCGCGAGCACGCGGCGGTCGAGCAGCGCGGTCGTCTGCGCGAGGCGCGCGATCTCGCGGGCCATGGCGACGGTGCCATAGGCGACGGTGGGATCACTCACCGGCAGCCCGAGCGCCGCCGCGTCGCGCCAGATCACCGGGCAGTGGCCGTGGAAGACATAGCGGATGTGTCCGCCGAGGTCGTAGATGGCACCATGGGTCATCGACTCGCTCGACGGTGGCACCGCGCCCTCGCTCTGGACGCGGTTGTGCGCGATGGCATAGGTGCGCACCCACGCGAAGTCATCGAGCGTCGCGCAGGGCTTGCCGCCGGTCTGGGTGCCGCTGACGAGGAACGGCCGCGCGCCGCGCTCGCCGGGGAAGGGTCCGACCCGCGCCGAGACGTTGCCATAACCCGCGCCGCCGTACCGCTGCGGGTCCTGCCCGACGAGCCCGAGGCGGGCGAGCACGGTGCGCCAGCCGGCGAGCTCGGCGGCGAGCGCGGCGAAGCGAGACGGCGCGAGCGGGGCGTGGGTGTGGCGCGCCTCGAAGCGGGTGACGCCCTCGGCGTCGGCGACGCCCACCGTCATCGGCGCGCTACCAGGGCTGCCCGGGGCCGCGGTTGACCCCGATGAACGGCAGGTTGCGCAGCTTGCCGCCCATGTCGAGCCCGTAGCCGACGACGAAGGCGTCGGGGATGGTGAAGCCGAGGTAGTCGATCGGGATCGGGACCCGCGCCCGCGCCGGCTTGTGCAGCAGGCTCGCGATCCGCAGCGTCGCCGGGTGGCGGGTGCGGAACATGTCGAGCAGGTACTGCATCGTCAGACCGGTGTCGACGATGTCTTCGACGAGGATGACATGCTTGCCGGCGATGGGGCGCGAGAGGTCGCGGGTGACGCGCACCTCGCCGGTGGTCTCTTCGCCGTCGCCATAGCTCGACACGCCGAGGAAGTCGATGTCGACCGGCAGGTCGATGGCGCGCGCGAGGTCGGCGAGGAAGACGAAGCTGCCCTTGAGCACGCCGACGAGCACGACCTCGCCCTTGCCGCGATAGTCATCGGCGATGGCACGTCCCATCTCGGCGATGCGCGCGGCGATGGCATCGGCGGAGAGCATCACTTCGAGCTTGTCTTGGTCGTAGAATGGCATCGCGTCAGATCCAGGAGTTGTTCATGAGTTCGCCGAAGCCACCGCCGCCGGGCACGATGTACTGCCGCTCGTCGAGGCCGCGCTCTTCGTCCCAGCGGGCGCCGGGCGCGGTCGCGAGCACCTCGGGTGACGACATGCCGCGGTCGACGCGCAGCGCGTAGAGGGTGACGTCGGCGTCGACCGCGGTGAGCGTGCGCACGAACTCGGGGGTGATGATCAGGTTGAGCGTCAACAGCTTGCGCGGGCGCCCGAGGCCGGCGCCGAGGTAGGCGCGCATGGCGGTCGCGAGGCTGTTGCCGGTCGCGCCCATGGGATCGGGGAAGAGCAGCACCCGGTCGTCGATCGAGCCGCCGATCTTGCTGCCGGCGATCGAGGCGCCGGTGACCTGGTCGGCGGCGTCGACGGTGCGCGCCATGATGAGATGGTCCTGCCGCACGCACTGCGGGTCGAGGATGCCATTGAGCGTGTCGTAGCAGATCTGGCTCGGGAGGATGCCGGCGCGGGCGATGTCGACGACGACGGTGGGGGTCGTGCGCTCGACGATCTCGCCGCGGAACACGCCGTTGTCGGTCGTCGCCTTCATGCGGGTGTCGAGCGCGACCGCGCGGCGGGGGAACTCTTCGTTGATCACCGCGCGGATGAGGCTGGTGTAGAGCTCGCGGATCAGGGTGTTGAAGAGGGGCTGGCCGGTCTCGGGCACGCAGAGGCGGGCGAGCTGGGTGGTGAGGTACGGGTCGTCGAGGACGCGCACGTTCTTGCCGTAGTGGTGCTCGATCTCGCTGAGCTTGAACGCCAAGGGCGCCTCCTCTGGCTGCGGGTCACTTCGCGGCGAGCGGCAGGTGCGGCTGCTCGTGCGGGGCCGGCGCGCGCTCGCGGCCGTCGATCGGCAGGTCGGGCTGGTCGGGCGCCGCGGCGGCGGCGGGGCGGTGGCAGCGGCGGCAGCGGGGCTCGTAGTTCTCGAAGGCGCCGAGCACCACCCGGTCCTCGTCGATCACCTCGATCCAGCCGATCCCTTCGGGCGAGCGCTGCATGGCGCGGCAATGTATGAGGGTCGCGGCCGCTCCGCAACCCACCATCGGGTGACAGCCGCCGTCAGGGGGTCGACGCGAGGCGGGGCGCGGGCGCGCCCGGCGCGATCAGGAGCCTGCGGGCGGCGAACTCGCCGACGGTCTCGGGGCGCACGCGGAGCACGTCGATGGCGTGGCGGAGGAAGGCGTCGAGGCGGTCGAGGATCGCCTCGACCTCGGCGGCGGTGGGCGCGATCACCGAGCAGCCGGGGTGCAGCGCGCGCGAGGTCATCGCGAGGTGCAGGCAGGGCACGCCGCGGGCGACCTCGGCGTCGGCGAGGCGGCAGAGCGCGGCGGCGTCGTGGCGGGCGGGGTCGAGCACGACCGGGCGCAGGCCGGCGCGGGCGAGGACGCGGCGGGCGGGCGCGGGCAGGCCGGCGAGCGCGCGGGCGACCGAGCCCGGCAGCGGGCGCTCGTGGCCGGCGGTGACGGGCACGACGAGCACCGGGCTGTCGCCGCGGGCCGCCGGCCGCTGACGGTCGGGGAAGTAGGGCACGCCGGGCGCCGCGCGCCAGTCGACGCCGCCGCGGCCGCGGCCGTCGGCGAGCGGGGTGACGCTGAGATCGGCGAGGTAGCCGCGGCGCTCGAGCGCCTGCAAGAGCGCGCCGTCGAGCCCGCCGCCGGCGGCGCGGTGGATCCGCGGCCGGCGGCCGAGCTGCTCGGCGATGCAGTCGGTGAGCGCGCCGAGCTTGGCCTCGACGGCGGCGGCGGGGACGGCGCTCGGGGGCACGGCGCGGAGGCGGTCTTCGTTGGCCTCGAACGGCGGTGTGCACCACGGCTGGAGGCAGGCGCCGACCTCGCCGCGGCCCTCGGCCCAGGCGTCGGCGAAGAGCGCGGCGCGGCGGGCGGCGACGGGCCAGGCGAGCAGCCACGTCGGGCGCACGCCGAAGCGTTCGAAGCGCCGCTGCACGCGGGGCAGGCCGTCGAGGTTGTCGAGCGTGGGCCGGGCCTGCACCTCGCCGCGCGGGCGGTCGGGGCCGACGGTGATGCTCACGATGAGGGCGGTCACGGGCTCTCCGGGTGGCGCGGGGGCGGTTCGACCGCGTCACGCTACCGACACCCGCCCCCCTTGTCGACGCCCCCGGTGATCGTTCAGACTCCCAGCCGTGAGTCACCAACCGGAGTGAGCGTGTGATCGCCGACGCCGAGAAGACCGCGGCCCGCCTGCGCGCGATGGCCGGCGACCTGTGGTGGTGCTGGCAGCCCGACGGGCCCGAGCTCTGGCGCCGGCTCGACCCGACGCTGTGGCGCGCGACCGGCCACAACCCCGTCGCGATGCTCGCCCGCCTCGAAGCCGACGGCGCGCTCGCCGATCGCCTCGCCGCCTTCGACCCCGCCGATCCCGGCGCCGCGCTCACCGCGCTCGCCGCGCTCGAGGCCGCCCGCGAGCGCTACCTCGCCGAGCCCGACACCTGGCACGCGCTCGCCGGCCGCCCCATCCGCGCCCGGGACGGTGTCGGCCTCGTCGGCTACTTCTCCGCCGAGTACGGCATCCACGAGTCGCTGCCCAACTACTCCGGCGGCCTCGGGATCCTCAGCGGCGACCACGTCAAGAGCGCGAGCGACCTCGGCCTGCCCTTCGTCGCGGTCGGGCTGCTCTACCGCAACGGCTACGTGCACCAGCAGCTCGACGCCGAGGGCGCGCAGGTCGCCGTCTACGAGACCTACGACTTCGACGCGCTCGCCTGCCGCCCGGTGCTCGGCCCCGGCCGCCGGCCGCTGCGGATCGAGGTGCCGATCGCCGGCGAAGCAGCGCAGGTCGCGGTCTGGCGGGTGCGCGTCGGCCGGGTCGACCTCTACCTGCTCGACACCGACGTCGACGACAACCCGCCGCACCTGCGCGAGATCACCGCGCGCCTCTACGGCGGCGGCCCCGAGACCCGGATCCGGCAGGAGCTCGTGCTCGGCGTCGGCGGCCTCCGCGCGCTGCGGGCGATGGGGCTCGCGCCGACGGTCTTCCACCTCAACGAGGGGCACTCGTCGTTCCTCCAGCTCGAGCGGCTGCGCGAGGTCTACGCCGCGGGCGGCGTCACCGGGCTCGACGACGCGATCGGGCGGATCCGCGGCGACAGCGTCTTCACCACCCACACCCCGGTCGAGGCGGGCCACGACCGCTTCGCGCCCGAGCTCGCCTGGAGCCACCTGCGCCCGTTCGCCGACGCGCTCGGCCTCGACCGCGACGCCTTGCTCGCGCTCGGCCGCTGGCCCGGGGAGCGCGCCGCGCAGGCGCCGTTCAACATGACGCTGCTCGCGCTGCACACCTGCGACCACCTCAACGGCGTCGCCGCGCTGCACGGCGAGGTCTCGCGGCAGATGTTCGGCCGCTTCTGGGGCGACATCCCCGAGGGCGAGGTCCCGATCACGAGCGTCACCAACGGCGTGCACGCCCCGAGCTGGCAGGCTCCGGCGCTCGCGCGGCTCCTCGACGCGCACCTGCCCGCCGGCTGGCGCGACCGGCCCTCGACCGCGCCCTCGTGGAAGCAGGTCGACGCCGTGCCCGACGAGGCGCTGTGGGCGGTACACCAGGACCACAAGCGCGCGCTCTTCACCCTCGCCCGCGCCCGCGAGGCCGCCCGCCGCGAGCGCCTCGGGCTCTTGCCGTGGACCGATCGCCTCGACCCCGACGCGCTCACCATCGGCTTCGCCCGCCGCTTCGCGCCCTACAAGCGCGCCGATCTGCTCTTCAGCGACATGGCCCGCCTGCTCGCGATCCTCGACCGCGCGCCGGGCCCGGTGCAGGTCCTCTTCGCGGGCAAGGCCCACCCCGCCGACGTCGCCGGGCAGGCGCTCGTGCGCGCCGTCTACAAGGCCACGCAGAGCGACCCGCTCGCCGGGCGGGTGCTGCTCATCGAAGACTATGACATCGAGCTCGGCCGCGCGCTGGTGCAGGGCGTCGACGTGTGGCTCAACAACCCGCGCCGCCCCAAGGAGGCGAGCGGCACGAGCGGGATGAAGGTCGGCATGAACGGCGGCCTCAACCTCTCCATCCTCGACGGCTGGTGGCCCGAGGGCTACCGCGGCGACAACGGCTGGACCATCGGCGACACCCGCGGCTACCCGAGCGCCGAGGCGCAGGACGCCGCCGACGCCGACAGCCTGTACTGCCGCCTCGAGCGCGACGTCATCCCGCTCTACTACGAGCGCGACGCCGCCGGCCTGCCCCGCCGCTGGCTGCACATGATGAAGGCCGCGATCCGCACCGTGACCCCGCAGTTCCACAGCGACCGACAGGTGCAGGACTACGTCAACCACCTCTACGCGCCCGGCTGATCCCTCGCCGGATGCCAAAACCGGATGCCATCGCGCGATGGCATCAACGCCCCGCGATCGGAGCCTCATGATCACCCTGCACCACCTCGAAAACTCCCGCTCGCAGCGCATCGCGTGGCTGCTCGAAGAGCTCGGCCTCGCCTATCAGGTCGAGCGCTATCAGCGCCAGCCGCCCAACATGCTCGCCCCGGCGTCGCTCGAGAAGGTCCACCCGCTCGGCAAGTCGCCGGTCATCACCGACGACGGCGTCACCGTCGCCGAGTCGGGCGCGATCATCGAATACCTCATCGAGCAGCACGGCGGCGGCCGCCTGCGCCCCGACGACGGCACCGAGGCCCGCCGCGCCTACACCTACTGGCTGCACTTCGCCGAGGGCTCGATGATGCCCCTGCTCGTGATGAAGCTCGTCTTCGGGCGGCTGAGCGGCAAGCCGATCCCGTTCTTCCTGCGCCCGATCGGCAAGATCTTCGCGACCGCCGTCGAGCAGAACTACCTCGGCCCGAGCCTCGCCGCGCAGCTCGACTTCATCGAGGCGACGCTCGCGAAGCAGCCTTGGTTCGCCGGCGATGCCTTCACCGCCGCCGACATCCAGATGAGCTTTCCGCTCCAGGCCGCGCAGGGGCGGGTCGATCTCGGCAAGTACCCGCGCATCAAGGGCTGGCTCGACCGCGTCGAGGCGCGCGATGGCTGGAAGCAGGCCGTCGCTCGGGTGGGGCCGCTCGAGCCGATGTGATGGGGCGATGCCATGGTGATGGCATCGCTCCGATGGCATCGCTCCGATGGCATCGCTCCGATGGCATCGTTGCGTTGGTATCGGAGCGCCCGTCCGTCATCGTGCAGGTGGGCTCTCGGGGTCGCACCGTGCTCTCCATGTCTCACCGCGCCGCCTCACCGCCCGCAACCCGAACGGAATCCACCCACCCCCACTGCACGCCGCGCCCCTCCCCTGCCCCGCGCGCGCTTGGAACGCCCCTTGCGAACAGGCCCGCCGCGACCAGCCGGAGTGCCGCCATGCCGAAGACCCTGCGCCGCCGCGCGACCGCCGCCCTCATCGCGACCCTGCTCGTGATGGGACTGCCCGCGGTCGCCGCCGCCGATGACTACTGCCGCACCCGCCACCCGATCGTGCTCGCGCATGGCATGAGCGGCTTCGACGACATCTTCGGTGTCATCGAGTACTGGCACCGCGTCCCCGCCGAGCTGCGCGGCTGCGGGGCGCGGGTCTACATCACGACGGTGCCGCAGTTCTCGACCACCGCGCTGCGTGGCGAGTCGCTGCTCGGGCAGATCGAAGAGATCGTCGCCATCGACGGATCGGGCAAGGTCAACCTCATCGGCCACAGCCACGGCGGCCTCGACGCGCGTTATGTCGCGTCGGTGCGGCCCGACCTCGTCGCCTCGGTGACCACCGTCGGCAGCCCCAACAAGGGCGCCGAGCTCGCCGACTTCCTGCGCGCGAACATCCGCGAGGGCTCGTTCACCGAGGGCGCGGTCTCGTTCTTCGCCAACAGCCTCGGCAGCATCCTCTCGCTGCTCACCGGCACCCGCCACGCGCAGGACGCGGTCGGCGCGCTCGAAGACCTGAGCACCGCCGGCATGGCGCGCTTCAACGCCGAGCACCCGCAGGGCGTGCCCGCGGCGCGCTGCGGCGAGGGCGAGCGCGTCGTGCGTGGGATCCGCTACTACTCGTGGAGCGGCACCGCGCCGGTGACCAACATCCTCGATGTCTCCGATGCCATGATGGGGCTCGCCGCGCTCGTCTACGACGAGCCCACCGACGGCCTCGTCGGGCAGTGCAGCTCGCACCTCGGTGATGTCATCCGCAGCGACTACCGCATGAACCACCTCGACGAGGTCAACCTGCTCTTCGGGCTGCGGCACCTCTTCGGACCCAACCCGCTGACGCTGTTTCGCCAGCATGGCAACCGCCTCAAGAACGCCGGACTGTGAAGGAGCGCGCGATGAGACTGCGTAGATGGGTGACGGGCTGCGCGCTGCTGATGCTCGCCGCGGGCTGCGCGGGCGGCGAGGCGGTCGACGAGGTGATCGCCGAGCGGCCGCAGTCGCTGATGGGGACCGACGTCGACGGGCGCCTCAACCTCGATCCGGCCGGGCGCTTCGTGCTCGACGCCGACGCGGTGCGGCTCTTCGACTACTTCCTGACGACCGAGGGCGAGATCGACGACGTCGCGCGACAAGCGCTCGTCGAGCGCGAGGCGCTGCGGCTCGGTGACTCGGCGGCGTCGGTGATGGCGTGGTACGAGGCCTACTGCGAGTACCGCCGCCGCTTCGACGCCGCGATCGAGAAGGCCGGCCCGGCGGCCGACGGCGCCGAGCTGCTCGCGCGGGTGCGGCAGGCGCGCGCCGAGACCGTCGGCGACCACCCGCTCTTCGCCGAGGACGACCGCCTCGTCGAGGACGCGATCGCGATGAAGCGCGCGATGAACGGCGAGCCCGGCGAGGCCGCGCGGCGCATGCAGTTCGCGGCGATGTTCATGCACCAGAGCGAGGCCGACGCCGTCGCGAGCCGCGCCGCGCGGGCGCCCGAGGCGCTGCGTGAGCTGGAGGTGACGCTGCGCGCGACCGGGGCCTCGCCCGATGCCATCCGGGCGCTGCGGGTCGAGCGGGTCGGCGCCGCGGCGGCCGATCGGCTCGCGGCGCTCGACGCCCGGCGGGCGGCCTGGCAGGCGCGGGTCGATGCCTTCGCGGCCGAGAGCGCGGGGGTCGATGACACCACCCGCGACGCGCTGCTCGCCGCGCGCTTCGACGCCGACGAGGCCAAGCGGGTGCGCACGCTGCTCGGGCTGCGCTGAGCGCGCGCACCCGCGTCGGACCGGCCGCGACGCGATCCGGGCCCGCGGCCGGCGTGGATCTCCGGGTGTGAGCCGCCGAGCGTGACTGAGTCGCCGGGCGCCGACTCCAAGTCCCATGTTCGCCTACATCAAGCAGCGGTGGGAGCGCGTCCGCGACAGCATGTGGTTCATCCCGCTGCTGATCGCGTTCGCGGGCATGTTGCTGGCGGTCGTGACGGTGCGGATCGACGCGAACACCGCCGAAGACTTCTGGCCGATGTGGTTCCGCATCACGAGCGCCGACGGGGGGCGGGCGATCCTGTCGACGCTGTCGAGCTCGATCATGACCGTCGCCGGCGTCGCGTTCTCGATCACGGTGGTGACGCTGACGCTCGCTTCGAGCCAGTACGGGCCGCGGCTGCCGGGCGAGCTGATGCAGGATCGCGGCAACCAGCTCACCCTCGGCATGTTCGTCGGGATCTTCCTCTACGGCCTCTTCGTGCAGCGCACGGTGCGCGAGTACGGCGAAGGCATCTTCGTGCCCAACCTCGCGATCGCGGTCGCGATGATGCTCGCGATCATCGGCGCGATGGTGCTGATCTACTTCAACCATCACACCCTCTCGCGAAAACCCGGCGGGCTCGCGGATCTGGCAATGCTTTCGCGCACTTCGACCGTTTCGGCCGTACCCTCCATTCCCCCTCGCTGACCCCTGTTTCCGCCTGTTTCTGGAACATCAACCGGAACATCTCGGCGGCCGATCCGTCGCCATCGGCGGGCACATGAAGCCGATCATTCGGCTCGCCCCGGCCAGCAACCAACCCGCGCGGCGCTCATCGGCGCGTGACGACGCCCCTGTCCGGGGCGATCTGGCCGATGTCAAGGTCTATGTTTTGAAAGCATTTCAACTCCGCCCCACCTTGAGCCCCCTCCTCACCGCCGCTATCGTCCGTCTGTCCAGGCTGCCCAGCCATGGCTGGCATTCGACCTGGATCGGAGCACCCCGCGGAGGCAGCAATGGCCGAGTTCGAGTCATCCCATGCGCGCGCCGGGCAATGCCTCGCTGAGCCCGGTGCCTCCCACGAGCCATCCTTCGCGGCGTCATTCGACGCCGCGCACGCCCGCTCCGCTTCGATCCGCGGGCAGGCCAATGACATCCGTGCCGCCTTGGCCGCCGACCGGAAGGCCACTGCTGCCGAAGAGAAGCCCTGCCACAAGATCGGCCTCGTCGCCCATGATGGCAAGCAGCCGCTCCGGCTGCGATCGAGCCCCGACACCGCGGCCGCCAACGTCGTCGCCGAGCTTGCGTTCAACACCCGAGTGCAAGTCGTCGCCGAGGTCCGCGGCGGCTGGTATCGCATCGCCGGCCCCGGCGGGGTCACCGGCTACGTCGCCGCGATCTACGTGCGCACGAACCTTCCCGAGCCCACCGCGAAGCTGCATCGCGTCGAAGCCGGCGCCGATAGCATCGACATCGACCCAATGCTGTCACGAAGCGAGCGCCTACGCGACGCGCGCGGTGCTAACGCAGTGAAGTCGATGGCTCGACGCATACCCACGGCGACGGCATGGGATCGTTTGGATGCACGTCGGCCGTTCCCCATCGACCGCAAGCGGGCCGATGGATATCCACGGCGCAGACTGTCGTGTCCCGCAGACGCAAGAGGGGCGGCCGAGCAATGGAGCACCGAGACGCACCTCTTCTCAAAGGTCGAATCGCAGACCTCGCGCGTCGTCATCGCTCATGCGAAGGACTGCGTCAGCCGGATCAGGATGCCACTAACCGATAGCGGACGGTCCGCTTCCCAGCCTCCAGCTACGGTAGACCGGCGGAATCTGCGCCCCTCGGTGAAGGCCCCGGAGACGGTCGCTCTCAGCCCCCGTTGTCGGTGGACCGGCGAATCTGTACCTGCTGGTAGCCTCTGGCACTACGAACGACCGACGTGAGTCGATCTTGGCTCGATGAATGGCGAGCGTCTGTTACTCGATCCTTCCCCCCTCGTCTCTCAGGTAGGACGAGCTCGAAGTCCTCGCGGCGTCA